>JBOGED010000242.1:0-2879 GCA_050743625.1 Egibacteraceae bacterium | reverse complement strand
CACACCTACCGGGCGTCGTCGCCGCCGTCACGTCGCTGCCGGTCATCGGCGTGCCGATCTCGGCCACCCGCCTCGACGGGTTGGACGCGTTGCTCGCCATCGCGCAGATGCCCTCTGGCGTGCCCGTCGGCTGTGTCGCCGTCGACGGCGCCCGCAACGCCGGCCTGCTGGCGGCCCGCATCCTCGGCGCGGGCGACGGCGAGCTGCGCGCCCGCATCGACGCGTTCCGCGCCGAGCTGGCGGAGAAGGTCCGCGAGAAGGACGAGAAGGTCCGCGCCGAGTTCGACCCGGACCGCGAGCGTCCCCGGTTCGGCTTCGGGTGACCTTGCGATGGAGCCTCCGGTGGACACCTACACGCACGGCCACCACGACTCGGTCCTGCGCTCGCACCGCTCGCGCACCGCCGAGAACTCGGCGGCGTACCTGCTGTCCGTTCTTGAGCCGGGGATGAGTGTCCTCGACGTGGGGTGCGGCCCTGGGAGTATCACCGCGGACCTCGCGGCGCTGGTGGCGCCGGGCTCCGTGATTGGCATCGACATCGTGGGATCCGTCCTCGGTGAGGCACGCGCGCTCGCCTCGCGGCGCGGCGCTGGCAATGTCTCGTTCGTGGAGGGCGATTTCCGGTTGGTGGGCTTGGACCCCGGCTCGTTCGACGTGGTCCATGCGCATCAAGTGCTCCAGCATCTCGCCGATCCCGTGGGAGCGTTGCGGGAGATGGCGCGCCTGGCCAAGCCTGGCGGCCTGGTCGCCGCTCGTGACGGCGACTACTCGGCGATGGCCTGGGCGCCAGACGACGAGCGCCTCGACCGCTGGCGCGCCATCTATCTGCAGGTGACCCGGCGCAATGGCGCGGAGGCGAACGCGGGCCGCTGGCTGTTGCGTTGGGCCCACCAGGCCGGCCTGGCCGACGCCTCCTACACAACCTCCACGTGGACGTACGCGACCCCCACCGACCGCGCCTGGTGGGGCGACCTGTGGGCCGAGCGCGCCGTCGCCTCCACCTTCGCCGAGCAGGCCGTCGCCTACGGCGCCACGACCCGCGAGGAGCTCACCACCATCGCCGACGCCTGGCGCACCTGGTCCACCCACCCCGACGCCATCTTCATGATCCCCCACGGCGAGCTCCTCGCCCGCCCGTGACGCTGACGCGTCGCGCCGTGTCACACCCACCGCGCATGATGGTACGGATGCACTCCTACGGGAAGGAGTCGTGATGGCCGGCACCGCGATCGAATGGACTGATGCGGTTTGGAACCCGACGACGGGCTGCGACCGCGTCTCGCCCGGGTGCGACCACTGCTATGCGATGACCATGGCCAAGCGGCTCAAAGCGATGGGTCAGCCCAAGTACCAAGCCGACGGTGACCCGCGGACGAGCGGACCCGGCTTTGGACTGGCGATCCACGAGGACGCACTCGACGTCCCACGGCAGTGGCGCCGGCCGCGCCGCGTGTTCGTCAACTCGATGAGCGACTTGTTCCACCCGAAAGTTCCCCTGTGGTTCGTGCAGCGCGTCATCGCGGTGATCGCGGACACCCCACAACACCACTACCAGGTGTTGACGAAACGACCGCTTCACGCCGCTCGCGTCGCCCCGCGACTCCAATGGCCACCCAATCTGTGGCTCGGCACGTCGGTGGAGTCCGACGACTACACCGAGCGGGCGGATCATCTGCGCCGTGTGCCAGCGGCAATACGCTTCCTTTCCCTCGAGCCGCTCCTCGGGCCACTTCCCTCGCTGTCGCTCGACGCCATCGATTGGGTGATCGTCGGTGGAGAGAGCGGACCCCGCTCCCGGCCGATGCGAGAGGAATGGGTCATCGACATCCAACGGCAGTGCGCTGAAACGGGAATCGCGTTCTTCTTCAAGCAATGGGGCGGACGGACCCCAAAGGCGGGTGGCCGCGAGTTGGCCGGCCGAACCTACGACGAGATGCCGGTCGACCGCGCCGGCACGATCGTGTAACGGCTAATCCTGCACTGATCAGAGTCAGCCCGGTATATCGAGTAGCTGGCGCACAATACGGCGAAGTGCCCTCACCCGACTGGGGTGTTAACCCAAAAGGGACCGCACGTTTGCCCGGTTTATCGGATTCTCATCTTCGGGCTGCGCATGTCCGCTGAGAAGATGCATGCCGACGAGGTGGACATCGACGTGCCTCTTGTGCGCCGGTTGCTTGCCGCGCAGTTTCCGCAGTGGGCGGACCTGCCCGTCGAGTCGATGGCCTCCACGGGGACGGACAACGCGATCTACCGGCTTGGCGAGCACATGGCCGTGCGATTACCCCGCATCCCCGGGGCCACCGGGCAGGTGGAGAAGGAGCAGCGGTGGCTGCCGCGACTCGCCCCGCACCTGCCGCTTGCCATCCCCGTGCCGCTCGGGAAGGGGACACCCGGTGAGGGCTACCCCTGGCATTGGTCCGTCTACCGGTGGCTCGAAGGCGAGAACGCGACCATCGAGCGCATCGCCGATCCGCGCCAGGCTGCGACCGCGCTCGCTCAATTCGTGGCGTCCCTGCAGCGGATCGATCCCGCTGGCGGGCCGCCCCCCGGGCGGCACAACTTCTTCCGGGGAGCGCCGCTGACAACGCGAGACCGTCTCACCCGCGACGCCATCGCGACCCTGCACCGCACGCTCGATACCGACGCGGTGACCGTGGTGTGGGAAACAGCCCTTCAGGCACCACCGTGGCACGGCTCACCCGCCTGGATCCACTCCAGACCTGTCACCTGGGAACCTGCTGACCCAACAGGGCGACTGAGCGCGGTCATCGACTTCGGAGGCCTCGGCGTGGGCGATCCCGCATGCGACCTGATCGTCGCGTGGAGCCTCTTCTCCGGCGAAGCCCGCGACGTCTTCCGCGCTGCGCTCCCGGTAG
>JBOGED010000241.1:0-4192 GCA_050743625.1 Egibacteraceae bacterium | reverse complement strand
GAATCCACCAGGAAATGCGCGCCAACGCGCAATTTCTAGGGGTCCAGCAGCGGGCATCCCACGGATCGGCCAGTAGCTGGCAGCATTTGCGCGTGGGCGCGCAAATGCTGCATGTTCACAGGTCGACGACGTGCCCCCAGCGCCAGCGGTGGATTCAGGCATACTCGGCACGCAGCCGTAATACCGGCAATCCCCTCCCAGCCGGTCCTTGTCAATCTGCGCACCCCCCTTGCCAAAAGAACCGGCCCACCTTGGCCGCCATCAGCCCGCCCGAACCGCCCCAATGATGGGCAAGGTCATAGTCGTACGACGCATGACGCCCCTCCTCCTCACCCCGCAGACCCCGATCAGCGGGTAGCGTACGCCGCACGCCATCACGGCGCCCCTGCCGTCCCAACAAGATGACTTGGGCATTCTGCCCCCACAGCCCCGCCCAGGCGCTACCCTGCATCACGCCGGGCCCGTAGCTCAGTGGTCAGAGCAGCCTCCTCATAAGTGGTTGGTCGCAGGTTCGATCCCTGCCGGGCCCACTCGCCGCCGGCCTCGCTGTTCACCTTAATCTGGTTGTCTACCTGCGGAAACACATCGCTGTGACGAGCGTCACTCGTTGCCACCGTTGACCTCCTCTTGTCCCTCGTTTCCATGAGCGCCGCGATCAGCCCGCGAAGCGGCCGGGTCCTGGAGCGCCGCGTCGAGCGCCGTCTCGACGCGTGCGAGCGAGACGACCGCGTCATCACGCATCACGCCGAGGTACGTATCGAGCAGGACCGATGCGGTCCGGTGCCCGCTCCACCGCTGCGCCGTCTTCAGCAGCACGCCTGAGTTCAGCCACGACGTGATCGCCGAGTGCCGCAGGTCGTGCCGCCGAACCTCGCGGAGCGGGCTGCCTTCTGGGAAGACACGCTCCCGCGCTGGTGCCCACACATCGCGGTGAAAGTTCGACGTGTTGATCCGACGCCCTCGCGGCGTCGTGAAGGCAAGGGCGTCTGGCTTGCCCTCCACCCAGCGCTCGAGGTGCTCGGCGAAGCGCGGCGCGAACGCTGCGGGGATCGGCACGGGTCTGCTGACGCGACGGCCTCGCCCCTTCAGTGGCCGCCGCCGGGTCTCACCCTCCATGAAGAACCGCTCGGGCAGGTCGGAGTGCTGGCCGCCCGCGGACACTGTGGCAGGCGCCTGGCTCAGGTCGAAGTCGCGCCGGCGAACGTCTCGCGCCTCGCCTGGCCGCAGCCCACAGAACCCTTGGACGAGCACGAAGCACGCGTAGCGCGGATGGATCTGGCCGCATGCCTCGGCGAGCGTGAGGACCTGGGCGGGGTCCATGACGAGTTCTGTTCGCAGGTCGTCCTCGCCCGTGGGGAGCTTCCAGTCCACGCCGTCCCACGGGTTCCAGTCGATCAACCGCCGCTTCTGCGCGCTCCGGAACGCCGCGCGTACCGCTCGCCGCGTCGCGTCGAGCGTGGTCGGCGCGATGGGACGCGGCGACCCGTCCGTACCGGTTGTCCGCACTCGCTCGAGAAATGCGTGGAGATGCCCGTCATCGATCGACCGCAGCGGAAGCGACCAGCGCGCGAAGAAAGCTTCCCACTCATCCTCCTCGGCCGACAGCTTGTCCGGCGTTGGCACGACGAGAGCGGCACGCCGGAGGAACCCGTCCGCTTCGACAAGCTTGTCGCCTTCGAGGTGCGGCGACGCGGGGTCCAGCAGGTGGAGTACGGAGCGTGCGAGGTCCCGCTGGTTGTTCCGCCGGCTCGACGGCTGCCAGGTCGGCCATTTGCGCTGGACGTACTCGCGCGTGAACTCGAAGAAGGTGGGGCCTTGGGCTGTGGACTCGTCCGGGAGGACGAAGCGCCGCGCCGCCGGGTCAAAGAGGCAGCCGTTGGCGAAGTGCTCCTGGAGCTTGTCCGCGAACGAGTCCGCCCAGCCCTTCTTCTCGAAGCCGACGCTGAATTGATGCCCGTCCACCTGGAAGCGGATGTCGTAGCTCACCGCGCTCGCCCGTCGGCGGTTCGCGCTGTCCTCGGCGCGCGCTCGTGGCTGGCGCTCTCGTCGGTACACGCCCCAGAGTTGGAATCGAGTTGGACGCCACAGCGCGGTCGGTCGGGCGCTCCGACTAGCTGGGGTCGAGGCCATCGAGCCACTCCTCGAACCAGTCGCGTCGGATCCGAATCGATCCGTTCGGCAGCTTCCGGCACCGCGGGAACTTGCCCGACGCCGTCCCCGCGCACGACCACTTGTACGCCGTCGACTTCGGAACGCCAAGCTCCTCGCAGAAGTCCTCGATCGACAACCACGAGCGCCGTTGAGCGCCACGAGGCGCCGACGGCGCTATTGCTGTCAGGTTGGCCATCCCCCATCCCCCCATTGCCACGCCGCTCACCTGGCAGGTGATTGGCACTGCTAATGTGGACAATACCACTTACCATTTATAGTGGCAACTCCACTGACCGCTATACGGCCGGTGAGGGGAGGGTTCAATCGCCCAGCTATAGGCTGATACGCGAGATGACGGGGACCTTGCTCATTGGTGCCGGCGGCGGGGGAGACGTGATCGCCGCCGCCATGATCTGGCGCGCGCTTCAGCGGCGCGGCGTGTCTGGCCCCGCCTACTTCGCGAGCTACGCCTGGGAGCGCCGAGAGGTCGACCCGCTGCCAGGACCGCGTGACCCATCAGCCTTCGAGGGCTTACAGCGGGTAGGGGAGCGGAACTACCGCGTCACCCCCTCGACCGCTCCGCGGACGCCTGTCCGCTCTCACCTTCCGCGCCTCACCGTCGACCTCGCCGGGCCGATCTTCCTTCTCGATCCCAGACGTGGCGCGGTCGGGATGCGCGTGCAACTCGAAGAACTCGTCGACGTACTTAGCCTCATCGAGGTCATTGTCGTCGATGTCGGCGGCGACATTCTCGCTCGCGGGGACGAGCCCACGCTCCGAACGCCGCTTGCCGACTTCCTTGTGCTGGCCGCGGTGGTCGACCTCCCCGTTTCCACCACTCTTCTGGTAGCAGGCCTGGGACTGGATGCCGAGCTGTCCTTCGATCAGGCCGCGTCACGATGCGGGGCGCTTGGATCTGGCGCACCGTCCATGCGCCTCACCTTCGAGGATGCGGCCGGTTTCGCTGAGGTGTTCGAGCGGCACCCGTCCGAGACCACTGGGCTCCTGTGGCTTGCCGCCATGGGCTACGCCGGGCGGGCCGAGATCCGTGACCAAGGCCTCGTCGTCTCGGTCGAGTCGCAGCATGCCGACTTGTACGAGGTCGATCCCACGAGGACCCTCGAATCGAATCGGCTGGGCCGGGATCTGTCCTCGACGACCTCCTTCGCGGCCGTCGAGGACTGCTTTCGCCGCGCGTCCGTCGTCTCCGAGTTGGAGTACGAACGGGCGAAGGCTGACAGGCTGAGATCAGTGGAACGCGCGGACCATGTAGATCTCGATGCAGCGCTCGCGCGCCTCTGTGAGTATGAGGCAGGCGCTCGTGATCGCGGCATCGATTTCATCAGCCTTCGCCGGGTTCGTGACATCCTCGAACTCTCGCCCCAGGGGATGGAGCACCTCTGCGCGCTGCTGCGGAACGAGGCCCATTCGCACTACCGACCACCTGTGTGGCTCGTCGAAAGGCACCGTCAGATGGGGTAGTCCTCCTCGAAGGTCCACTGGCCAGGCGGATACACGGCCTCGACGAACTCGATGGGCTCGCGGTCGTGGTCGTAGGTCTGATGGTGAACCAGCAGGACCGCCGATGGCTCGCCACTGAGTTGGAGCGCTGTGACCTCCTCTGAGGTCGCGAGTCGCGCGCTGACCCGGTCCCGCCCGACGTGCCCTTTCCGGCCGGTGCGCTCCTCGATATAAGCCAGCGTGCCCTGCCCCCCGAGAGGCTTGCGCTCGGCCAGCAGCGGCGCAGTCTCGGCAAGAGTGGCCGAGAACCAGGACGTCGAGACCTCGACCGGCAGCTCGGACGCATAGATGACCCGTTGCCGGCGGATGGCCTGGGCGCCCGACTCCAGGCCCAATGCGATCGCCACATCGTCAGGTGCTTGCACGATCCCGGCGAACAGGATCTCCGCGCGCTCGTCCGGCAGGTATAAGCGTCCCGTCGCCCTCGCGCGGGCATACCGATCCCGAGCGCGTCGGGACAGCGTCGGCTGCGCACGCACGAACGTCCCAGACCCCTGTCTGGCCTCGACAAGCCCCTCGA
>JBOGED010000240.1:0-3038 GCA_050743625.1 Egibacteraceae bacterium | reverse complement strand
CCTAGGCGGCTGCCCGGCGGGGCAGGGCTCGAGGCGAGACGCCGTCGCTTCCTGCTCGTGGGTGGGTTCCCCGAGCTACTCACCAACACGCGCTTCCAGGGACCCGACGACGCGGGCGACGAGCGGGAACGGCTACTCGAGTCGCAGCAGGTTCTGCGCAACGACGCCGTCGAGCGAGCCATCTACAAGGACATCCCCCAGTCCTTCGGCGTCGACAACCCGATGATGCTCGAACGGCTGTTGTACGTGCTCGCCGGCCGGGTGACCGGGCTGCTGTCCCCGACGCAGCTGTGCCGAGAGCTGGACGGGCTGTCGCAACCGACGTTCGACAAGTACCTGTCGTACCTGGAGACGACGTTCTTGGTGTTCACGTTGCCGAACTACTCCGGCCGTGAGGCCAGCGTCCAGAAGCGCGGGCGCAAGCTGTACTTCGTCGATGGCGCCATCCGCAACGCGGCCTTGCAGCGTGGCCTGGCTCCACTCGACAACCCGGTCGAGCTCGGCATGCTCTTGGAGAACCTCGTCGCCGCGACCCTCCATTCGCTGGCTGTCCACAGCGGCGTCCGGCTCCTCTACTGGCGTGACGGCAAGCACGAGGTTGACTTAGTGCTCGACCATCCCGAGGTCCCGCTCGCGTTCGAGATCGGCTCGTCAGCCGACCACCACCGGACCGGCCTTGTCGCGCTCACGGAGCGATATCGCCGGTTCCAGGGCCGCTGCTATCTCGTCGCTCCCCACGCCCCGCTCATCCATCCGGGCCAGTCGGCGTCCGGGGTCGGCACCCTCCCCCTCGACCTCTTCCTCGTCGCCTGCGCCCGCCAGGCCGAGGCCGCGTTGGCGCTGCGGCTCGCCGGCTGAAGCGGTCTCCGCCACGTCAGGCACCCGTTCCTATACTCCCATGTGTGGGGGACGACAGGAGCTCCGTGCTGATCGTCGCTGTGGCGGAGTATGCCGACAGCCGGAAGAACCGCCCGGCGGTCGCCACCGCGGCGAAGGACTTCGGCGCGCTGTTCGACGGCTCCTCGCACGCGACGGTCCACGCCGCGCTGGTCGGCGGCCCAACCGGGGAGCAGATCCAGCGCTCGCTGCGCGGTTGGGGTGGTGCCGGGACCGGCCTGCTGTTGTGGACCGGGCACTGCGAGCTGGGCGGGACCAAGCCGCGGTTGCTGGCGTCTGGCCACCCTGACGACTGGGTGTCCGCCAGCGCGTTAGCCGAGGACCTCGCCGACCGGCCCTTCCAGCGGTGGGTCGTCGTCGTGGACGCCTGCTACGCCTACCAAGTCGCCCAGATCCTGACCAGCCAGCTGAACCAGGTCGTGGGCAGGATGCGCGACGGCCGGTTCGCGCTCTTGAGCGCCGCCAACGCCCTCGACGAGGTCCAGGCCGGGGCGTTCACCACCGCGCTCACCGCCGTGCTACGCCAGGGCCCAGCGCAGCGCTGGTGGAGCCGCCGCCAGCAGTTCCTCGACCTCGACGCCGTCATGGCCAAGCTAGAAGAGCACCACCCTGGAGTCGGCGCGGGGATGCAGAGCACCGGCGGCTACCGTCTCGGCGAGTGCTTCCCCAACCCGCTCTACGTCGAGACGGCGGTCGCCGAGGCGCTGGACGAGGCGCACTTCCTGCCCAAAGCCGCCGGCATCGAGGCCGGCGAGGCCGGATGGTTCTTCACCGGCCGCGTCGATGCGTTGACGCGGATCTGTGAGTGGCTGCGGCTGGCCGGCGACCCGCTGCTGGTGGTGACCGGCAGCGCGGGGACCGGCAAGTCGGCCATCCTCGGCCGAGTGATCACGCTGTCGGTGCCGGCCTATCGGGGGCAGGCGGAAGCCGCCGGGGTGTTGGCCGGCGCCGCCGACGGGACGGTGCCGGGGTTGGGTGACGTGGGGTTGGCGTTCCACGCGCGTGAGCGGGACGTCAACGACCTGCTGCGGTTCCTCGCCGAGCAGCTGGAGGTGCCGGCGGCGCGGGAGGTCAGCGACCTGTTCGCCGCTGTTGACGAGAGGGCTGGGGCGCGGGCGGGTGGGTTCACGATCGCCCTCGACGCGCTCGACGAGGCCGCCCGAGGGCACGGGCGGCGGATGATCGACGAGATCGTCATGCCGCTGACCCGCCGCCCGGGCGTGAAGCTCCTGATCGGCACCCGGCCGGGAGTCGTCGACTGGGCGCCTTTGCCCGGCGATCGCCTCGTGAACCTCGACCACGCTCCCCACGGCCTGGCGGACGTCGAGGAGTACGCCTGTGCGCGGCTGCTACGCGTTGGGGGATCGTCCTACGCACCTCAGCCGGACCTGGCAGCAGAGGTGGCGCGCGCGGTTGCCGGGGTGAGCGGCACCAGTTTCCTGATCGCGCGGGTGATCACCAAGACGCTGGCCGCAAGTCCGCAGCTGGACGTGACCCGGCCAGGATGGGAAGCTGCATTGCCGCAAGGGTTGGACGCGGCGTTCGAGGCCGACCTGGCCGCCTACGGCGCACGCCACGGCCAAGGGGTCGAGCGGCTGCTCCGCGACCTGCTCGAGGCGCTGGCCTGGGACGAGGGCCAAGGCATCCCCCGCCGCCTGATCCTACCGATGGCGCAGGCCGTGACCGGCCGGCGGTATCAAGACGACGACGTCACGACCCTGCTCACCCTGGCTGGTGGTCACGTCACCGAGGCGCAGGTCGACGGTTGGGCGGTCTACCGCCTCTACCACGAGCAGTTCCGCGCCCACCTCCGCGAGGTCACGCTGACCGCCGGCTCCACAGCGGCGCAGGTGCACGCGCGCGTCACGGACGCGCTGGTGGAGGCCGGCCGGGACGGCGGCTGGGCTGTCCCGGACCCGTACCTGCGGCGCATCCTGCCCCGCCACGCCACGCTGGCGGACCGCCTCGACGACCTGGCCCTGGAGCCCGGCTACCTGGAGTCCGCCGATCCCGACGCTCTCCTCGCGGTCCTCCCGTTGACCGGCGGCACCGGCCCCGCCGCCCCCTTGGTCCGCACCTACCGCCGCGCCTCCCACGCCCTGGACCCGTTGCGCCCCGCCGAGCGCATCCTCGCCCTCGAC
>JBOGED010000239.1:0-2022 GCA_050743625.1 Egibacteraceae bacterium | reverse complement strand
TAGGGCTGATGTGGCGCAGGCGTTGTCAGACTATTATGGCGATCCTGATATCCAGGGCGTTGGTGCGTACCGAGCGCGTTTCGACGCCCGAAATATCCAGACCAGCATTGCCACTCGATCGGAATGGCTGGATTTAGCGTGTCCATTGACACCCGAGCATGAGCGCTTAGTGCTGGCGGGGTCACCGGCCGACTGGCCGGGGGAAGTAGATGATTTCGCTGCGAAGCACGCCGTGCGTCGACTTATCGAGGTTGTGACATTGGATGTGCGGCTCGCTAATGCGCCGATTTACCGATTGCTGGACCTTGATATTCGGCGCGGTGCGATAGGCGGTGAGGTCGGGCTGGCGCGGTTCGTGGAATACGCACTGACCATGGATCTACTCGAAGGTGAGCTGCTCGATGCGATAGTCGCCGACGTCGCGCCGAGGCCAGGATCACTGCTGCTGCGAGATCGGTATCTTCCCGATCTTGGCTCAGTGCTGGATATATCTAGCCGTTTGTGCGCGGGCGGTGTGGTCGCATTGTGTGCGATCGCGCGGCCTGCTGATCCGTATCGCGGCGCAGCGGATTACGTTCTGCTGGTACAGGAGCGTTCCGGGCATGTCCTCAACGCCGCACGTCAACTGGCGGTTATCCCGAAAGGCTTCCACAAGCCGCTTGCCGACTATCGAGCTGATGCGCAGGTCGGTGCCACGCTGCGGCGGGAGATGGAAGAAGAGCTGTTCGGTCGAAGCGATATCGACACGACAGTCGCGCGACATATTGCCGCTGCTCCCATGCATCCGAGCCGGTTGTCCGAGCCGATGCGCTGGCTGACGGGGGTGCCCGATGCGCTGAGGATGGAGTGCACGGGATTTGGGCTGAATCTGGTCAGTGGGAACTACGAGTTCGCTTCTTTGGTCGTCATCGACGATGAGGAATTCTGGTATCGGTATGGTGGTCACATCGAAGCCAACTGGGAATCCGCTGGCCTGCGCCTGTACTCCAGTCTTGACCGTGCGCTACTCGCCGAGTTGGTCGCTGACGATTGCTGGAGCAATGGAAGGATTGTTCGCGCTCCTGCTGGGACTTCGTCGGCTCAAAGAGCTGGGCGGTAAGCGCGTGAACCTGCCGGCCGCCGAGTAAGTGCGAGTCGTCAACTAGTCGATGATGGCCAGCGAACGGTGATGACCACGGAGTTCTCTTTGGCTTCCCACGAGTGGTCGATTCCTGGTCCCCACACGGCGTAATCGCCTTGCCGGGTAAGCTCAGCGCTGCCCTCGGTGAGGTTCACGACGAAATTACCCTCCACCAGGAGAACCAGGGTTGTTCGTTGATCGTCACTCGTCCACTCGGGCCGCTTCTCGCCGGCACGGTGGATTCCCCACTTGATTTCTACGTCGTTCGTTGACCGCACCCCTTCGGAACTGTCGATGAAATGGCCGAGCAGCCAACCTCGGGTGCGCCGTCCGTCGTCGTCGGCGTTCCCCATGTGCCAGTCAGTGCTCACGCCCGTATCTCCCAGTCGATCGTCGGCAGACTCACCCGGTGTCCACCAATCTGTGAGAGCCGCCGAAGTCCTTGCAGTAGTGCAAACAACCCTTCGTCGCTCCAGGCTACATCTGAGATGAGTTCGGTCAGTAAGCTGCTGTCCATGCTGGAGTAGAGGCGCAGGCTCGATGACTCCCAGTTCGCCTCGACCTGACCGCCCCACTGTGCCCAGAACTCCTCATCATCGATGACGATCAAGGAAGCGAACTCGTAGTTTCCACTGACCAGATTTAGCCCGAATCCGGTGCATTCCATGCGCAGCGCATCGGGAACGCTGGTCAGCCAGCGCATAGGCTCGGACAGCTGGCTCGGGTGCATCGGGTCGGCGCGCCGTTGATCGGTGACGGTGTTGTCGATGTCGTCGCGTCCGAAAAGCTCCTCTTCGAGCTCTCGCTGCAGCGTGGCGCCCAGTGGGGTATCCCGGCGGATATCGGTCAACGGTTGATGGAAGCCTTTGGGGATCACGGCGAGTTTGCGGGCGGCGTTGAGC
>JBOGED010000238.1:0-4281 GCA_050743625.1 Egibacteraceae bacterium | reverse complement strand
CTGCGGTTCGGCGTTGGCTCCGGCCAGCAGGTCGTCGCCCTCGGCGAGTACACGCTCGCCGCGACCGAGAGCGAGGAGCTGCGCGCGGTCGGCCAATGGGTCGCCCAGGCGCTGCTGCCGGGGAAGGACTTCGCATACTGGGCCAACGCGCTGGCGTCCCAGACGGTGCTCGTGAGCGACGACCAGTTCAGAAGCTTCGTGAGCCCCGCCGTGGTCGTCACCCGGGTGCAGCTGGAGGAGGGCAAGAAGACCGTGAAGGCCGGTGCGCTGCTCACCGAGGAGGTGCTGCCGGCCGACGTGATCCTGTGGGCCGGCCTCAACGCCGACAACGGCGGGCTCGGCCGGTTAGCCACCGCGCTGCCGGCGGTCGTGACCGTCGGTGGCGACGAGACCATCGGTCGGGGAGTGCTGCGCCACGCGATCCTGCCGGTGGCGGCGGCATGATCGGCCCCGTGGCGGTGTTCGCCCGCGACGAGGCTCGGCAGCGCGTCGTGGAGCTCGGCAGTGACCAGGACAAACGCAAGCAGCTCGCGAGCGCCGTCGCCGGCGCGGCGTCGGCCGTCGCGAGCTTCGGGCTGCTGCAGGCGAGCCTGTACTGGCTGGCCCGCAGAGACGACGACAGCACGTGGTTGCACGACAAGGTCGTCGCCGGGTGGCTGGGGCACGAGACCAACCCGAGGCGCCAGCAGATCACGACCGTGCTGCCGGACTTCCTGGTCGAGCAGGCGGCGCCTGTCTACCGCGTGCTGTCCAACGACGCGTTGGAGCTGCTCAGCTACCTGAAGCGGTTCACGAAACTGGCCGCCAACCGCCCGGAGTGGGGAGCATGAGCCTGGCCGACCTGGTGAGCGCGGACGCCACGCGCGTGACCCATCCCGCCCTCGTCCTGGGCCGGTTGCTCCCGAAGCTCGACCCCGCTGACGAGCGCGTCGACAAGCGCGGGAAGTGCGCCGGGGTGGCGTTCGACCGCGCCGCGAGGTATCAAGCGACGATCCTCGGCAAGGTGAACCTGCGGCTGCGCCGCCTCGCCGCTGACCTCGAGCGTGGCGGTGTGCCGGTCGTCTCGTTCATCGCGCGCTGCGCCACCCGGCTGATCACTGGGTCGGGCGGTGGGTTGCCCGAGGTCAATGCGACGCTCGTCCACCCGGTGTACGGCTATCCCTACATTCCGGGCAGCTCGTTGAAAGGCGCTGCCCGGGCCGAGGCCCTGCGCATCGGCGAGCCCGATCTGGATCGGATCTTCGGCGGGGCCCCGGGCTCTTTGGAGTCCGATGAGCCAGGGCTCGTGGCGTTCTTCGACGCGGTCCCGGTGCCCAGCATCAACCCGTCGCCGGTGCTGGAGGTGGATGTCGCGACCGTGCATCACAAGCGCTACTACGAGGGTGACCTGGCCGAGCCGCTGCCGACCGAGTCGCCGGTCCCCCTGCCGTTCCTGGTCGTCCCCGCGGGTGTGCGCTTCCGGTTCTTGCTCGCCGGGGTCTCCCCGTCGGTACCCGGTGAGCTTGTGGCCTCCGCGCTCCGGCTGCTGCGGACCGCGATGACCGAGGAGGGCCTGGGAGCGTCCACAGCGAGCGGGTACGGCTACTTCGACGCCGGCTCGGTGGTACTCGACGTCGGGGCGCATGTGATCGGGGGCGAGCAATGAAACGGGTGTTCCTCAGCTACCGGCGCACCGACGCGGCGGCGGTCAGCGAGCTGGAGCAGGCGCTGCGGCGCGCGGGTGCCCTGCCGTGGCGGGACGTCACCAGCCTGTGCCCGGGATCGGGGGAGACGGAGGAGGTGATCCGCGAGACGCTGGTGGCCGAGTGCAGTGTGGCGGTCCTGTGGCTGACGCGTCAGGCGCTCGGCCCCACCTACGTGATGCGCGTCGAGCTGCCGGCGATGCTGGACGCGGCCCAGGGCCAGCGCCTCGGCATCGTGCCCGTCTTTGTGGACATGGGGGTAGAGGAGGCGGCGGGAGCGGTGTTCGACGAGACCGGCCGGTCGATCCACGGCTACCCGGGGGTGGTCCCCAAGTCGGGCGAGGATACGGCGGCGCTTGCCCGGCGGGTCGCCACGGCGGTCGTGCGAGCGCACCTCGAGCGTGTGTGGGACCGGTCGGCCGTGCCGCAGGTCCAGGCCGTGACCTTCGCTCCTCCCGACCCTCGTGACGACTGCGTGTTGGCGTTCGACTGGTCGGGGGCCTACCGCAACGGCGAGGCCGTCCCGGGTGAGGACGAGCGGGCCGAGCTGAAAGCGGCGCTGGCCAGCTCGTTGGAGCCGCTGCGCGCCGCTGGCGGGCATGTTTCCTTGGCCTTGAAGACCCGCCTCAGCGTGGCGTTCGCCTTCGGCTACGAGCTCCGTCGCCCGACCGGTGTGGTCCCCCTCGTCGACCAGTACGGCGAGGTGTGGGCGGCGGACGACTCGGCCGGCGGCGCGGTTGAGCTGGTCGAGAGCGCCGTTGAGTACGGGGACCACGAGGGCTCCGAGCTAGCCGTCGAGGTGTCGATCACCGATCACGTGAGGACCGATGTGCGGGAGTTCGCCAAGCTACGGGACCGGCGGTTCCGCGCGCACCTGCGCTTCGAGCCTCCCGCTGGCCCCGCACAGTGCTCGGTTCCCGACGCGGCGCACGCGAACGCGTGGGCCCGCCAGGTGCGTGAGCGGATGACCAAGGTCCGGGGCGAGGTCGGCGCACGGGAGATCGCGCTCCTCTTCAACGGCCCATCTGCGCTCGCGGTACTGATCGGCTGGTGGTGCAACCAGGCGGGACCACTGACCTTCTACGAGTGGGGCCACGGCGGCCCCTACCAGCCAGGCTGGCACATCCCCTGACCCCGTACGTGCCGCTGCCGAGCAATCGCGTCTCCCGCCCGGGACCTCCCACACCTCGCCGATAGCCACGCTCCCTCCCCTCTTCAGCCTCCGCGCCGCGCCCGCCCCCGGGTCCTCTACAATCTGCCCGCCACCCCCGACCAACGCCCCTTGACAAGTCCACAACGACACCGGTGTCGCAAACCCCCGCCCTCTCCGCGCAGATTTCGGTTTGCGACATCCCCACCCCCGCACACGCCAGCCACGCCCACCCCTCTACCCCCCTGACCAGCCATGCTATCCTCCCCCCGCACCTCCCCAGGGTCGGTCCCAACCCTCACCCCGCCAATCAGGGGATTGAAACATGTATGCAAAATTTATAGGGTGCGGCTCTTCTGGAGTGAGCTGGGTTAGGCGGCCATTGCTGCTGCGGGTATCTGTCCACCCAGGTAACGCGAGCGGTGCACACGCTGGTGTTCTTGTGTGAGGTGGTAGGTCCAGTAGTCGTCGAAGTCTCCGTTGCTGATGAGCGCGCGCAGCGTGAGGATTGCTTCTGCACCGGGTAGTCCCCAGCGTGCGCCAGTGATGTCCATGCGGTCCTTGACCAGGTGGCGGCACGCTCCCTCGATGATGCCCGTGGCGATCGGCCAGCCTGATGACAGCGCATGGGCGTAGTTCAGGTACGGGCCTTTCGAGATGAGGTAGTCAGCGCAGGTGTCTGCCCCCTTGCGTTTGTCGGGGGAGAGGTTGTTGGTGGTGGCCTTGCGCCTGATCGCCGCGGCGACGACGCTCGAGCCGCCTTCCAGGATGCGTAGGGCGTGCGTGGCGACCCATCCCTCGGCGGCGACCTCGCCTTCGGCGAAAAAGCTCCAGGCCGCTTTCCACAGGGTGAGCTACGCGGCGAGGTGCCTGCTGGACAGGTCCTTTTCCGCGTAGCTTCCCCCCGAACCACGCGGGCATCTTTCGATGCACGTGGCTCTCCAGTGATCTATGCCGTGTTGGCGGCGGGGCCCCCGTGGATGGCGTCGTGGCAGGGACGGCAGACCACGAGGGTCTTGCGCCGTTTCCTGGCCATGAGCGCCGCCCATGCGGGCTGGCCTGTGTTGGGCTTGCCGAGACTCGCGAGTTTCCGGACTTGGTGTACGAGCACCTTGCCTGGTTCTCCGCAGAGTTCGCACCGCCTCGTCAGGAGCCGGGCGACCAGCTCCTTTCGGGGGTAGGTGAGTTGTTTGGGGACATGGTCGACGAGGACCGTGTCCTTGTTCCGTGTAAGCGGTATCCCGCCGAACCGTGCGACCAGTGCTGGCTTGCCGGGCCGTTCAACTCGGGCTTCGATGCACGTGCGCAGTCCTTGCGGTGTTTGGGTCTTGGCTCTGTGCTTGGCTGCCATCTTCCCCACCGTGGACTTGTGCTTTGCCGCCAGGGTCTTGAGCATCGATGTCTGGGCGTCCCATTGAAGCGACTTGAGCCGCCAGACATCGTTGGCGA
>JBOGED010000237.1:0-9800 GCA_050743625.1 Egibacteraceae bacterium | reverse complement strand
AACAGCCGCCGACTTGGCGCGCCGCCGCCGTTACCGTCCACGCCTCGTCGGGCCGGGGCGAAGCCCCGCTAGACTTGTGCATTGACGACTTGGAAGGGGACGACACGGACCGGCGACAGATCACCGCGGGTCTGCTCGCGTTACTCGGAGTGGCATCCGTCGACGGCGTCGGCCAGGCGGTAGCGCGCGTCACGAGCGATCGTGCGGGACCCGTGGACGTCGGCCTCGTGACCAGTCACGAACAGTGGTTCTCCGTACTTGCTGGGTTGTATCGAACGGCTGATTCGCGGGTGCTGCTGCCTGTGGTGTCCAGCTACGCCGACATCGTGCTCGCGCTGTTGCACGAGCCCATGACCCCGGATGAGCGCGGGCGCCTGTCCACGGTCGCGATCGCTGCGCATACGCAAAGTGCGCTCGTCGCCTATAACGCCGGGCAGTGGACTGCCGCCTATGGCTACGTGGCGATAGCCCAGAAGCTCGCCGAGGAAATCGCCGATCCCGGCTTGTACGCGCAGACGTTGGGCGCAGCCAGCTACCTGTTCTCGTCTGCGCTGCGTGGCGGGAGGGGAGGCGATCCTCAGCGGACACGGGCGCTACTCGATCAGGCCCTTGACCTCGCTCCGCAGTCCGAAGGCCATGTGTGCGTGGCTCGCGGGATGGCGGGCTGATCAAGCCGCCGCGCTGGGTGACACGAGGACGACTCGTGATCCCCGACCTGCTCGGCTTCGGGCGATCGATGGACGCCCGCCGCGTCGATTTCGGCTTGGACGCGCATCTTGCGGCGCTCGACCGGATGGTGACCGAGCTCAGTGTCCAGGATTTGCCGCTCACCGTGGCCCGGCCACTCGATGGGCGCTGTCCTCGCGCTGCACTGGGCCGCCCGGCGCTCGGAAACTCGACGCGTCGTCCTGTTCTGCGGGCCGCTATACGAGCACCTCGCCGAGGCCGACGGCCACATCCGTCACATGGGGCTGACAGAACGATTTTCGCGCTGGAGTCGCCACTCGCGGCAGCGGCTTGCGAGGCCATGTGCCGCTTGCGCAGCCTCGCGCATTGGGTCGCGGTGGCAATCTCTCCCCAGCGGCCGGTGCCGCTGGCCCGCCAAGGGTGCTGCACACCTGGCCCGCCTACCTGGGTGGCATGAACGGCATCATCCGGGAGCCAAGCTGGCGGGAGGCGATGGCCAGTCTGGACGCACGGCGTGTGCCGATGATCCTGGCCGACGCCGCGGACGACCTGGTCCCTGTTCCTGACCGCGGCGGCGTCCTTTCTCGCCGGTTCGACTGCTTGACAACCCCGCCTGCATCCCAACGGCCGCCACGATCTGCCGATCAGCTATCCCGCCTGGTGCGCCGCCTTGATCCTCCGCGGCGCCGAACCAGTGCGGTGACCCCCGCAGAGTGAGTAGACGGCGTGAGCCACCATCGACGTGCCTGCCCTCAACACGCGCCAAACGGACCGTCCGAGCATTTCGCAACACAGGGAGATCGGTGCGCCTCCACGGGATCCGATGTGGTCGGCCGATGAGGGTCACTGATCGCCCGAGCCGCCGGTCTTGACGCGCAGCTCCCAGGTCTGGCCGCCGTCACGGGACTCGACGATGCCGCGGTCAGCCGCGGCCGCGAGGAGGAGGTCGTCGCGGGCGAGCAAGGCCTCCGGCGAGCCGCCGATCCACCCGCGGGACTGCCAGGTCGCGCCGGCGTCCGTGCTGATCGCGACGGCCCCGTCCCCGACAACGCGGTACAGGCCGCTGCTGCTCCAGTCCAGGATCGCCGGCGGCGCGTCCGCGGCCGGCTGCCACGTTCGGCCGCCGTCGCTGCTTCGTACGAGATTGTTCGGAGTCGAGGCGACGACAAGGTCGGGATCGTCGGGGCTGACCGCGAAGTCGACCAGCGCAAGGCTGGACCTTTTCTCCCAGGTCGTGCGGTCGTTGCTGACCATGAAGGTCTGGCCGGTCGAGTCGTACCCATAGACCAGGTCGTGTGCGGCCTGCAGGCTGTGGAAGTCGACCTCGCCCAGCAACGACAGCGGCTGCCAGTTCGCGCCCCCGTCGGTGCTGTGCACCAACCCGAGCAGCGGTGGCTTGCCGGGGGCGCGGAGCTGGTCGGTCTGCAGGTCCGGATGGCCACTGGCGATGAAGTCGCCCGGCCCGGCGACAGTGAAACCCATGAGGTCGTGGTAGTGCTCACCAACTCGCTGGGCCGTCCCGGCCGCGTCCATGTGGAACAGCCCGGTATGGGTGGCCACGTAGAGGCCGCGCTCGTCCCTGGGGTCGACGGCCAGCGCGTGGACGTGGACGACGCCAGGCTCCTGTTGCGGCGCTGCCTGATCGCCCGTTCCACACGCCACCAGCAGGACGGCCACGGCCAGGCCGATAAACGATCTTCCACCAATGAGCTGCATACTCTGCCTCAGTCAATACAGGCCAGCCGGACCCGGAGCCGGCACCAAGCGGTCATCGTGGTCTACGATAGACCATAGTGGTGAGTGCAGGATGCGGCACGGCGAGAGGCGCCGATGGCTGACAGCGGACGGTCTCTTCAACTCGGCTCGCTCGAGGTGAAGATCATGCAGGTACTGTGGGAGCGTCCTGAGCAATTCATGCAGGTGAGAGACGTCCTTCCCCTTCTTGCCGACGACCTGGCGTACACGACCGTGATG
Source organism: Egibacteraceae bacterium (assembly GCA_050743625.1). Classification (GTDB taxonomy): domain Bacteria; phylum Actinomycetota; class Nitriliruptoria; order Euzebyales; family Egibacteraceae; genus JBOGED01. The sequence continues at coordinate 7,139 of JBOGED010000237.1, read as the reverse complement.
ACCGTCATGAGCCGGCTGCACGAGAAGGGTTTGCTGCGGCGGCGGCGGCAAGGCCGGGCGTGGGCCTACCGCACCGCCGTGTCGCGCGAGGCCTACATCGCATCGACGATGACCGAGGCGCTGAGGGTGGCCGAGAACCGCACCGCGGCGCTGTTGCATTTCGTCGCGGACCTGCGCCCGGAGGAGGCGGCCGCCCTCCGACGGCTCCTAAGCGCCGACGAGCCGTCGTGATTCACTCGCTGATGCTGCTGGCGACCGGCATCGCGATGGTGTGGTGGCGCCCGTGCCGCTCCCGTGCGGGCAAGGCGCCGCGGCTGGCGGTGGCGTTGCTGTTGGCCAGCTTCTCAGCGGTCTGGCTGGGGTCGCTGGGAGTGCTGGCCGGGCTGGTGTCGCGGCAATTCCTGGCGTTCACGCCAGCCGCCTGCGGGGTCCTCTGGCGCCAGCTGGTCACGGGGCAGGTCTCGCCGTGGCAGCTGGCCCTGGTAGCCGCTTGGATTGTGGCGATCCCTGGCCGGGCGACGTGCGGGCTGGTTGCCGACTTGTGCCGCAACCGCCGCCTACGCCAGGTCCTGATCGCCGCCGGTAGGCCCCTCGACCAGCCCGGGCCGCTCCGGCCCGGAAGGATCGTCGTCGTGCCCGGCCTGTCGACTCCCGCGCTCACGGTAGGGCTGTTGCGCCCGGTCGTGGTGGTCGACGAGGGCTGGTGGACCAGCGCCACGCCCGCCCAGCGCGATATCGTGCTCGCCCATGAGCATGGCCACGTCTGTGGCCGGCATGCGCTCGTTGACACTGCCGGCCGGTTCCTGGTCGCGGGCATCGCGCCGCTGCCCAAGGCCGGGGAGGCCTACGCCTGTCTGCGACGGCATCTGGAGGCGCTCGCTGACGACTTCGCCGCGCGCCGCCACGACCGGCAGGTGGTCGGGGTCACGCTCGGAAAGATCGCGCTGGCCGCGTATCCAGCCGCCGGCCTGGGCGTCGCCGGGGCCAGCCTGTGGCGCGTGGAGCGGCTGGTGACCGTCTCGCCACTGCGCCGACGGGACCACGCATTGTTGTGGGCGATGCTCGCGAGCGTCGCGACCGGGCTGATCATGGCAATAGCAGAGGCGGCGCACGCGCTCGGCCCGGTGATCAACCCCACCCATTGCCCCCTGCGGTAGACCAAGAGTAGACCAAGATCGGTGTCGGCTGAGTCGTCGTAGAGACGAGCGAGTCGACACACCGGCACCTGCGGTCACTCCACTCGCGCGGGATTGAGGGCGTCGAGCGTCGGTTCCACGATCACCGGCTCCTCATAGAGCGGAAGGAGGGTCTCGAGGCTCTTCAGGCCGCTGGAGGTGTTGACCACAACGATCGACAGGCCGCTGGGGAGCCGCTGGCGCTCAGTCGCGATCCGCAAGCAGGCGAGCCCAGCGGCGCTTGCCGGCTCGACGAAGAAGCCGTCGGCGGCGAGGTCGCGCTGGGCGGTCAGGATGGCGTCGTCGCTGGCTTGGACGACCAGGCCGCCAGACTCCACGAGCGCCGCCACACCGATGTAGCTGTTCGCGGTCACGTCGATCCCGCGGGCGACGGTCGCGGTGCGCGGAACAACCGCGATCGCACCGTGATCGCTCCTGTACGCCACCCCGAGGGGTCCACCCTTGGGCTCGCAGGCGAGCATTCGGGGCACGTCGGTCAGCCGACCCAGCCGTCTGAGCTCGTCGAATCCCTTCCAGATGCCGAAGAGCCCCTCGGCGTATGCGGTCGGGATGACTACCAGGTCGGGCGGCCGCCCACCGAGCTGATCCACGAGCTCGTAGGCGATGGTCTTGTAGCCCTCGTGACCGTAGGCGCTGTTGGTCGGCGGATCGGTCGCGTTGGTCGCCGGGTGCCACCCGAGCTCGCCGACAGCCTGCCGCAGGAGCATCCGGCGCCCCTCGGGCGTGGTGACGACCAGCCGCGCGCCGCTGGCCTGCATGAGGATGCGGTTGCCGGCGGGGATGCCCGGATATGTGAGGACCACGCAACCCAAGCCGGCTCGGGCCGCGTAGGCGGCGACGGCTGCGCCATGGTTGCCGGACGTGGAGGCCACGAGCGTCCGGGCGCCGAACTCACGCGCCTTGCTGACGGTGACCGCCGCATTGCGGTCCTTGAACGACCAGGTCGGGTTGCGTGATTCGTCCTTGATCCACAGTTCAGCGGCGCCCAGCTCGCGGGCGAGTCGCGGGACAGCGACAAGCGGCGTGTCGCCTTCGCCCAGCGACACCTCGTGGCGGGATCGACCACCGGCAGCAGGGTGCGGTAGCGCCACAGGCCGATCCCGTCCCCAGCGAGGGGATAGCTCTCGAGCGTCGCCTGCAAGGCGGCGTAGTCGTACTCGGGCGTGAGTCCCGAGGCGAAGCCGCCGGTGGCGCAGGCAGGGCAACCCTCGAACATCGGTGTCAGGGGATAACGCGCGCCGCAATGCACGCAGCGCAGGCCACGAACGAAGCTCATGGCGCGGATCCCGCCGCCGGCCCATCGTGGACCGTGGTGGGGTCCTCGTGCGCCGTTCCCACCAGGCGAAGGAACAGCCGGGCCCGCGGGTGAGTCGGGCGGGTGAAGAACTCCGCGGGCCGGCCTTCTTCCACGATCACCCCGCCGTGCATGAACACGACACGGTCCGCCACATCCTGGGCGAAGCGCACCTCGTGGGTGACGACCACCATGGTCATCCCGTCCCTGGCGAGTGCGCGCATGACCTGCAGGACCTCCTCGTGCAGCTCGGGGTCCAGGGCCGAGGTCGGCTCGTCGAAGAGCACGACCTCGGGCTCCATGGCCAGGGCGCGCGCGATGGCGACACGCTGCTTTTGACCGCCGCTTAGCCGGGACGGATATTCGTCCCGCTTGTCGGCGAGACCGACACGGGCCAGGAGTCCTTCGCCGAGGGCGACCGCCTCCGTCCGGGGCATCTTCTTCACGGTGATCGGGCCTTCGATGACGTTCTCCAGCGCGGTCCGGTGCGGGAACAGGTTGAACTGCTGGAACACCATCCCGGCCCGCAGGCAGATCTGGCGGATGCGACGGGAGCGCTCGGCTCCCCTCGGCACGTCGCCGGTGCAGTCGACCTGCAGACCGCACACGGTCACGCGCCCGGCGTCGGGCTGCTCGAGAAAGTTGACACAGCGGATCAGGGTCGTCTTGCCCGAGCCCGACGCGCCCATGATGACGACGACCTCGCCGCGCCGGACTGCCAGGTCGATGCCCTTGAGGACCTCGAGCTGACCGAAGCGCTTGTGCAGGCCTTCGACACGGATCTGGCAGTTGTCCTCGCGCATCAGTACGGCCTCGCCAGGCGCCGCTCCAGGCCCTCTTGCCCCGCCGACAGCAAGGCGTTGATGAGCCAGTACACGGCCGCCACGATGATGAACATCTCGACATAGCGGAAGGTCGCAGAGCCGACCGCGTTCGCGACCCGGGTCAGCTCGACGACAGTGATGATCGACGCGAGGGAGGTGTCCTTCATCAGCGCGATCAACCGGTTGCCCACCGGCGGCAGCGCGATCCGCACGGCCTGGGGCAGGATGACGCGCCGCAGCGCTTGTGGATAGGTCATGCTCAAGGTGTGCGCCGCCTCACGCTGGCCCCTTTCGACAGACAGCACCCCAGCACGGAAGTCCTCTGTCAGGTAGGCGCCGACGTTGAGGGACAGCGCCGCGATCGCGGAGGGGATCGGCTCCACCACGATCCCCAGCTGTGGAAGCCCGAAATAGATCAGCAGGATCTGGACCAGCAGCGGGGTGCCGCGAACGATCGACACGTAGGCGACGGCGAGGTAGCGCAGCGGCCGCCGCGCCGACATCCGCGCCAACGCGCCGACCAACCCCAGCACCGAGCCGATGGCGAACGAGCTCAGCCCGAGAAGCAAGGTGACCGTGACCGCCTGGCCCAGGAGCGGGAGTGCCCGGCTGATGAGGCTCATCGCTGCCTTCCCCCCGGGTAAGGACGAGTCCGATGTGCTGGGTGTATCCGCTCAACAGTCAGCAAGGTTCGCAAGCTCCTCGGCCATATCGAGCCCGCCGAACCACCGCGCCGAGATCGCTGAGAGCGTGCCGTCGGAGACCATCGCGGACAGGGCTTCGTTCATGGCCGCCATGAGGGCGGTCTCGCCCTTGGGCACCGCGATGGCGTTTGCCTCGGAGTTGAGCAAGCCCGGCAGCGCCTGGACCGCAAGGTCATTCTCCTCGGCCAGGTAGGAGCCGACAGCGCGCGAGCCGAGATAGGCGTCCGCACGGCCGAAGCTGACGTCGCTCAACGCCAGGATGGCGGTCTCGTAGGTCAGGACCCTGGCGCCAGGGATCCGCTGCGCCTCCTGCTCCTGCGTGGAGCCGACGCTGACCGCGATGCGCTTGCCTTCGAGGTCGGCCTGGCCGCCGATCGTCGTGTTCGACTGGTTGACGAAGATGGACAGACCGTTCACCTGGTACGGAAAGTCGATCTGTTGCCGGCGCTCGTCGGTGGGCGTCAAGCCCGCGATCACGGCGTCCCACTTGTCAGTCTCGAGTCCGGCGATGAATGTCTGGAACGTGCCACGCACGAACTCGACCTCGCGAACGCCGAGCCGCCGCGCGATCTCGTTGGCGACATCGACGTCGTAGCCGACGACGTCGTTTGACTCGTCCAAGAAGCTGAAGGGTGGGTTAGCCTGGGTGTTTGGCGACCAGGATCGCGCCCGTCGCCTTGATCTTGCCGAGTAGGCCCTCGCTCTCGGGCGAGCCCTCGCGACTCCGCGCCCGCCGACCCAGCGCCGGCCGTGCAGGCCGACACGAGCAGGCCGATCGCAACCAATGCGACGCCCCACGCAGAGCGCCGCCGTGACCGATTCAGCTGCATTCGCTTGTCCTTTCTCCCGCGTTTCATCAACCTGGGCGGCGCGCTCCTTCGAGGATCAGCGCTTCAAGCGACCACAGGATCTGTGCGGTCGAGTGGTAGCGAATCGAGTAGCGCATACCTCTTTTTTCTCGCTCCTGACGGATCAACCCCGCCGCCCGCAGTTGGGTCAGGTGGTAATGGAGCGTCGGCTGCGAGAGCCCCAGCGCGCTCACCAGCTCCGTGGTGTACATCGGGTCCTGAGCAAGGAGGCCCAGGATCGTCAGACGATTCGGGTCGGATAGCGCCCTGAGGGCTTCGGCCAGGTTGCGCTGGATCGGCACTGGGTCATAGGACGCGAAGATCTCGCTGGGAACGCCGTAGATGATCAGCGCCTCCTTCGACAGCTCGTCGATGCGCGTTGACATGAACGGGTAGATGGAGGTCGATGGAGCGAGCGTGATCGAGCGCAGATCCAGGTCGCGCCCCAGCGTGTAGCCCCCGGTGAGCTGCTCGATCGCGTCGACCGTCGGCAGCACGCCCAAGAGGCTCTCAGCTGCCGAAACGGCGCTGTCCAGCGCCTGCCGGACCACGCCGATGTGGGAGGCGTACACCCGCTCTAAGTACCCTCGCAGGATCTCGGTCAGCTCGGCCTGTACGGCCGCCGGCTCGGTGAGCAGCCGGCGGCAACGGCTTGCCCAGCCACGGGTCAGGCCTACCAAGGCGCCGTCAAGACTCCCCGAGTCCCAAAGCACCTCCCGATACCGCTCCAGACGCTCGGCGCTCGTCTCGCCGGTATCAAGCATGAGCAACGCAAGCCTTCGGGGATCGGCGGCTCCTACCGCCTCAATGAGGTCGGCAGGGTCACCGCCCGGCGGCAACTGATCGATCAGGCGGGCGGCGCCATAGCCCAGCGCGGTGTCGAAGCCCTGGAAGAAGAACTGGCCCGCGGGCCGGAGTTCGTCGCCTAATGCGTCCTTCGCGGCGGCGGCCCACCGGCGTGTTCGCGTGAACGTCCGCGGATTGAACACCAGCGCGACAAAAGCCAGCCACCCGGGCAAGCGAGCCAGCCACAGCCCGAAGGCCGCCTGCACGAGCGCGCCAGCGGCCCGGCAGGTGATGGCCAGCATCCGCGCCGCGCGAGCGGACGCGGGCGTGGACTTCATGAACGACACCTCCAGGTGCCCCGAACCCGTTGGGCATGCTGAGCAACACCGCGCTTGTGGCGTGGTGGCTCACATCGACCTGCCCCGGCGCGTCACGCGGTCGGGCCGCACGGTCGCGCCGTCTTCGTGAATCGCCCGTCCGCCCAGGGCGTCCCTGCGTGCCCGCTCGTTGGCCACGAGGCGGGCGCGCAGCGCGTCCGCCGGCCGTGGGTTGACCAACTCCGTCAGGCGACCGGCCGGCAGCAGACCCAGACCGGCCGCGCTGAGGCCGTCGTCCTCGGCCACCCCGCCGCCCTTGCCCTCCGACAGCTCCCCCTCGCCACCTCGGCGTAGTTGCTGCACATGTGACCGGTCCAGCCGCAGGCCGGAGGCATCGGCGTTGGCCAGGTTCAGGGCCTGCTGCAACGAGTGGCCGCTGATCCGCTCGGGGGCGAGATAGCGGTCACGGACGGCGACCGCGGCGGCGCGGCCGTCCTGGGCCGCACGTGCCAACCGGTCCTGATCACCCGACGCGCACAATGCGCGTTGCGAGTCGGCCAGCCTGGTGTGGAACGCGACCGACCATTGACCCAGCAGCACCTCGGCGACCTCGCCGACCGTGACGACCTCACCGGAGGATCGGGCACGCTCCAACCGCTGGCAGCGTGCGCGCAGGTCGGCGGTGGCCTTTTCCAGGTTCTCGACCTGGAACCTCTCGATCAGCGTGCGACGCTCCCCGCCCGCCTCCCGATCGGCCCACCACGACGGCTCCACCATTCGCTCTGCCATGGCTTAGGCTCCTTTCCTGGTCGGGACGGCCTGCCGCCGCGCGCATCGCGCTTCCTCCGTGAGGTCCCGAGCAACGAACCGATGCACCTAAACTCCTTCTAAGAAGTGTAGGATACTGGACCTACCTGTCAAGTGCTTCTCTTAAGGAGTTGCGTTTCGGTGGAAGGCGGGGAATCCTCGACAGCACGCTTGGGAGGACTTATGTTGTGGGGGAGCTAAGGAGTAGAGGATGACGGATCTCAGCACGGGTGGGGTGTCCAAGTACCACCGCCTCGCGGCAGCGCTGCGAAGGGACATCGACGCCGGCCTGTACCGCCCCGGTGATCAGCTCCCATCCGAGTCCCAATTGGTGGAACGCTTCGGCGTCAGCCAGCCCACCGT
>JBOGED010000236.1:0-1529 GCA_050743625.1 Egibacteraceae bacterium | reverse complement strand
TGTGATGTCCAGGGAGGTTGTCCCGATCCCGTGATGACGACACGGGGCCGGGTTACCGGATGACGAAGGCCTCCGGTTGTGAAGTGGAGCTGTCGAGGAACCACTTCGCACCAACCGGAGGCCTTCGTGTCCCACGCTAACGCCCTGCTCACCCCGAGAACGCGCTTGAGGCTCGCACGACTGATCGTCGAGACCGGCTGGACCTATGCCGCGGCCGCGAAGATGTTCATGGTCTCCCCACGCACCGCGAAGAAGTGGGCCGACCGGTACCGGGCCGAGGGCGTGGCCGGGATGGCCGATCGCAGCTCGCGCCCGCACCACAGCCCGACCCGCACTCCGCAGCCGGTGGTCAAGGCGATCGTGCGCCTGCGCTGGCGACAACGGCTCGGCCCGGTCCAGATCGCCGGGATCCTCGGCATGCCGGCCTCCACGGTGCACGCCGTGCTGGTCCGCTGCCGGATCAACCGGCTGTGGCGTATCGACCGGGTCACCGGCGAACCGCTGCGGCGTTACGAGCACGACCACCCCGGATCGTTGATCCACGTAGACGTGACCAAGTTCGGCAACATCCCCGACGGTGGCGGCTGGCGCTACGTCGGCAAGCAGCAGGGCGACCGCAACCGTGCCGCCACCATCGAACGCACCGGCGCCCCACGCAGCAAGTGGCGCGATCCAGTCATCGGCCGGGCCTACGTCCACACCGTCATCGACGACCACTCCCGCGTCGCCTACGCCGAGATCTGCGCGGACGAGAAGGCCACGACCGCGGTCGGCGTGCTCGAGCGGGCCGTGGCCTGGTTCGCCGAACGCGGCGTGAGGGTCGAACGCGTTCTATCGGACAACGGCTCCGCCTACAGGGCCCACGCATGGCGTGACGCTTGCACGAGCCTGGGCATCACATCGAAGAGAACGCGCCCCTACCGGCCGCAGACCAACGGGAAGATCGAACGGTTCCACCGCACACTCGGCGACGGATGGGCCTACGCCCGCTTCTACACCTCAGAAGCCGAGCGCCGCGCCACGCTGCCCGGATGGCTGCACTTCTACAATCACCACAGGCTCCACAGCGCGATCGGCAACCAGCCGCCGATCAGCCGGCTGACCAACCTCCCTGGACATCACAACTAGCTCGACCGACGAGATCCCAGGTGGCCGCTAGCCTGGCGGGATGACGTCGGACGGCGAGTTCCCACCGGGCACGGTCAGCGGGCGGCGGCAGGCGTGGGACGCGCTGATGGGGATGGCGCTGCACGAGGCGTCGCACGCGCTGGCCAGCGACGACGTGCCCGTCGGAGCGCTCGTCGTCGACGCGGACGGCCGGCTCGTCGGAACGGGCCGCAACCGCCGTGAGGAGACCGGCGACCCGACGGCGCACGCCGAGGTCCTCGCGCTGCGGCAGGCGGCGATGACCCGCGGCGAGTGGCGCCTCGAGGGCTGCACGCTGGTCGTCACGCTGGAGCCGTGCGTGATGTGCGCGGGGGCGCTCGTCGCGGCGCGGGTGCGGCGGCTCGTCCTGGGCGCCTGGGACC
>JBOGED010000235.1:0-11263 GCA_050743625.1 Egibacteraceae bacterium | reverse complement strand
CCAAGCCGGCGACTTCGACCGTGCCCGCAGCCGTGCCATGTCACGCGGCATCAGCCGATAGCCCCCGTCCTGGAGGTGCTTCCCCCGATGCGCCGCCCTCACATCCTCCCCGACCCACCGGGGTCGCGGACGCAGCGGGCGGGGGCCGGCCGGGCGCGTCGGCGCTGGCCGAATACCACCGCCGCCGCGGCCTCGAACGGGCCGCCTGGGGCAAGGCGCTGCCCGGCCACCTGCTCCTCGTCGTCGTCGTGGCCATTGTGAGCTGGTTCGTCGGCGCGGTGTTCACCGGTCCGCTGCCCGACTCGCTGGTCTGGGCGCCGGCCATCGGGTGGGCGGTGTGGACCTGCCGGCCCCACACCACCCCCGACACCAAGGCGTGGCGCACCGGCGCGCGCGGGGAACAGGCCACCGGCCGTCTGCTCGGTCCGCTCCAACGCCGCGGCTAGGTCGTGTTGCACGACCTCGCGATCCCCGGCTCCCGTGCGAACATCGATCACGTCGCGGTCGGGCCGGGCGGGGTGTTCGTGATCGACTCGAAACGCTGGAAAGGCTACGTCTGGGTCGACGACGCCGGCCACGCCCGCCGCGGCGGCTACAGCATCCAACCCGCCCTCGACACCCTGTGGTGGGAAACCGCCCAGGTCGCCGACGCGCTCGCCGACCTCCCCTTCCCCTGCCCGATACGGCCGCTGATCTGTCTGCACCGCGGCTCCACCCCGCGCAACGGCGTCTACGCCGACGGGATCGCGATCATCCCCGCCACACTGCTGCGTGCCCTGTTGCGCGCCCAGACCCCCGGCCTCAGCCTCGACCAGATCGGCCTCGTCGGGCAGCGGCTACACCAGCAGCTTCCCGCGGCGAGCTGAACCCTTGGGGTTGTGGTGGCCGCTTCCTCGGTAAGTGCCGGGATTCTGCGTCGCCGTTCGTCGCGGTCAAGACCGTTCGTCCTCGCTGCGCTGCGGGCGCTGCGTCTTGACCGCTCCCACACGGCGACAACCCCGGCACTTACCGAGGAAGCGGCCGATCTGAGGCATCGAACGGGCGCGCTTCGGGTTGTCCGTGGACCCGGCCAGACTGGGTCAGACGAGCGCGTGGAGGGGTTGTGGTATGGCGGAGTTGGGAGTCAACGCGGCCGGCGAGATGATCTGGCGCTGCGACAGCTGTCAGCGGATCTTCGAGGTCGAGTGGGTCGACGACGAGGACGGCGAAGGCGAGATCAACGGGCCGATGCTCGCCAACGACGACGGGCTATGGTGCGACGACTGCTACCTCGCACGCTTCGGCCACGGCATCTACGAACCCGAGTAGCCCCGCGGGGCCGGCCAGCCCGACCGGAGTGAGGCTCGGGCATCACGAGCCGCCTCGCGAGGCCCTCGCTGACAGGTGGAGGGCTGACGCCCGCCCGAGCGGCGCCGGCTGCTCAGCGGTCGTCGGGGTCCGACGAGCGGCTCCGGCCAAGGGCTCGGTCAGCCGAACTGCTCAGGACATCTGTCCTAGGCTGTTCCGGTCAGCGCAAGAGGAATAGTCAAGACCTGTGGATCGGCGTGCCACGCTGTTCTTCCCGCCCGCCGTGTCGCTGCCTACGCTGGCCTTCGCCACCCGTCTTGGCCATGGTCAAGCCCTGGGGCCGCATCCGGGGCGGCCGGACTCCAGGAGTCCAACGGCGATGAGTCTCGCCGTGGTTCCCAGTCTGTCTCCCCACATCCGATCAACCGCACTCGAGGAGAGCATCATGACCGCTACCTACACCTTCGACATCTTTTCCAGCCTCGACGGCTTCGGCTCCCACAGCGGCGGCAACTGGGGCGGCTACTGGGGCAAGCAAGGCCCAGAGTTGCTCGACCACCGCCTCGCCTTGTACGGCGCGGAGCAGCGGATGGTCTTCGGAGCCAACACGTATCGGCAATTCGTGTGGCTGCTGGCCTCGAGCACCGAGGGGTCCGACGTGGGTGACCCATGGGTCACCCGGATGAGGAGCCTGCCGGCAACGGTGGTGTCGTCCACACTGGAAGGCCCCCTCGATTGGCCGAACTCGACCGTCGTGAGCGGTGACGCCGTCGACGTCGTCGCCCGGCTCAAGGAGGAGTCCGAGGTGCCGTTGCGTTCGCACGGGAGCCTGTCGTTGAACCGGGCGCTGATGGCCGCTGGGCTGGTCGACCGCGTGCAGGTGACGCTCTTCCCTGTGATCACCGGTCAGACCGGGGTGGACCCGATCTTCCAGGGTGCGGCCGACTTCGACCTGGAGCTGGTCGACAGCCGGACGCTCGACGGTCACATCCAAGAACTCATCTACCGGCCCACCCTGCATGTCTGAGTCCACCATGCACCCACCCGTCAAGCAGCCGAACCTGACCCGGAAGTTCCCGCCTACCGACATGCCGACCGTCCCATGGCCGCCGTGGTCACGCGGCTTGCTGATCACCTCCTGATTCGTCGGGTCGTTCGACGAGCTGGCCGCTCTCGAACCTCGCGCCGGCGCGGACCAGGAGGGGCGCATTGACCGCGCGCCAGCGGGCCTGGGCGGACTCGATGAGCTTTAAGGCCATCGCCACGCCGGCGGCGCGGGAACCGGGGCTTGGTGACCCGGGTGCGGAGCCGGACGGTGGCGAAGGTCGACTCGATCGGGTTGGTGCGAAGGTGGATCCAGTGCTCGGCCGGATAGTCGTAGAAACCGCGGTCAGCACGTCAAGGTCGTCGACGATCTTGGCCACCGCCTTGGGCCACTTCGCCCCGTACTCGGTCGCCGAAGGTGTGGGCGGCCTTGACCGCAGCCGCCTTGTTCTCGGCGTTGTAGGTCTCGGCCAGGGCCTTCTTCGCGGCCGGTGCGCCGACTTCGGGAGCGCGGCGAGCACGTTGCCGATCTTGTGCCACCAACAGCGCTGCTCCTTGGCGTCGGGAAAGACGTCGCGGATCGCCTTCCAGAACCCCAGCGCCCCGTCGCCGACCGCGAGCACCGGGGCGGTCATGCCGCGGCGATTGCAGCCTGACAGACAGGGGTCGCGCAGCAGGTCAGCCCACGACTCACTCGATTCGCGGAACCCGTCGGACAAGGCGACCAGCTCCTTGGTCCCGTCGGCGCGCACCCCGATCATCACCAGCAGGCACACTTTGTCATGCTCGAGGCGGACCTTGAGGTGGATCCCGTCGACCCACACATACACGTAGTCGACCTCGGCCAGCGACCGGGCGGCGAACGCGCGGGCGTCGTCCTTCCACTGCTCGGTCAACCGGGTGATCGTGGCCGCCGACAACCCATGGCTGGTGCCCAGGAACTGCCCCAACGCCGGGGCGAAGTCGCTGGTGGACAGGCCATGCAGATACAGCAGCGGCAACACCTCCGCCATCTGCGGCGACTTCCGTGCCCAGGCGGGCAGGATCACCGAGGAAAACCGGCATCGCTGCCCGGTGGCCTCGTCGATGCGCTTGTCGTTGACCCGCGGCGCCCGCACCGTGACCGCGCCGGCCGCGGTGGTCACCTCCCGCTCGGCGTCGTAGCCGTGCCGGACCACCAGCCGGTGCCCGTTCACGTCGACCTCGCCGGAATGGGCCTCGATGTAGGCGGCCACCTCGGCAGCCAACGCCGCCGCCAGCATCTGCCGCGCCCCGTCACGCACGATCGCATCCAACAGCGACGAGCTCACCGCCGAACCGCTCGTCGCGTTCGGCTCGCTGCCATCGTGGACTACCTTGAGCATGGGCGTACCTTCCCGAACCGACGCGCCAAACGCCGGCCCTGATCAGACTTCAATGGGCTTCAGATCATCCTCTGGAATGTGCGCCCCTTCCACGTCACCCCACCGAGGGCTATCCACAGGTTCTGATCATTGCCCCAGCGCAACGCTTGGGGACATCTGTCCCACACAGCATTCCAGGCCATGACAGTGCTTCTGATAGCGCCACACGTGACCGTCGGGTAGTAAGAGTCTTACCACCCTGGGGCGGCCGCACGCGTTCCCGCGCAGAGGGGGGCTCTGTGGTCGTCGCAGCTCGGCGGACCCCACAGGCCGCGGTCGCCGTCCGCAGGCAACAGCCCTGCGACAGCTGTCGCACCCTGATCACGCTGATGGCTGTGGTGGGAGCGGGTCAAGCCTCGCCGTCAGGCGATCCCGCAGGGGACGCGCAGCGGGCTTGACGCGCGGTCCGCCCTCTGCCCTTCAAGGATCGGTGTGGGGGTCCGGGCACCCGGACCCCGTACCCAGCCAGCCCCTGCGTCTCGAGCCGCCGGCGCACAACGGCACCGCGGCCCTTGCCTTGGCGCGGCCTGGTGGGTGATGGCGTGCCTCCGCTCGACGTCCACGGCCCTGAAGGGGGGCGCACGGTAGCGCGGGGTCGTGGTAGACCCCCACCGCCGCCGGCGCCCTGCGGGTGACGCGGTGAGGGCCTCGGCCACACGGGCGGTCGAGGCCCTCGTGTGCGAGCGTCGGCAGCTCAGAACGGCATGTCGTCGGGTTCGACCGCGCGGACCTGGTCGCGACCGCGGCCGGGTCCGACGGGGTCGCGGCTGCGGTCGGGCTTTTCCACTGCTTTGACGATGTGGAAACGCAGGGAGGGCGCGACCTCGTCGGCGTCCAGCTCGGTCACCGAACGCTTCTCCCCGGCGTCGGTCTCCCAGGATCGGGTGCGCAGCCGGCCGCAGACGACGACGCGGCTGCCTTTGCCGATGTCGGACTCGGCGACGTTGACCGCGGTGTCACGCCACACATTGACGGGGATGAATGTGGTGTCGCCGTTGCGCCACGACCCGTCGCGGTCTTTGACTCTGGGGGTCACCGCGAGGCGGAAGTTGGCCACGGCGACCCCGTTGGGGGTGTAACGCAGTTCGGCGTCGTCGGTCATGTTGCCGACGACCACGGTCACATTCTCGGGCACAGCAGAATCCTTTCGTTCGGGCGGATGGGTGGAACACGAGGACTCCCGCGCCGGCGGCGCCGGCGTCTGGGTCCGGGTGGCGAGGCGGGCACGTTCGGCGAGTCCCCGCTCAACCAGCCGGGCGTGATAGACACGTTGCTGCGCCCGGCTCAGCCGGGTCATGCCGGTCAGCGGCGGGTAGGGGTCGTGGGCCACGGCAGCTCCGAGTCGGGCTGGGTCGGCGGTTCCTGTTGCGGTGCGGTCGGGTGGGTCTTGCAGATGGGCAGTAGCGGGAGGCGCCACTGGAGCGTTTCAGCCGGCGTTCCTTGCCGCGGTCGGCGTCGGGCCAGACACGGGCGAGGTCGAACCCGATGCCGGCGGCGGTGATGACCTCGACCAGGCGGGCGCCGCGGCCGGCGCGGTGCGCGGCCAGGCGGGCGCCGAGGTCGACGGCGTAGCCGGTGTAATGCCCGGCGTGGTGGTAGCGGCGGTGAAAGTGCAGCAGATCACGGCCACCGTCGGTCACCTCCGCCGCCGACTGCGTCGCACAGCGGTGACCTCGATCACCGGCGGATCGTCGTCCCAGCCCACCGAGCGCTGCTGCCGGTGCTGGTGGGCCGCGAGGTCGGCGAGCAGCTGGCCCAGCACCGCCGGATCAGGCTGACCGCCGCTATCGCGGTCATCGTCGAGGAGTTGGTCGAGGCGGTGGTCGTAGGCGACGCCCGAGCGCGGCGACGCGGAGCACGACCAGCGCCACGGCGACGAGCAGGGCGACGCCGGCGATCATCGCGATCAGGAACAGCAACCCGGCGATAGCGAAGCCCAGTTGGGGGTTCATCGTTCGAGCCCCTCACGCTCGCGCAGACGCGTGGGGAAGCGGTCGGTGGGGAGCAGGCGGGCGCGGCAGCGGGCGTCGTCACCGCGTTGACGGATGACGTCGCGGCGGCGCCACGCGGGGCCGCTGTTCTCGGCGCGCAGGTCGACGAGCACGCGCGGGCCGAGGGTGATGGCCTGTTCCCGACGCCACGCCAGATCGCGTTGCCCACGGTGGTCGTGTTCGGGGACGACCCCGAAGTCGGGGTTGAGCATCATGAAGGCGTCCTCGAGCCGACGGCGAACGCGGGCAGGGTCGATCAGGCCCACGTGGTGGAGCGACTCGACGAGCCGGGCGCGGGACAGCGGCGGCAGCGGCTCACCGGGGAACAGGGCGTGCGGGTCGCTGCCCTCGACCCGGTGGGCGGCGTAGTGCGCCTCGAACATGGCGCCCACGCCCGCCCACGCATGCGGCTGAAGGATGGCGTGGTCATCGTGCAGGTGGGCTGCCAGGTGGTCAGCGCGGGAGCGGAGCCAATCATCACCCAGCCGCGGCGCGGCGGCCGCGGTCACCGTGCCGCTCCCGGATCACAGCCCGACGAGGCGGTGACGGTGTCCACGTCAGGCGGGACGGGTGCGGTGTCTTCGGGGCCGGCGCACTGGCCGAGTAGCGCGACCAGTAGGCACAGCACGATCAGCCAATGGGCGCGCGAAGTCACCGTTCCCACCCCTCTTGCTCCGACCCCCGGTCGGGGTCGCGCTGGCGGAGCTGGTCGAGCCGGTCGGGCGCGCGACGAGGCACGTCGAAGTCCCAGCCGTCCGCGCGGTCCGGCGGTTCGGTCGAGCCGCCCTCGGCGGCCGCCACTCGCAGCTGACATGGATGGGGTGCGAAACGCTGTTCGGCCCACACGACCGCGCCCGGCAGGTGCTCCCAGCACACGGCCCGCTCGGCGAACGTGCCCGCGAGCTGATGGCCGCGGTTGTCGGCGACCGGGTGGCCGTGGTCGTCGGTCTGCCAGACGACGACCAGACGGGCGGCCCAGCGGTGGCACCAGCCGTCGCGCTCATGCAGCGCGTCGCAGCGCTGAGACGACCCGTGCGGGCCGTGGACAGCGACGCAGTCCTCTGCGGGGTAGGGCACCTCGCCGGGCTCGTCGACGCCGCGGTCCTCGGCCACGACCACCGTTCGGGCCGGCAGCCCTTGCGCAGGGCCGGTCCACCATTGCGCGACCACCTGGCCGCAGGTGCCGGCGCGGGTGTAGACGTAGTCGCCGACCTGGACGGCTTCCAGGCCCTGACCACGGCGCGGGTCGAACCGGGACCGCCACGAACGCGCCGTGGTCACCGCGCACCTCCCCGGGCACGGCGACGGAGGGCCGGGGACCGCCACCACGCTCGCAGGCGGATCTTGACCGCGGGCAGGTGGCCGTAGATCAGGACCGCCTGCCGCTTGCGGAGCTGGCGGACCTGGGCGGCCGGGATCAGCGGTCGGGACGCTCGGCCAGCGTGCGTGACCCGTCCAGCTCCAGCGGCGGCCAGGTGGGCAGCGACACAGAAGTCTCGACGGTCCGCTCGTCGCCGATCAGCCGGGCCGCCAGCTCCAACGAGCCGAGGTCGGCCAGCCCCGCGAGGAACAGCTTCGCGCGGTGCCCGTTTGACGACGGTGTCGGCCTGAGCGCCGTAGCGATGCCGCAGCTGGCCCAGGTCGTGAAAGATCGACAGCAGCGCGATGCCCTGCCCCCGCCCGGTCGTCGCCAACGTCGGCAAATAGCGCAGCGCGGCGATGTTGCCCGCCTCGTCCAGCGCGAGCAGCAGCCGCGGGTCCAACAGCCCGGCGGCCGGGCTCGACCCGAACGGTCGGGGAACTGCTAAGGGCCGTGGCGAGGGGTCCCCACTGGCAGACCAGCGCACCGCGGCGCTGCTCGGCTCTGGGCGGTCGATGGCGCTCGCCCAGACGGGGGTCAAACTCGATCACGGCATCGACCGGGCCGCCCTCGGCGGTCAGCCGGCGGACCATCAGGGTCGCGGGCAGGAGACGCCCGGTGACCTCGGCGACCATGCCGTCGGTAAGGGTGAGCCGCCCGGCGGCCGTTTGCCAGGTGGTCGCGACCGTGGCCGACGCCGGGTGGTAGCGCCGGCCGGTCAGCAATGCGCGTTTGGCGGGGCCGACCCGGAAGGTCCCGGCTGCGGGTCCGCCGACGAGGCGCCCCGAACAGCGGCATCCCGTCGAATCGGGGGACACACAGCCAGTCGATACCACCGTCGCAGGCGACCAGCGCAGCGGTGCGGGTGTCACCGATGAGTGCATAGTCGGCGATCGCGGGGGCTGGGTCGGTAGTCATGGTCCACTCAGTGACCAGGGCCGGGGAGAAGGCAGTGTCGACACTGAGACGTGGCTGCGCGCCTGTCCCGGCGTCAGGCGCGGATGAGGGGCCAGCAGATCGCAAGGTCGCCAGGTTCGAGATGGCCGCACCGCCCCGGGCCGGTCGGGGGTTCCTCGCGGACTGTGGGGCGGGTTCATCTCAGTGGGGTTGCAGCAGCAGGCCGAGGGCAACGCCATAGGCAAGATGGGTGAGGATGGCGACGGCCGGAGTGTGGGCGCCGTAGTTGAGGCCGAGCAGGCCGGGCCGTTCGAGCATCGCGGTGGAAGCCGGCCTGGCCCGGTGCGAGGTCATGCGCGGATGGACGCCGGCGAGCAGCGGGACGAGCACGGTGAGGGCCACCGCCACGTGGAGAAGGCCGAACAAAGCGCCCAGCCACCAGGTGGCGCGGTCGAGCAGCGCGAAGCTGGCGGCGTAGCCGAGGGCGAAGCCCTGGCCGACGAGGACATGGATGAAGAAGCCCGCGACCCGGGCCTTGTCGGGGTCTTCGGTCACGAGGGTGCCGAGCACGAGCGGCAGGTCGAGGCGGGTGATCCCGGCCAACTGGGCTGCGATCATGAACGCCGTCAGCGCGGTGGTCGCGACCATGCCGAACAGCGCCCAGCCGGCCCAGTCCATGTCAGGCGGCCGCCGGCCGCTGGGCTTTCGCCTTGAGCGCGGCGAGCACGTGCTGGAACGAGTCGTGGAAGGCGGCGACCCCCTGGCGTTCAAGGGTGCGGCCGACGTGGTCCATGTCGATCCCTTCGACGGCGAGGCGGGTCATCGTTTCTGACGCGGCGGCCACACCGGTCTGGAGGGTGTCTGCGAGGTGGCCGTGTTCCTGGAACGCGGCCATGGTGATCTCGGGCAAGGTGGTGACGGTGTCGGGTCCGATGAGGCTGTCGACGTACAGGGTGTCGGGGTGGGCCGGATTCTTGACCGACGTGGAGGCCCACAGCGGCCGCTGGGCGCGGGCGCCGAGCCTGGCCAGGCGCGACCAGCGTTCGTCGGCGAAGCGTTCGCGAAACAGCTGGTAGGCGAGCTTGGCCTGCGCGACGCCGGCCCGGCCGCGCAGGGCCGAGGCGCTGCCGTTGGCCTGGAGACGGCGGTCGACCTCGGTGTCGACCCGGCTGACGAAAAACGACGCGACACTGTGGACTGCGCTCAGATCGCCGCCGGAGGCGGCGAACCGTTCCAGGCCGGCGAGGTAGGCGTCGATTACCTGCCGGTAGCGGGTGAGTGAGAAGATCAGCGTGACGTTGATGCTGCGGCCCTCGCCGATCATGGTCTGGATGGCGGCCATCCCGGCGCTGGTCGCCGGGATCTTGACCATCAGGTTTGGCTGGTCGATCCGCTCGTGCAGCCAGCGGGCCGCGGCGATTGTCGCCTCGGGGTCGTGGGCGAGTTCGGGCGCGACCTCGACCGACACGAACCCGTCGGTCCCCCCGCTGTCGTCAAACACCCGGCGCAGCACGGACAGGGCGTGCGTGATGTCGTCGATTACGAGTTCCCAATAGGCGTCGGGCACCGAGCGCCCCTGGGCGACGTGGGCCTGGAACTGTTCGTCGTAGTCGTGGGTGCCTTCGATCGACTTGGCGAAGATCGTGGGGTTAGCGGTGACGCCGCGGATGCCGGCGGTCACCATCCGCGCCAGGGTGCCGTCGCGGAGGTAGCCGCGGTTGAGGGTGTCGAGCCAGGGGCTTTGGCCGTGTTCGGTGAACAGCCGCTGGAGCTTGTTCATGGTCATGCTCCTCTGTGTGGTGGGTGTTACTGCGCTCTGGTGAGGGCGAGGAACTCGGCGCGGCTGCGGGCGTCCTCGCGGAGGAGTCCGGCGAGCGCAGAGGTGATGGTGTGGGTCCCTTTCGCCTGCGCTCCGCGCAGCGACATGCACAGGTGCTCGGCTTCGAGGACCACGCCGACGCCTTTGGGGGCCAGGTGCACGCTGAGGCAGTCGGCTATCTGCTTGGTGAGCCGTTCTTGGACCTGCAGGTCGCGGGCGAAGTGTTCGACGACGCGGGCGAGTTTGGACAGGCCGAGGATCCGCCGGCCGGGCACGTACCCGACGTGGGCGACGCCGATGAACGGCAAGAGGTGGTGTTGGCACAGCGAGTGAAACGGGATGGCCCGGGCCAGGACCAGCTCGTCGTAGCCTTCGTCGTTGGGGAAGGTGGTCAGCGTGAACGGCCGCGGGGTGAGCAGCTCGGCGTAGGCGGCCACGACCCGGCGGGAGGTGTCGGCCAGGTGTGGTGATGCGATGTCCTGGCCCAGGGCGACGAGCAGGTCGGCGACCGCGGCCTCCGCACGGTCGACGTCAACGGCGGTCTCCGGGACGAGACGCAGATGCGGCGGGTTCGCAACGGAGGCGAGCCGGTGGGGCACGGTTGACATCGGTGACCTCGACTTCGTCGGTCAGGCGCTTGCCCCGGTCAGGCCGCGGTCGCGGCCGAGGCCAGGGCTTCGAGGGAAACAGCGGGGTCGGTGAGGCGGTCCACGTCGACGGCGGCGTGGCTGCGGATGAGTTGCTGGATGGGGTCAGTGACGTCCCAGACGTTGACGTTCATGCCCGCCACAACTCGGCCGCGGGCGAGCCAGAAGGCGATGAACTCGCGGGTAGCGGGATCGCCGCGGAACACGACCTGGTCCCAGCTGGCGGCGTGGCCGGAGTACTCCATGCCCACGTCGTACTGGTCGGAGAAGAAGTACGGCAGCCGCTGATAGGGGGTCGTGAGGCCGAGCATGTTCGCGGCCGCGGCCGGCCCCTGGTTGAGGGCGTTGGCCCAGTGCTCGACCCGGATGCGGGTGCCGAGCAGCGGGTGCCAGGCGGCGGCGACGTCCCCGGCGGCGAAGATCGCCGGGACGCTGGTCTGCAGCTGCTCGTCGACGACGATGCCGTGGTCCACGAGGAGGCCCGCGCGCGCGGCCAGGTCGACCCGCGGCTCGGCGCCCACGCCGATGACGACGAGGTCGGCGGGGATCGTCTGCCCGTCAGCGGTGCGGACCTCTTCGACTCGCCCGGCGCCGTGGAACGACTCCACGCTGCGGCCCAGGTGCAGGGCGACACCGTGGTCGGCATGCAGGTTGCGGTAGAATCCGCCTACCTCGGAGCCCAGCGCACGCTCCAGCGGCGCGGCCGCGGGGTCGATCATCGCGACCGGCCGGCCGAGCTGACGGGCCGCGGCCGCGACCTCCGAGCCGATCCAACCGGCGCCCACGACCGCGACGCTGCTCGCCGCTGGCAGGGC
>JBOGED010000234.1:0-9641 GCA_050743625.1 Egibacteraceae bacterium | reverse complement strand
CAGCAGCTCATGGCGGCTGGCGCCGCCGCCCCGGAGGATGAGAATCAGGCAAACCAGGCGTCCCGCGACCTTTCCGCGCTCGAGCGAGGCATCGAACGAAGCGCCGGGCGCTACTGTGCAGAGTTTTGCCGAACTACCGGCATTAGTCTGCACAGTGCAGGAATAGGCCACCAACCAACTGGCGCGAACCCGACAAACCAGGCGGCATGTAGCCGATTCTCATCTCAGTGCAGGGCCGGAAAGGGCCGGCTGGCGCCGTCACCCCGTAGGCCGTGGGCGAAAATCCGGCTTGCCTCATGGCACGGCGGCGGACACTGTGGCGTGGTGAGCATCTTGGAGTTCGTACGGGCGCGGCGACCGTGGGGGAGGCGCCGGAGGGAGGTGTCCGAGCGTGGGGCGATGGTGGGTGGCCTCGATGGGTGCCGGGGCGGGTGGGTGTTGGCCACCGGGCAGGTGGGGACAGACATTCCGGTCATGGTTGAGGTGATCGCGGGCTTTGGCGAGGCGCTCGCCCGGGTTCAGGCTGGCGACCTCGATGCCGTGGCCGTCGACATGCCGATCGGGTTGACGGATCTCCAGCCGCGCCGGTGCGACGGGGAGGCGAGAGCCCGGCTGGGGACCCGCCACTCTTCGGTGTTCCCCGCGCCACTCCGCGGTTTGCTCGATGTGGCGAGCTGGGACGAGGCGCTCGCGCTCAACCGCGAGCTGACGGGAAAAGGGATCTCCCGGCAGGCGTTCGGGATATTGCCGAAGGTCCGCGAGGTCGACCAGGTCATCACGCCAGAGGTACAGGACCGGATTGTGGAAGCCCATCCAGAGGTGTCCTTCGCACTGCTCGCCGGCGGACCGATGGCGCACTCCAAGAGGAGCCCGGCTGGGCGGGCCGAGCGTCTCGCGGCCCTTGTCGGTCCCTTCTCTGACGTCACCAAAGCCACGGGTCAGCAGCTGCGGGGCGCGGCGCCAGACGACGTGCTCGACGCCTATGCCCTGTTATGGACGGCGAGCCGCTGGGTACGAGGTGAGGCGGTGGTCCTCGGAGGCGAGCGCGACGCGCGTGGCCTGCGTATGGAGATCGTCGCCTAGGTTATGCCCAGAGCAAGACCGGTTCGTCTCTAGATACCCCTAACACCTAGGTACTCGAGAGAGAATTGCTAGGGGAGTATTAGGGGGCCATTAGGGAGTCAGTAGGGGTTCACACCGACTCCGCTGGGGAGTTATGTTACTTGCTGGAGACGTGCGGAAACGGAAGGAGCGCCGCCGCGAGTATTCCTGTCCCGGGGAGTACCCGGTTGGTGGTGCTCGGACGCATGACGCTGTCCGAGAGGAGATGAGGGATGGCGCAAATCTCGAAAGACGTACAGTCTGCGAAGGCTGTACCGACCCGGCCCGGTCGCGGGCCAATCGACTGGTTAGGAGGGTGGCGCACCGGCATCGTGGCGCCGCTCGTGGTTCTTGGCATCGCCCTGGTGTACGAGGCGTACGTCTTCCAGTTCGCCTGGACCACTGGGTTGGACGCCGCGAGTCGAGAGTTCTTCCTTCTCTGGAAGATCCCGCTCGTGGTCGGCCTGCTCGGCATCATCGGCTTCACGCTCGGCTGGTGGGGTTGGCTGGTGCGTACCGGCAAGACCATCGCCCACAACATCACACACGACGAGGAAGTTCGCCGGGTCGCAGTGTTCTGGGGTCTGGTCGGCGCCACGTCGGTGGTTCTCTTCGTGGAAGCCAGCTTCTGGCCCAACTTCGACGGTGCGTGGCACCAGACGGCCGTTCGTGACTCGGCCTTCACGCCCGCGCACATCCCGATGTTCTACCTGTTCTTCCCCATGGGGATCACCCTGACCATCGGGACCTATCTCTACGGCCGCACGCGGCTACCCAAGGTGTACGGCGCGGACAAGGGCTTCCCCTGGTCCTTCGCGCTGCTGATCGCAGCGTCCGTGACCGAAGTGATGCAGGTCGCCATGAACGAGTGGGGGCATAGCCTCTGGATCACGGAGGAGATCTTCGCGGTCCCGTTCCACTGGCCGTTCGTCTTTTATGGCTGGCTGGCTGGCGGCATCTTCGCCCTGTGGGCTGAGACGCTGATCCGGCTGCTGGGCATCGAGGCTGAGGTTGACGCTGAAGCGGTGCCAGCCGGCAGCGCGGCAGCGAAAACGTAATAAGAACGACCTGTAGCGAATCCTCCCCGTCCCTGGTGGGAGTTCCACGCTAGGGACGGGTTGGGCCGGTCCCGCCGGAGCGAGCAAACCTGTGGGACCGGCCAGCCCCCACCCTCTTGATTCAGTGATCACCCGGGAGTGTGCTTTGTGCTGCCTACTCCCCGTAATCCCCGAAGCTCGGATCCGATGGAGGCAAATATATGGGCTCGGTAACCGCGGACCTCAAGGCACGCGAGCGTGCGGGTGAGCTCCGCACACTCCTGGACAAGAAGTACAAGTATATCGACCGCAAGTGGGACGTCATGTTCTGGGTCACGGCGTTCTTCGTGGTGGGAGCCGCCGCTGACATCACGAAGCAGCTGTTCGCCGGGGACTGGGACTTCTGGACCGACTGGAAGGACCAGCAATGGTGGCCGATCATCGGCCCATTCGCGGCCATCATCATCCCGTCGGCCCTGCAGTACATCCAGTGGCTGGCCTGGAAGTTCCCCACGGGCGCCGTGTACACCGGCCTCGGCCTCTGGTTCTGCGCCGAGCTCGGCCGGCACCTCCAGTGGGGTGCCCTGACCTACTACCCCATGAACTACGTGTGGCCCGCGACCGTGATCCTCGCGGCCATATGGCTCGACTGGATCCTGCTGAAAACGAAGAGCTTCGTCCTGACCTCAGTGATCGGCAGCATGGGGTGGGCGATCCTGTTCTGGATGACGAACTTCATCGTGCTCGCACCGTTCCTGCAGCCCGTGCAGTACGCGGGCTTCACGTTGACGGTGGCCGATGTCCAGGGCATGAACTATCTGCGGACGCAGACCCCGGAGTACCTGCGACTGGTGCAACAAGGGTCCCTGCGGACGTTCCTCGGTGAGACGCTCTACGTGTCGCTCGTGTTCGGGTCGACCGTGTCGATCGCCGGCTACTGGATCGGGCAGTTCATCGGCCGGATTCTCGCCATCTGGCCCATCGGGAAGTTCATGAAGAAGGTTTAGGCGATGGACTTTGGTTTGGAGCGGTCCAACGTCGGACGTGCACCCGTCTGCGGTCTTACGATTACATATCCGGATTATCCGTGCATCTGGACTAGGGCCGACGAATGGAAAGGTCGCGACCACACATGAGCACAACACGGCGTCTCGTCAGCACGATCTTCGCGAGCATCCTGCTCGCCCTCCTCGGTGCCTCTCCCGCCTTCGCCCACGGCGAGCAGTCCCAGGAGCCATGGCTCCGGATGAACACGGTGGGTTTCTGGGACACCGAGTTCTCCGCCGGCGGCCAGACCGTCAGACCCTCGGGCGCGGTCCCCGCTGGCCAGGCGAACTTCGACAAGGAGAACGCCATCCCCATCAACGTGGGTGAGGAGGTCAGGGTCACCGGCACCACCCGTGTGTTGGAGACCTGGCCGCGTACCCTGCGTGGCCCGGACACGGCCTTCCTGAGCGTGGTGTCCCCTGGCCCGGTCATGATCATGACCGAGCGCACCATCAACGGGTTGTCCGCGCCGCACTCGGTCTACATCCGCAAGGGCGGTACCTACAACTACTCGATGACACTCCGAGGACGGATCCCCGGCGAGTACCACATCCACCCAACGCTCGCCGTCCGCGGCTCGGGCACCTTGATCGGGCCCGGCCAGTGGATCAGGGTCGAGGGTGACCGCGGGGACTTCCAAAACCTCGTGACTCTCTCAAATGGCACCGAGGTCAACCTCGAGAACTACGGTCTCGCATGGCGTGAGATCTTCAGCTGGTCGACGATGATCCTCGGCCTCGTCTGGCTGCTCTACTGGATCGTTCCGAAGCCGACCGTGACGCGTTTGGCGGTCACGAGCCAGCTTTCGGTCAACGACGACGGTGGTGAATCGGTGGGCCTGATCACGAAGAAGGACCACCGTGCCATGAACCTGATCATGCTCGCGACGGTGGCGTTGCTCGCCATCGGCTGGATCTATCAGTCGACGTCGTGGCCGCAGAAGATCCCGCTTCAGGTCGACCGGTACCCCGCGCCGGTCGCGGTCCTGCCACCGGCTATCGTCTCGGACGTCGTGGCCACCAATGCCGTGTTCGACGAGGCCGGTGGCACCGTGATATTCACGGTGCAAGCGACGAACACCGGGGACGCGCCCGTACGCGTCGAGGAGCTTCACCTCGCGGACCTCACGATGGCGACCGGTAGCGAGGCTACTGGCACGACGATGACGGTCTCACCCGCCGAGATCGCGCCGGGCGCGCCGCAAGAGCTGACGATGACGATGTCGTCGGAGACACTCGACACGCACCTGTTGCTTCCCCGCAACAGCCCGAACACGACGATGGCTGGCGTGATCAAGTTCGCGTCTGATGGCGCCGAACCAAACTTCATCACAATTCAGCAGCAACTGAGGTTCGACTTCGCCTCATAGGGAAAAGTCGAGATGAGTCAGCGAGGGCCTGGTCCGGGCGATCCCGGCCAGGCCGTCGCTCTGTAAGGAGGTTCAAAATGGTGTTTTTCGCACACATGGGAGGGTTAGACGAGGCACTGGTTTTCCTTGCCCCCATCGCCGCCTTCGGCCTAGGCGGCTACTTCTTGGTGTACCGTCCGCTGCGTGAGGACAATGACAACGTCAACGCCGCCGAGCATGACGGTGAGTTCCGCGAGTAGTGATGGCTGGCATCAAGACGACTGAGTACCAAGGCATCGACCGCCTGCTCGCACCCGGCGTACTCGCGGGGATACTCGCCGCCACGCTTATGGGGATCGTGGTGATGGTCGTGGCGATGGCGCAGCGGCGGGGGCTTCTCACCCCGGTGTACGAGGTCGGCGCGCTGGTGGACCCAGATGCCCTCGCTGCTTCGATCCAGGCGGCGGAGCAGGGAAACCCGATCTGGATGGAACGGGAGCCGTTCGTCTTCGGCATCGGGATCCACCTGGTGATGGGCGCGGTCCTCGGCATGGTGTTCTGGCTGATCGGGCGGATGGCTCACCTCCACGGCGGCATGGCCCTGGCCGCCGGTGCCGGCTACGGCCTAGGCGTCATGCTCGTGATGTGGTTTGGCGTGCTGCCCCTCATCAGTCGCGTTCTGGGCCCAAACAGCGGCGTCGCGGCCATGGCGACCACCGCAGGTCCAGCGACGTTCGTCATCGCGCACCTGATCTTCGGCTTGGCCTTGGGCTACTGGGCGCTCCGCCGCCCCCAAGACATCAACGCCTGACGCTACCGCGCGAGCTTGCGGGCGAGGGCTGAGGCCTCGGTCGCGCCGAGGCTGTTGAAGATGCCGAGCGCTTCGTGGTGGTGGTCGCGCGCCCGCGCGTGATCGCCGCGGAGGGCCAAGATGTCCCCGAGGCGCTCCAGCGTGCGCGCCTCCCATGGCCGGTCACAGAGCTTGCGGACGATCTCAAGGGACGCCTCGACGCAGCGCAATGACTCGTCGAGATCTCCCTGGCGCTCGGAGAGATCGCCCAGCCGGAGCAAGCTTTGCGCTTGCATGCGCGGGCGGCCAAGGCCTTCGAACCTCTTGACGCACTCCCTCAGGCCGACCACCGCATCGTCGAACCGGCCCTGCTCGGCGTGGATCGTCGCGATGGCGAGCTTGGTCGCCGACTCTCCGAGCGGGTTGGGAATGTCGGAGAAGATGCGCAGCCCAACGTTGAGGTTGTTCATCGCCTCTTGCAGGCGTCCCTGCGCCTGGTATGCGACCCCAAGGCTGCATAGGCTGGTCGCCCTCCCCACGTCGTACCCCATCACGTCGAACATCGACCAGCTCTCGCTCAAGCATCCGATCGCCTGGTCGAACCCTCCTTGCTCTTGGTGCAAGACACCGAGATCGCGCAGGCTGTAGGCCTCGCCGAAGCGATGGCCGATCGCGCGGAAGATCCCCAGACAGCGGTTGAACCGCTCGAACGCCTCGTCGAACCGGCCGTGAAAGTGCGCGATCCGCGCCAGGTTTCGCAAGATGGCCGCCTCCGCGAGCTGGTCGCGGGCGCGCTGAGCGGCCCGCAGCGCGATCTCCTGCGTCTGCTCCCACGACCTCCAGTGAGAGCCGAGATCCAACAGCGGCGCCGCGGCGGTCGCGAGCAGCCAGGTCAGCTCCAGGAGGTCGGCCTGGTATGCCTGGTCGATCAGCGCGACCAGGTTCAGCCGCTCTACCTCGAACCACAGTGGCGCATCCTTGGTTCGCTCGTCGATCCGTTCGGGGTCGACGACGTCGACCGCCCTGATCTCCGGACGCGCGAGGATTGGCAGGTCACCCGGGAACAGCCGCGCGGCGGCGCGGTCCACGTGCGTGAGGTAGCTGCGCAGCACCCGCTCGAGCGCCGCGGAGGTCACGACGCCAGGCTCCTCATCGTGGAGCCGCTCACCGGCGAACGTCCTGACCAGGCCGTGGAAGCGGTAGCGGTCGCCACCCGTGGCCGGGTCGCGGAAGCGCTCGAGCAGCTGCGCCTTCGCGAGGCGCCGCGCATAGACGTCCGCGTCCCCCTCGGCGACGTCGAGCAGCGCCGCCAGGACCCAGGGAGCGAAATCCGGCACCTCGAGCAGCCCGAGATGGCGAAGCGCCCGGCGCTCGACCGGTCGGCACGCGTTGTAGCTGAACGTGTGGCTGCTCTTCACCGGCAGGTCCTCGTCAGTGAGCACGTTGAGGCGGACCCGCCCGTCGATGAGGTGATCGACCAAGGTCGCCAGCGACCAGGACGGGCGAGTCGCGAGCCGCGCCGCCGCGATGCGCACCGCGAGGGGGACGTACCCGCACAAGCCCGCGATGGCCTGCGCGGTCGCCTGGTCCGCCTCCACCCGGTCGGCGCCCGCGATCTTGCCGAGCAGCTCGACGGCCTCGTGGGGCTCCCTGATGTCGAGCACCACATGGAACGCCTCGAGGCCGTCGAGCTGGCTCTCGCTCGTCACGAGGGCAGCACTGCCCGCGGATGTCGGCAACAGTGGCGCGACACTCGCCACATCTGGCGCGTTCTCGATGACGACGAGCGTGCGGCCACCGAAAAGCAGCTCATGTTGGGCGAGTTGGCGGTCGTACAGCTCCGCTCGGCTACTCAGGTCCTCCGGGATCTGCACCCGGGGAACCCCGAGCGCGAGGAGAAAGCCGTTCAGCACGGCCTCGGGCCGGAGCGGCTGTGACCCTGGACCCCCGAGGTCGGCGTACAACGTCTCCGGATACTGGTCCCTCAGGCGATGCGCGGCATGCACGGCCAGCGTCGTCTTGCCGACACCCGGTCGCCCCGCGATCGCGACCACCGGCGCGCGGGCGCTTTCCCGCTCGAAGTAGGCGAGGATCTGCCGCAACTGCTTGTCGCGCCCGGTGAAATCCTTGATGTCTTTCGGGAGCTCGAAGACCGCCCGGCTGATCTCAGGCTGCTGCGGGGGGTAGATCGCCGAGGGACGCGGGGTCCAGCGCAGCTCTGGAGCGTGGTTGAGGATCGCGTGCAGGCAGCCGGCGAGCATGGGACCGGGATCCAACCCGTGCTCCCGCAGTAGCGCGATCCCCTCCGAGCACACGCGTACCGCGTCGTCCTGCTGGTCACAGCGGTACAGCGCGAGCGCGAGCTGGGCGCGCAACCCCTCGTGCATCGGCTCCTCGGCCACAAGCCCCGTCAGCTCACCGATCACCTCGGCGTGTTGACCGAGACGCAGGCGCGCGTCCAGCAGCCCTTCCCTCGCGTCGAGTCGCAGCTGGCGCAACCTTGCCACATGCGGTGTGGTGAACGGCCAGGACGCCAGGTCGGCGTAGGCCTTCTCTCCTCGCCACAGGTTGCAGGCCTGGGACAGCGCCCGGACCGCGGTCCCGAGATCGTCGCTCTGCAGCGCTCGGCGGCCCTCGCTCAATGCTCGGACGAACTGGAACTCGTCGGTGTGCTCGGGCGCTATTCGGAGGGTGTAGCTTGAGTTGTCTGGCGAGACCAGGACGCGGGCGGGCTCTCGCCTTTTCCGCTCAGGCTCAAGCGCCTTGCGTAACGCGTGGACGTGCGTCTGCAGCGTGCCTTCGCGCCGGTCGGTCCCGCCCTTCCACCACACCGCATCGATCAGCTCCTTGGTCGGGACCACCTGATTCGCCCTGGTCAGCAGGAAGGCGAGCACAGCCCGCCGTTGAGGACCCCCAAGCGCGGCCGGCTCGTCGCCCGCCAGGACTTGCAGCGTGCCCAACACTCGGACGTCCATATGCGCTCCTGACAGCCTCATCACCTCGGTCAACTTTGAATCAACACAACTTGATGATTTCCGGTTGATCCCTTGGAGGGTGGCCCTCTATCACGCTCAGATTATTGACTGTAGGCTCACAGGGCAAGAGCGAACAGGTAAAGAGCCGCCACCATGATCCACCGCTGCGACCTCGACCGGCTGCAACAGCCGTCTCAACTCCGTTGGATCGCGAACTCGCTCGGCCTGCAGAGCGACGCGGCAAGCCGCCAGTGGGCCGTCGCCCGCGCGGTCCATTGCCTGCGGACACGGTTCGAGGCGGAACCCGCGCACATGGCGACGCGGTACCCGACGTATCTCGCCTTGCGCCGCGAGGGGCGGAGCTTGGCCAAGCAGGCTTTGGTCATACGGGACCGGCTCGACGAGTACGCGGCGCGCTCCGCCGGAGCGGCGCAAGAGCGGTACCTGCGTCAAGCGCTCGGCTGGAACGGCACGCGGGACGACCTGCGGGACGCGCTTGCGGAGGCTCGGGCGCGCCTCCTTGAGCAGGCCCGCGTGACCCCCTTCGTCTCCGACACCCGCTACACCTGCTACGAGCAGTTCCGTAAGGGCCTGCGGACCACGGCGTACCGCATCCTCGCCGATGGCCGCCCTCTCGCGCGTGTGGATATCGCGGGACCCGCCGCGACCGGGCTCCGGCACAGCGTGCGCGAGCGCCTCGCCGGCCAGCTTGGCGGCTCCCAGCGCCTCCGGTGGGTGGTCGACACCTGCGAGGGCCTCACCCCCGAAGAGATCGCCGAGGCCGACACCGCTCGCCTTCGCGAGCCGGTCGAGGCGTTCGTGGTGTACCAGGCGGTCGACGTCGTCATGCGGCGGTGGCCGGACCTGGGCGGAGAGGTCCCTCGCCCCTGTCGCTCCGAGCGCGAGCGCCACGTCCGGGACTGGCTCCGACACCACGGCTACGACCAGCAGGTATCACCCGCGGACCGGGAGATCATCGTCCGCGCCCTCGTCGACGACCTTGGCGGCCCGACCGGCGACCGCGAGCGCGTCGTGCGGCTGTACTGGGAGCATGCCTGGTTCCGTTACTGGATCGACCCCAACCGCGCCGAGCTTGACCGCCGGCTGGAGGAATGCCGCCGCGCCGTGCGCCGCCACTGCCCCGAGCTGGGAAAGGATTCACACGTCGACACCGTCGCCGCTCGCATGGCGGGTGAGCCGGCATCCGACACCGCGCGCCGCCAACACCACGCCGGCCTGCGGCGCAGCGTGAGGGCGTCGGCGGTCACGTCCGAGCTGCACCTGCTCCGCCGCACCCACCCGAGCCTGACGATGATCGCGCCGGCCTAGGCGGAGGTTGTGTG
>JBOGED010000233.1:0-4262 GCA_050743625.1 Egibacteraceae bacterium | reverse complement strand
CGTGTTGCAGGTGTTGCACGAGTTGCGAGCCGGCTAGCGATGACCCGCCGGTCCACATCCCTGTTCGGGGAACGCTGTCATGCCTCACACGCTCGTCGGGCCGGGCGAAGCCCCGCTAGTCATCTCTCCAGCGGAAGGTGAGCGCCGACTGACTGGCGAGGCTCGCACCTTTCCTCCGCATCCGGAGGAAAGCGGCATGCGTGGACCGGCGTCGCCGATTGAGGTTGCAGGATCCCTTCGTATGCGGAGGAATCCTGCGGTTGAACGGAGCGCTGCCGCCCGGGGTGAGAGCCTGCGATCACGCGCTCAGGGTCCGGCAGTGGCTCGGGGCGCGGCGAGATGCTCGCCACGCTGCCCAATGGGGGGAATTCCTCCCCTGTGACGCGCGAGACCAGGCCGAACACGAGGTCGCTGGCCGCGGGGACGAGCACCAAGGAGAGCACGATGGCGACCAGCGCCACGAGGAGCGTGGTAGGCCGAGCAGGTCCGAAGCGCGGACGACGGTACCTTCGAGCGCGAGGGCCGGAGAACGGCGGCCCCGAGGCGGAGGGGGAGACCGGCTCGGGGCCGGCGTTCGGCTGGGAGCCCTGCAGCAACGGGCCGGGATCGAGACCGAGGAACTCGGCGTAGCGTTGAACGTGCCCGAGCGAGTCGAGGCGCTCATCCTCAAGGAGGCTGAGTTCGCTCACGGGGACACACAGAGCGTTTGCGGCCTGGACAAGGGTCAGGCCGCGCTCAAGGCGAGCGTTCCGCAGGGCTAACCCCGGTGCAGTTTCGATCAGCACTGGGGCGAGAGTACTCAATACGTACATCCAAACCAATTACCCCGTGCGGGAACGCCGTGCAGGTGTTCTTCGCTCCGAATCCCGTGGGACGTTGCATCGGTCACGGCGCAGCCATCCCCCCTTGCGGGCACGCCAGGTGGGGTGGGCGGCAGGCAGCATCGGTGTGAGCGCGTTCACGATGGCGAGGGTCACCTCGGCGTCGGGCTCGGCGGCGCAGACGGGCAGGCCGGAGTTCAGCGCTCGAGTGACGTCGGGATCGAAGGGGACGGACCCGCCGACAGGAGCGATGACCTCGATGAGGTCGGCGCCAGACAGCCCGGTCCCCTCGAGCTCCTTGTTGAGGACGACGGTGCGGTCATTGGGGTTGTAGCCAAGCTGATCGAGCGTCCGCAGGAACGACTGGAGGCTCGTGACGCCGGGTAGGTCGATCTGTGTCACCGCGACAGCGTGGTCGGCGTGGTCGAGCGCGGTGAGCGTCGTCTCGCCGAGCCCCGCCGGCGTGTCGAGCACGACGATGTCCGCCTGAGTCTGAAGCACCTCGAACAACATCGTGAGGTGCTCCGGTCGGATCGCGTCCCACGCCGGGTCCCGTGGCGCGGGCAATACGGAGAAGCCGCCTGGCGCCTCATACAGGCTCATCGGCAGTGCCTCGGCGGCATGGTCGGTGTCGTGAGGCCGGCCGAACTCGTCGAAGACCACATGGTGGATCGTCTGGGTCGGGCGTAGGCGCAGTGCCGGAGCGACCTCCCCGAACTGGAGGTCGAGGTCGACGAGGACGACCCGGCCGGCGCCTCGCTCGCTGAGCAGGTACGCCAGGTTTATCGCCAGCGTCGTCTTTCCCGACCCCCCGGTTGGCCCGCTGACGGCGTACATCATCGCGCGGTGTCCCCGAGGCCCCCGCGTCGCGGTAGACCACACCCGGCTTCGTCGAGAATGCGCCGCTCGGATCGTTCCCGCGATCGCCGCGCGTAAGGCCCCGATCGCCACGGGCAGCCGCACGAGCTCGTCAGGCCGGGTGGGGTCGAACCTGTGGAGGTCGGCGGGTTCGGGCCCGTCGACCGTGACGAGCAACCCTACGTCTGGTCGCGCCTCGCATACGTCCGCGAGCCGCCGCAGCGCCGGCTGCGTCCCTTGGGTTGGGCCCGCCACGATCGCATCCCAAGGCCCGTCACCGTCGACAACCTCCCGCAGTTGACCATCTTGTACCAGTTGCACGACCTCACACGGGTATTGCTCGTCCATCGCGAGCCGTACCGCGTCGACCAGATGGGGGCCACCATCCACGACGAGGATGCGATGCGTACTCATGCTGCCTCCTGGTTACTTCCACCCGGGATCGTGCTCGCATGGAGCAGCGCCACACCGCTCCGATCTTCCGTCTCCCATCGCGCATTTCGTGTGCCCGCCCTGGAAGGGCTCGGTAAGAGGCCGTGACCCTACTCTTTCGTATGTCATGACCCCTTTTAGGCGAAAATGACTAGTCGAAGGATGGAGGGATCGGTAGGGTTGACGTGCGAAACTGAAGGGTGCGCTGGACTGAGGCGAAGGGCTAGTTACGGCCTAGCGTGAGGTGTTGGATACGCTCAGTAGTGTCACAAGTGTCAGCTAACCTGGCAATCCGGGCGTAGACAACTCCTTCAGGGGATCGACGATCTGAGTTCCATCCCTCGCCAGCGTGCAGGCAGCGCGCGAGACCAAGCAGTATGTGCAGCCAACATCAACAGTGAACGTGAAGGGGGCACCACCTTGACCGACCACCTGATCGCGCCGCACGGCGGAGAGCTCGTCGACCTGCTCGTCGACGCTGACCGTGCGGCGCAGCTTAAGGCGGCTTCTGTGGACTGGCCGTCGTGGGACCTGACGCCTCGGCAGCTATGCGACTTGGAGCTGTTGTGCAATGGCGGGTTCTCGCCGCTGCGGGGGTTCTTGGGCCAGGCCGACTACGAGTCGGTGTGTGAGCGGATGCGGCTGATTGACGGGACGCTTTGGCCGATCCCGATCACCCTGGACGTCCCCGAGGAGCTTGCTCAAAGCCTGGAGCCGGGGAGCATGCTGGCGTTGCGTGACCCTGAGGGCGTCATGCTCGCGGCATTACACGTCGAGCAGCGGTACTGCCCTGATCGCCACGCGGAGGCGCAGGCGGTGTTCGGCACCACCGATGTGGCCCACCCAGGCGTGGCCTACCTGTTGGGGCGGACCAACCCGTGGTATGTCGGCGGCCGCATCGAGGGCTTGTCCCTGCCGGTCCATTACGACTACCGCCGTCTGCGGCGCACCCCGGCGGATCTTCGCGCGGAGTTCGCGGCGTTGGGTTGGCGGCGCGTGGTCGCGTTCCAGACGCGCAACCCGATGCACCGGGCGCATCATCAGTTGACGCTGCGGGCGGCCAAGGACGTCGGCGCCAACCTGTTGATCCACCCGTCGGTGGGGATGACCAAGCCTGGTGACGTGGATCACTACACCCGGGTCCGCTGCTACTCGGCGTTGCTGGCGCATTATCCGCGGAACACGGCGATGCTGTCGTTGTTGCCGTTGGCGATGCGGATGGGTGGGCCTCGTGAGGCGGTGTGGCACGCGATCATCCGCCGCAACTACGGGTGCACGCACCTGATCGTCGGGCGTGACCACGCGGGGCCGGGCTCGGATGCGTCTGGCCAGCCGTTCTATGGGCCGTACGACGCGCAAGAGTTGCTGGCCAAGCACTCCGGCGAGCTGGGCGTCGAGATGGTGCCCTTCCGGATGATGGTGTATCTCCCGGACCGCGACGCGTATGTACCTGACGACGAGGTTCCGCAAGGCGCGCGCGTGTTGTCGATCTCGGGCACCGAGCTGCGCGGGCGCCTCGCTGAGGGCCGGGACCTTCCCGAGTGGTTCACCTATCCGGAGGTCGCCGAGCAGCTGCGCCACACCTACCCGCCGCGCAGCCGGCAAGGGTTCACGATCTTCTTCACTGGGTTGTCGGGATCGGGGAAGTCCACGATCGCGAACGTGCTACTCGTGAAGATGTTGGAGATGGGCAGCCGCCCGGTGACGTTGCTCGACGGCGACTTGGTACGCAAGCATCTGTCGTCTGAGCTGGGGTTCTCGAAGGAGCACCGCGACATCAACATCCGCCGGATCGGTTGGGTCGCCTCCGAGATCACCAAGAATGGTGGCATCGCGCTGTGCGCTCCGATCGCGCCATATCAGGCCACCCGCCGGGACGTGCGTGAGCAGATCTCGTCCAGCGGCGGGTTCGTGCTCGTGTATGTCGCGACGCCGATTGAGGTGTGCGAGCAGCGTGACCGCAAGGGACTGTACGCCAAGGCCCGCCAGGGGCTGATCCCCGAGTTCACCGGTATCTCAGACCCGTACGAGGAGCCGGCCGACGCCGAGCTGGTCATCGACACGACCGGGCTCACCCCTGAGGAGGCCGCACAGGAGATCATCCTGTACCTCGAGCGCCAGGGCTACATCGCCGCGAACGGGGCCTAACCG
>JBOGED010000232.1:0-5978 GCA_050743625.1 Egibacteraceae bacterium | reverse complement strand
GAGCAAGGAAGGTCGACCTGCCGGTGACCACCATGACTCCTGATCTTTCCTCGGCGGTGGGGCCCGGCTGGCCTGAGGCGCTGGCCAGGGTTGGCGAGCGCTTGGAGGCGCTTGGAGGCTTCCTGCGCTCCGAGCAGGCGGCCGGGCGACGGTTCCTGCCGGCCGGCAACCGCATCCTCGCCGCCTTCCAGCAACCGCTCGACGATGTGAAGGTCCTGCTCGTGGGGCAGGATCCCTACCCGACCCCAGGGCACGCGATCGGGTTGTGCTTCTCGGTCGCGCCTGACGTCCACCCGCTGCCCAAGAGCTTGCAGAACATCTTCCGCGAGTACCGCGACGATCTCGGCTACCCGCCACCGGCCACCGGTGACCTCTCCCCCTGGGCGGAGCAGGGTGTGATGCTGCTCAACCGGGTTCTCACCGTCCGCCCGGGCGCGCCAGGCTCCCACCGCAACATCGGGTGGGAGGAGGTGACCGAGCAGGCGATCCGGGCGCTCGTGGCGCGGGACCGTCCGCTGGTCGCCATCTTGTGGGGCGCCGACGCCCGCGGCTTGCGGCCCATGCTCGGCGCCGCGGAGGCGATCGAAAGCCCGCACCCCAGCCCGATGTCGGCCGACCGCGGCTTCTTCGGGTCCCGGCCGTTCAGCCGGGCGAACGCGCTGCTCGCCGCCCAGGCCGCCGAACCCGTCGACTGGCGCCTCCCCACGTAGAACCTTTAAGTGTGCGGGCCCGGCGGAGTACGGACCGCCGCGATCCCGCACAACTACCACTCGACGAGCTTCCAGATCTCGGGTTCTCGCAGGCCGGGCTCGTCGATCTCGGCGAACAGCCGGGCGGCCTCGGTCAGCTGGGCGATCGCCTCGCTGTCGCGACCGGCGGCGTGAAGCAAGTCGGCGAGGTTGCTGTGGAGCGCGGCCTGCCGGTGGCGGTCTCCGAACGCGGTGCACAGCTGGAGCGCGGTCGACGCGAGCTCCAGCGCGCGGCCGCGCTCACCGGCGGCCGCACAGGCGAGCGCGAGGTTGTTCAACGCGGCCACTCTCGCGGGCAGGTCGTTCGCGTGGCCTAGGCTCTCCTCGAGGTGGTGGCGTGCCACGTCGTGCTCGCCGCGGCTGCTTGCGAGGACACCGGAGATGTTGCGCGCCTGCGCGAGCGCGAGGCCATCACCTGCCTCCTCGGCCAGCCGCAGGGCCCGCGCGGCGTGAGCCTGCGCCTCGGCGGCGTCTCCGGCGCGGTGCGCGTTGAGGCTGCGGTCCGCCTCCAGCCGCGAGCGCGTTCCGGGCTGGTCCGTGGCGGTGAAGGCTGCCGCGAAGTGCCGCTCGGCCAGCGCCCAGTGACCGCGGCGATGGTGGATCTGGCCCAGCTTCTGCTCGACGTCCGCGCCGAGCGCCGCGGCGGTCTCGTAACGCTTCAGGGCCGCGCCATACTCGCCCGCCAAGGTCTGGAGGTCGCCCACTGCCTCGTGCAGCCGAGCCGCCTGCGGATGGCCCAACGCGAGCGCGGCCTCGAAGTGCGCGACCGCCTCGGCGTTGGCGTGGAGCTCTCGCGCATGCTCGGCGGCCACGGCGAAGAGCTCAGCGGCGACCCCGTCGTCACCGGCCAGGCGGAGATGGTTCGCGACGAGCGCCGCTTTGGACCGCCCACCACGCAGCGCCTCCGCTACCCGCCGGTGGAGCAGGCGCCGCCGCGCGAGGCTCGTCTCGGCGTAGACCAGCGCGCGAGTGCGTGGGTGCGCGAAGTCGTACGCGCCGCGCTCCCGCTCGTTGACGAACCCCCGGCTGATCAGCTCCTCGAGCGCGGAGACCGTCTCGTCGTCGCTGCGTCCGCTCGCGACGCGGAGGACATCGGCGTCGAACGAGCCGCCGATCACCGCCGCGGTCGTGCATACCTGGCGACCCGTCTCGGACAGCCTGCCAAGGCGCGCGCGGAGCAGATCCCGCACTCCGCCGGGGACGGGCCACTCAGCCGCGTCCGTGGCCAGCCGCCCGCTCGCCATCTCGTCGAGGTGCTCGACGACAGAGAACGGCAGGCCACCAGTCTCGCTGTGCAGGCGAGAGACAATCCCCGAGGGGAGGCCGGCGGCCGCCACGAGGCGCGCGACGTCCACGGGTCCCAGCCTCGCCAGCTCGACCTGGGTTGCGCTTCCCGCTCGCGCGGCCTCGGCGAGCAAGAGCCGTAACCGGTGCTGTGGTGGGATCTCCTCAGTACGCCACGTCACCACGATGTATGCGGGCCGGTTCTCCAACCGCCGGACCAGATAGGTCAGGACATCCAGCGAGGCGCTATCCGCCCAGTGCAGGTCGTCGAGCAGCAGGACACCCGCGGGAGCGCCCGAGCACGCGACGGCCAACGTGGTCGCTACCCCCTCCAGCATCCGCGCTTGGGCGCCTGGGCTGTCGTGCGGCAAGGCGGCGGGCACGCCCCCGTGAAGCTGGGCAAGGTCGGGCACGAGCCGCGCGGCCTCCGCGACCGCGTCGGGAGGTACCTTCTGCACCCACCCGGTGGGCTCGGTCGTGATCGCGGCGCGGAGCGCCTCCGTGACCAGCCCGTAGGCGAGCTGTTCCTCGCCCTCGTGGCAGCGGGCGGCGAAGGTTGCCGCTCCCTCGGCGCGCGCGTGCGCGAGCAGCTCCTCGGCCAAGCGGGTCTTCCCGATCCCGGCTTCGCCTTCCAGCACGACCAGCTGGCCATCCGCCACGACGGCCGAGTGGCGAGCGACCACCAATCGCAGCTCGGCGTCCCGACCGACCAGCGGCGCGGTCCCGCGGGATGGGATCGGATCAGGGGAGAGCGAGGGAGTGGGCAGGGACGGCTGTGGCGAGCAGAGGGTGCCGGCGTTGACGGACTCGTACAGCGCAGTCGTCTCCTCCAGCGGGCCGACCCCGAGCTCCTGGGTGAGCACCCGCACGCACTCCCGGTACTGGCGGATCGCCGCGACCCGGTCGCCGCTCCACGCGTACAGGCGGATCAGCCCCCGGTGAGCCGGCTCGTGGAGTGGGTCCAGCGCGAGCCAGCGGCGCGCATGGGTGATCGCCCGGTCGAACGCGCCGCGCGCGGCGAGCGCGTCGACCAGCCGTTCGAGCGCCGCCGCGTGCTCGCGCTTCAAGCTCTCACCCTCGAAGAACTGCCAGTCGTCGAACCCCTCGCAGCCTCGAACCCCGAACCCGGCGAGAAACTCGCCGCGATGCAGCGCGACCGCCCGCTCAAGCAGGGTCGGATCGTCACCGGCCTCGTCCGCCAAGCGGCGGAACCGCTCGATGTCGAGCTCGAGGCCTTCCCGGTCAAGGCCGATCGCCTCGCGGCCAGCGACCAGCCAACCACCCCCCAGCCCCTTGGCCAGGGCCGACAGCGTCCGCCGCAGCGCCCCCCGCGCCCGCGCCGTATCCGCATCCGGCCACAGCAGCGCCGCCAACGCATCCCGCCGGTGCGCCTGCCCAGTGACCGCGAGGTACGCGAGCAGCGCCACCGCCTTGCGGGTATCGACCACCACCGGCCGCCCATCCCGCTCGACCCGCGGCGCCCCCAGCAACGCCACCACCAGCATCCCCATCGCCTCAGCGTAACGGCCCAGCCTCGCCACAGGGAACCGTAACGTCCCGGCTTTCACGGAGGGCGCTGCCGCGCAATCTCTTGAGGCCCCGGCCGAGGGTGCGAACCTCGGCTCCAACTTTCCCGCGTATCCGAAGGAAAAGCTGCAGCTCAGCGAGACAGCATGCATCTGACCTGCACTTTCCTCCGGATACGGAGAAAAGTGCAGTGTCGGCAGGTTCGTTCCGGCTGTGTCGTTTCCATCGGAGATTCCGGCCGGTACGGTTCCGGTAGGAACTGGCGTCACGGGACGTAACGCACCGCAAGGGTTAGGCGCTTCAGGTACTTTGAGCAACCTTCGGTGGGCGAACCCAACGCCTCGCGGTCAGCGCACATCGGACAAGCATCAAGGTTATTGTCCCCCAGATCCTTACTCGATGAGGTCCTACAACGCGCGCAACAGACCCAGCCACCCCGCGAACGTCACCACGGGTGCCGCCGTCCCGTCTGTGCACAGGTAGGCGTGACCGGCTGGCGGCTCCATCTGATCCAAGTGGATCTCGATCCTCACCCCATCACGGTGGAAGAGCGACCGATCCCAGACATCGCTTGTCCGAGCGATATCTCGCCCTGTTGGGCGTCGTAACGGTTTCGGGACGCTCGGTCGGTAAAGATAGGACTCCGGATGAGAACACTTGGCCAGGCTCGGGACGCGGTGGTTGTCGGCGCGGGTCCGAATGGGCTGGCGGCGGCGATCACGCTGGCCGAGGCCGGTTGGTCGGTGCGGGTGATCGAGGCGGGGGACACCGTCGGGGGCGGGATGCGCTCCGCCGAGGAGACGCTGCCAGGGTTCGTCCACGACATCTGCTCGGCGATCCACCCGCTGGCGCTCGCCTCTCCCGTCTTCCGAAGATGGCCGCTGGACGAACACGGCTTGGAGTGGGTGCACCCGCCGGCGGCGCTCGCCCACACCGTCGAGGAGGGCAGCGCCGCGCTCCTGTGGCAGGATCTCGGTGCCACGGCGTCCGAGCTCGGCCCGGACGGTGCCGCATGGCGGCGGCTGTTCGCCCCGTTGGTGCGCGACTGGGACCGGATCGCTCCCGCGGCCTTGAGCCCGCTGCGCGTGCCGGCGCACCCGCTGGCGGCTGGCCGGTTCGGTCTCCTCGCGGTCCGCCCGGCGGTGGGATTGGCCTCGCGCCGGTTCGATACAGACCATGCGCGGGCGTTGTTCGCGGGGCTCGCGGCGCACTCGATGCTCCGGCTGGACCAGCCGGTGACCGCGGGGTTCGGGCTCGTCATGGGCATTCTCGGCCACCTGGTTGGCTGGCCGCTGCCGCGGGGCGGGACGCAGGCGCTGGCTGGTGCGCTCGCCGGCTACCTGAAGACCCTCGGTGGTGAGATCGTCACGGGTTGGCGTGTCGATTCGCTCGATGAGCTGCTGCGGGCGCGCGCGGTCCTGCTCGACGTGGGGCCGAACCAGCTGGTGCGGATCGCGGGGGACCGGCTTCCCCCAACCTACCGGGACCGGTTGATGCGGTACCGCTATGGTCCGGGAGTGTTCAAGGTGGACTGGGCGCTCGACGGGCCGGTGCCGTGGAAGGCGGAGGGCTGCCGTCACGCGGGAACGGTCCACATCGGGGGCGCGCTGGAGGAGGTCGCGGCCGCCGAGGACCTCGTTGGTCATGGCCACCACCCGGAGCGACCGTTCCTCATCCTCGCCCAGCAGAGCCTGTTCGACGGCACGAGAGCGCCTGAAGGCAAGCACACGCTGTGGGGCTACTGTCACGTGCCAAACGGCTCCACGGTCGACATGACCGAGCGGATCGAGGCGCAGATCGAGCGGTTCGCGCCCGGCTTTCGCGACCTGATCCTGGCGCGCAAGGCCCGACCTCCCGCCGCCATCGAGGCGTACAACGCGAACTATGTCGGTGGGGACATCAACGGCGGCGTCCAGGACCTACGCCAGCTCTTCGCCCGCCCGGTCGCCCGCTGGTCCCCCTACACGACCCCGGTCGACGGGCTTTACTTGTGCTCGTCGTCCACCCCGCCAGGCGGCGGCGTCCACGGCTTGTGCGGCTGGCACGCCGCTCAGGCGGTGCTTCGGACCGCAAAGACGCGGCGGTAGAGTTCGCGGCATGGCAGCTGGGGGTAGCACGAAGGCGGTGATCGCGGCGTTGCTCGCGAACGCCGGTATCGCGATCGCGAAGTTCGTCGGGTTCTGGATCACCGGGGCGAGCTCGATGCTCGCCGAGTCGGTGCACTCGGTCGCCGACAGCGGAAACCAGGCGCTGCTCCTGCTCGGCGGCAAGGCGGCGCGCAAGCCCGAGTCTCAGGAGCGGCCCTTCGGGTACGGCCGGGAGCGCTACTTCTGGTCGTTCGTCGTCGCGGTCGTCCTCTTCACGCTCGGTGCCCTGTTCTCGTTGTACGAGGGGTACTCGAAGCTGCGGGAGCCACAC
>JBOGED010000231.1:0-1540 GCA_050743625.1 Egibacteraceae bacterium | reverse complement strand
TGAGGCGTTTCTGGGCTTTTGATACAGATCGTCCGGGATTCACCCAACATCCGGTTAGTCCTCATGACGATCCTTCTAGCGGTTGCTTGCGATGGTAGTCCAGGCGCAGCTGCCGGGCCCGCTCGAGGCCGTCCCGGCGGGCTTCGCGGATCCCGGGACCCCGCCCGGTGTGTTCGTCATCGGGCGTGACATAGCCGATGCCCTCGTGCAGCCGCACGGTGTTGTAGTGGGCCCGGACACGCTCGAGCTCGGCCCACAGCACGGCCGGGTCCTCGATCTCCTCCAGGTGCGGGTACTCCGTCTTGATATGCCCGAACAACGTCTCGATCCAGGCTTGGTCGGTCGGGGTGTGCGGTCGCCCGAAGTGCTGGGCGATCGCGTGCAGGGCCATGAACTCCCGCGTCGACCCAGAGGTCATCTGCGGGCCATTGTCAGAGACCGCCAACAGGATCGGCCGGCGCTCGTCATCCACATCGATGCCGACTAGGCCGTCGGCACGGGCCAGGACCTCGTCCATGAGCCCCTCGGCCTCCAGCGCGTCGGTGAACACGATCTCGACTTGTGTGGAGGTCTCCTCCACCGACAGGTGCCACCCGACCCACTTGCGGGAGACCAGGTCCATGATCGCGATGCACGCGCGGTCGGCCTTGGTGAAATGCGTGGTGTCATAGATCCACAGCTGGTTGACCTGATAGTCGACCCAGTCGGGGAACGGCGTGCGCGTCGACGTGCCCGCCCGTTTCCGCCGTGGCGACAACTCACACCCGTGAGCAGCCAGGACACGGCGGACCGAAGAGGGGGACACCCACACCAGACCGAGGTAGGAGCCGCGGTGGGCCAGCTTGCGATGGGACCGGTCGACTTCGCCCCACGCCTTGCGTAACGCCAGGATGGCCTCGACCTCCCACGCCAACAGCCCGTGCACGCCTTGCCGCCGACCTTGTCGGCCAACGCGCCCAACCCCCGGCGGGCCAGCCAGCGGTGTGCCCGGACCCGGCGCAACCCCAGGACATGGCAGGCGCGGGCCACGCTCCAGCCCTGTCCGGTGGCAGTGTCGATCAGCTCCAGCAGCGCCTGCTTGGTCGGGGCGTCGACGCGGGCGGGGATGGGGCCTACAAGCCCCAGCCGGCTTTTCCCCGCAACAGCATGTTCTCCACCGACAGCTCCTTGATCGTCTCGGTCAACCGGGCGATCTCGGCGCGGGCGGCGGCCAGTTCGGGGTCGGGCTCGCCCGGCCGGCGGCCCGGCTTGGACTGTGACAACGCCGTCAGCGCGCCCTCCTTGGCGACCTGGCGGATCCGGATGATCGTGGAGCGGTCCACCCCGTGACGCTCGGCCGCCTGGCTTTGTGACAGCTCTCCGGTGATCAGCTGCAGCCAGATCTCGTACTTCTGCGCTGGGGTCAGCATGCGCTTGCGCCGACGGCCGCCACGGTCTCGGTTCGGGGGTTGCTCGGGCATTCTCCACTCTCCTATGCGGGCTCATGGACCCACACGGATGTGGTGTGATTATTACCTCGATCTGTATCTTTTGCTCAGAC
>JBOGED010000230.1:0-3700 GCA_050743625.1 Egibacteraceae bacterium | reverse complement strand
GGGCAAACTAGGGGGCATGATTCCTGACTGGCTTACCTTAGTGTTCTGGGTGCGGCTCCCCGTGGCGGTGGCGCGGCTGTCGCCCGCGGCGGCGAGCGTGCTCATGGACGGCGTCTACCTGGTGCGCGGGACGTTCTTGGGGGCGGGTGCGCCGGTGCTCACCGCGCTGCTCGGGCTGCTCGGGGGAGCGTTGCACTCTGGGCAGACGTTCGCCACGTCGTTGCTGGTGATGGGGTTCCTCGGCGTTGCCGCCATGATGAGCGCGCATCTTGGCCTGCTGGGCACCATCGGGTATGTGATCGGGGACCTCGTCATCCGCGAGCGCGCCCAAAGTGGGCTTCAAGAGTCGGTCGCGCTGTTGTTCAGCTACGCGCTCCTCGCGTTGCTCACCGTGTACCTGCCCTTGCTCGTCGGGACCGTCCGGTTAGCGGCCCGTACGGCGTACAAGCGGGGCGACCTGCCCCTTTGGCTGGAGATCGTCGCCGCGGTCG
The DNA here is from genome assembly GCA_050743625.1 of Egibacteraceae bacterium. Lineage (GTDB taxonomy): Bacteria > Actinomycetota > Nitriliruptoria > Euzebyales > Egibacteraceae > JBOGED01. Next base: position 3,209 of record JBOGED010000230.1, on the reverse strand, counting down.
TCGTCGCGGCGACCGGCGCGTTCGCGTGGGCGCAAGCATTGCGCGTGTTGATCCGTCCCGCGTTCGCCTGGCAGGGGGCGCAGGTCAGCGCCTCGGACCTGGGCCCGCTGACCGGCGGTTGGTCGATCCTCGTCGCCGTCACCGCGGGTGCAGCGGCTTTGCGGGTATGGCGAGAGCACAAGGGACGGGGGGGCGTCGTCGCGGCCCACGTGAAGGAGGTGCGCTCCGCACTCCGACCACGCACGCGGCGCGTCACCAGCGCGCGCCCTGTCCAGCAGCCGCTCGCGATCGGCGCGACCGCGGCGCTTCTCACGGTGCTGGTTGCGGGCCTGATCGACGGGATCGCGCAGGGTGTGGTGGTGTTCATGTTCTTCGCCGCGATGTTGTGGGGCCGCGCGCGGCTCGCGGGGACGCCAGCCCCGGGAAGCGGGCCTCGCGTGTCCGTACTCGCGAGAGGCGCGGTGGCGGTGGTTGCCGGGTACGGGTTGAGCGCGCTGTTGCTCACCGTACCGAACGGGTCTTGGCCGGCGCTGGCTGGCACATGCCTGACGGCCGCACTCGTCGTCCTCGCGACCGCCCGGTCCAGCGCCCGCCCGCGCGGCGCCAAGACAGGCGCGTGATGGCGGCCACCGTGATCGTCGCCGTTGCCCTCATCGTGGCGGTGTTGGTCTACAGCGCCACGCTCCTGCGCCCGATGCTCCGTGGAGGCGGCCTCACCCTCGCGTCCGGGGGGCCACACCCGACCGACGACGACCCCGAGCAGGACGCTGGCGCGGATGGGGCTAGCTGAGGCGCAACAGGTGGTAGAGGATGATCAGCTGGGTGATGGCGAGGGGATCGCTGTGCTGCCCGTCGCCGAGCCGGCCAAGACCGGACGGCACGGGTTCGGGGCCAATCAGCTCGTCCCAGATCGCCTTCTCGACGAGGCGGCTGTCCTCTGGGGGGGCGTAGCCGTGGACATGAAGCGCGTCGACGGGCCGGCCGTCGTTGTCGCGGATGAGCTTCAGGTGGACGGCTCGGTTGACGTCGTCCCCGATCACCTGCGCGAGGTTGGGATGGTCAATGGTCGGGCGGAGCAGCAGCTCGGCGCTCAGTGGCGTGTCCGGTGGATCGTCGCGGCCCTCGATGGGCCCGAAGCGCACGACGAGATCGGCGTGCGCGCGCTGCGGCCGGATGAACGCCTCTGATTCGGGCTCCCGGCGTTCCAGCTCGGCAAGCACCTGCTCACGCGTGTACCCGCGCTCGCCGACGTCACGCTTGATCTTCCAGCCGGTCCTGACCTCCTCGGGGGGGTCGAGGTACACGGTGATGTCCAACGAGGCGCGGCTGAGCTTCGTCATCAGAGGGAGGAGACCCTCGACGATCACGTACTCGCGCGGCTCGATCAGCTCCGGGCGGGTCAGGCACCCCGTTGAGTGGTCGTAGACGGGTTTGAGAATGGGCTGGCCAGTCGCGAGCAACCCGAGATGCTGCTCCATGATGTCCACGTAGTTGCAGTCGGGATGCAACGGCGTGAACGGCAGCCCGCGGCGCTCCTCGCGGTCGTACCGGTGGTAGTCGTCGACGCAGAGGGAGACGCTCCTCTCGGGTCCCAGGGCCTCGACGATCCCGCGGGTCAGCGAGGTCTTACCGGCGGCGCTGTCCCCGGCGATTCCCAGCACCACCGGCCGGATAGTGCCCTCGAGAGTGGCCCGCCTCATACGCAGCAACTTGTCTGGCATAGAGACGGGACAGTACCGGCCCGTTCCCATGCCCCCCTCCCCCTCGAGAGTGGTTTCTCGGGGGAACGAACTTGGCCAGGAACCACTACGATCAGCGCATGAGTAAGCGCCCCCTGCGCGTGGTGCTCGTCGACGACCATCAGATCGTGTTGGACGGGCTGCGAGCGATGCTGTCACGGCACTCGGACCGCGTCGAGGTGGTTGGCGAGGCGAGCACCCGCGCCCGCACGCTTGAGGTGGTGGCGGCGACTGATCCGGACGTCGTGCTGCTCGACGTCCGCCTGCGCGGCGAGAGCGGTCTCGACCTCTGCGGGGACCTGCTGCGCCGCAAGCCCTCACGCAAGGTCGTCTTCCTGACCGTCTACGACGACGAGCAGTACCTGTTCCAGGCGTTGCGGGTAGGTGCGGCGGGTTTCCTGCTTAAACGCGTCGACGGGCCGGAGCTCGTCGAGCACCTGGAGCGCGTTCTGGAGGATGTCATCGTCGTCGATCCCACCCTCGCCGGCAGGGTCGCGGCGTCGGCGGCCCGCTTGCACTCGGGCGAGTTCTGGCCTGGCGCCCACTTGGGGTTGACGCAACGGGAGAGCGAGGTCCTTTCCTTGATGGTGACCGGCATGTCGAACAAGGCGATCGCCGGGCGGCTCGTGGTCAGTGAGGAGACCGTCAAGAGCCACGTCCGCGGGGTCTACCGGAAGTTTGCGGCCGCCGACCGCGCACAAGCGATCGCGTTCGCGCTGCGTGAGGGGATCTTCCACTGAGCGCTGCTGGCCTGGGGTTAGGCGACGCCGATCGCGAGCGGCGCTTGCTGCTTGGCCTCATCGACACGATCTCGTCGGGGCTGGAGGTTGGCCAGCTCGCGAACCGCGTCGCGATCCTCATCACGGACGCGACCGACACCGACGTGTGCTTCGTCCACCTGCTGGATGACGACCGCCCAAGGTTGACGCTCGCCGGGGCGACACCCCCGTTCGACGACCTCGCTGGCCAGATCAGCCTCGCGCTCGGTGACGGCGTCAGTGGGTGGGTCGCCGCGCGCAACGAGCCGGTCATCCTGCCGGAAGGCAAGCAGACAGACCCCCGCTACCGGTATTTTCCTGAGCTGCGGGGTGAGCAGTACGTGTCGATGGCCTCCGTGCCGATGCGCAGCGAGCCGGACACGGTCGTCGGTGTCCTCAACGTCCACACCCGCTCGCTGAGAGAGTTCACCGAGGTCGACGTCGAGCTGCTGTCGTCGATAGGGAGCCTGGTGGCCGGGGGGATCGCCAGCGCCCGCCTCCACCGCCGCCTCGCCGACCGTGAGCATGCGCTCCAGCGCTTCGCGAAGCGCACCGTCGCCCTGCAGGAGAGCGAGCGGAGACGGCTTGCGGCGGAGATCCACGACGGCATCAGCCAACGCATCGTCGGCCTGTCGTTCCACCTCTCGGCGGCCGCTGAGGCCGTGGCGACCGACCCGGACTTCGCCGCGGCGGAGATCGCCGCGGCGCGGGC
>JBOGED010000229.1:0-1719 GCA_050743625.1 Egibacteraceae bacterium | reverse complement strand
GCACCGCGCTCGGCGCTGTCGCCAACACCGTGGCCGACCAGCTTGCCGCGAGCCCGCAGCTCGCGGACCTGTTCGCCCAGATGAGGGGAGCCGGGCCCGGCGACGGCTTCATCGCGTTGGTCCTGCTCGCCGTCAGCCCGATCGCCGCGGTGTACGCGATCCAGGCCACCCTGCGGCTGCGAGCCGAGGAGACCGGCGGGCGCGCGGACTCCGTGCTGGCCACCTCGGCCGGCCGCCCGCGGTGGGCGGCCAGCCACCTGGTCTTCGCCGGCGGAGGCCCGGCGGTGCTGCTCGCGGCGTTGGGCGTGACCATCGGGCTGGGTTACGGACTGGGAACCGGTGACGTGAGTGGCCAGCTCCCGCGCGTGCTGGCCGCCGCGATGGCGTACCTCCCCGCCGTCTGGGTGATGGCTGGGCTCGCAGCGGCGCTGTACGGGCTGCTGCCCCGGCTCGCCGCGCCCGTGAGCTGGGCGGCGCTGGCGGTGGAGTTCGTGATCGAGCTGGCCGCCGAGGTGCGGCAGCTCGGCCAGCCGGTCGTGAACATCTCGCCGTTTCTCCACATCCCGGACGTCCTACTCGATAGCGAAGTTTCCGCAGCGCCACTGCTCTGGCTGGCAGCCGTAGCAGCGGTGCTCGCGACCGCCGGGCTCGTCGGGGTCCGCCGCCGCGACATCGGCTGACCCGACCGACTGCCGCGCCTGGAGCAGGAGCGCACCGGGCGCCGCGTGGGTCCTACAACCGTCGTTCAGCGTTCGTCCAGCGGGGCAGCGCCATATCCGGCCTTCCTCCCTGGCGGGCATGGGCAAGAGGAAGGATTCACATGAGCGCCACCAACGATGGCGCCGCGCTGTTCTCGCTCGCCGGCAAGCGCGCTTGGCGACCGGGTCATGGATCGCTCGCCCAACGGGCGGCGAGCGCCAGCCGTCGCGCGGCAACGCCACACGACCAGCTCTTGAACAATCCACAAGGAGGAACGATGAAACGTTCGAGAAGGGCGCTGTTTGCCCTTGTCATGGCGATCGCGCTGCTCGCCGCCGCCTGTGGCCGCGGCCCATCGGAAGATGGAGGCGGTGGGCAGGCGCAGGTGAGCCGATCGTCGTCGGCGGGGTCTTCGACCTCTCCGGGATCACCGCCGACATCGGCACCCCGTACGCGGAGGGCGTGCGCGACTACGTCGACTGGCGCAACGCCCAAGGCGGTCTCTCCGGCCGGCTGATCGATCTGCGGTGGCAGGACTACCGGTACCAGGTGCCGATCTCCGAGCAGCTCTACACGCAGTTTGTGAGCGAAGGCGCCGTCGCGTTCCAAGGCTGGGGCACCGGTGACACCGAGGCGCTCCGTTCCAAGATCTCCGAAGACGAGATCCCGTTCATGTCCCGTCTCGTACGCGGCGACGCTCATGGACCCCGACGAGACGCCCTACAACTTCGTGGTCGCGCTCAGCTACTCCAACCGGATGCGCCTGCGCTGCAGTACATCGCGGTGTTCCACTCGACCTCGACCGCCCCTGAGGCACCTCCCCACTAGATGATTGCTTCCTATGTCGGGTTTAGTGGTCATAGGCGATCAGAGGGCGTTTGTCGGGCTGGTTGAGCTGCCAGTTGAACCAGATGCCAGCGGCCAGCGCGAGTACCCGCTGCGCGACTCGGGCGAACAGCCCGCCCGGGGTGCGCCCACCGTGACGCTCCAGGCCAAGCTGGCCTTTGAGCGTGTCGTTGA
>JBOGED010000228.1:0-12032 GCA_050743625.1 Egibacteraceae bacterium | reverse complement strand
GGATTTCGGAGCGTATCTGCCCCGAAATCCCTGTTCGGGGAGTGGACCGGCAGGTCATCGCCAGCCAGCTCGCAACTCGTGCAACACCTGCAACACGACTCACGCACTTGGCTCACGCGCAACGACTTTGCGGATCCAAGTCCCCTAGAGTCAATGAGAACGAAACGTGCGGAAAGCAAGGTCGAGACCATGGCGCCGGTCGTTTCGATCTGCTGGCCGGTGGAGGATCCTCGGCTGGCGCCGAGTTCGAACGCAGGGTAGGCCGCGAAGACGAAGGCAGGTCGAGCCCGGAGCAGGACTTCCGCTGTGGGCAGGTAGGGTCCCGGCGCGAGTTGGGCACTGCGCGAAGGCGTCCGCCTGGTTTCTCACGGATGCGTGAAGAACCCTGGCCAATAGAGGCTTGGCGCGCTGACCAAGATTATTGCAAGCAACTTGCAACCAGATTAGCCTGTGGATAGCGGACTGATCTTGATGCTGCGGGAATGCATCAAATGCTGCAGTGTGTGTCTTAGAGTGAGCGGGGCGGGCGGATGCGACAAGATCGGATCATCGAGGCGGTCACGGCCTTGATCGGCTCCCCGCCGGCGCATACCGCAGTCGACAGCCACAGCGACAGCGCGGCGGCTCGCTCGGGTCCGTCGGCGGTCCAGGTTTGGGGGTCCTGGCCGCCGAGGAACTGTTTGGTGTTGGGCGAAGGTGTCCTCGATCGACCAGCGTCCGGCGTAGAAGCCGGCCACAGCCTCAGGGGCGGCGTCCAGCTCGGTGGTGAAGAAGAAGTCGTCGGGCTCGTGGCCGTCAGCGTCACGCACGATCACCAGTTGAACGAGGCGCTTAGGGCAGACCCGGTACCACAGCACCTGGCGGGAGAGCACGAGCCGCTCGACACGTTTGCCGCGCATGTCGATGATGACGCGGGTCCAGTCGGCCTCGCTGGCCTGCGCGGCGATCTGGGTAGGGGTGGGCAGCCGGTCGCCTCGTCTGCGGGGCCGGCCAGGCTTACCGGTGGGGGGCGGGGGCGGGGCGTACAGGGCGGCGTCGCGGCGTCACCGCTGAGACCACGTGGGTGCGGGGCAGGTCCCTGCCGGCCAGGCCGGCGTAGGCGCCGTCACAGCCCAGCCGGAACATGCGGTCAGGCAACCAGCCGGCGACCTGTTCGATCATCGCCTCGGCCAACTCGTTATGGGTGGGCCCGCCTTTGCGGTAGACGCGCATGTTGACCGGCAGCCCGAGCGGCTCCCCACCCCAGGGTGGGGTGATGCGTAGGGTGAGCACGACCAGGTTGAGCCCGTGGGCGTACACCACTTTGCGCCGCGTGGAGCGGAGCGCGTCGCGGAAACTGCCCGCTCCGGCGATGTGGCGTCCGGTCTTGTGGAACAGCGTGTCGTCCAGGTCCAGGGCGACCACACCGTCAGGGCACAGCGCGCTGACTGCGGCAAGCGTCAGGACCTGCCACAGCGCGGCCAGGCTCCAGCGTCCGGCGCGGATGAACCGGTGGTAGGCGTCGTGCGCGCGGCGCCCGTCGGGATCAACGATGGTGATGATGCGGGTGATGGTTCGCCGTCCCGGGCACAGCGCCCAGCCGGTGATCAGGTCGGTGAAGATGCCCAGCGACGGGACGGTGAACACTGGGACGCAGAGGACGAGCAGCCGCTCCCACGCCGCCACCGCCTTGACTGAGCTTTATTCCTGCTGGCTGGCTGTGTCATCACCTGTGGCCTTTCCGAGCTCGCGTCTTCCGTCGGTCTATATACCGAATGAAGCTCGGATAGGGTGGAGGCGACACGAAAGGGGAGCATGCCGGTGCAACCGGGCCGACGACGACATCACGAGCAGCGCGCCATCGCCCAGGCGCTGTCACAGATCGGTTTCGTGCTGCCAGGGTCGGTCCAGGTCCGCAGCACCCGCTGCGGCAAGCCGGGCTGCCGCTGCCACGCCGACCCGTCCCAGCCACACGGCCCCTACATCGTGTGGACCCGCAAAGTCGCCGACAAGACCGTCACCAAAGTGTTGACCGAAACGCAGTTGGCCGCCTACCAGCCCTGGTTCGACAACGCCCGCCAGCTCAGACAGCTCGTCAGCCAGCTGCAGACGCTATCCCTCCAGGCATTCGAAGAAGACGACTACCCTCGCGACACGTGAGTCCCGGTCACCGCCCTCCCTCACCCGACGACGTCACCACACAAACCCATCATGGACTAAAAGTGCGAAACTCCACTACCTGGCAAGCTCTGTCCGCTGGTGGATGGAGAACGGCGACGGGCGCACCCGCCGTGAGGGGCTCTTCAATGCCATGTACCGGGCCGCTCCAACCGCTCTCGGCCACCTGCCCGTGATTGAGCTGGCCACGCGACTGTGGGCCGATCTGCCGACCTGGCACGCGCTTGTCGTGGCCGGCCCGGACGCGGCCCCACGATCGACGACGGCGAGTTAGCCCGTCTGTCCGTACCGACGATGCATGTCGGCGGCTGGTACGACGGGCTCCTGTCGCAGACCCTGCGTCATTGGAGGGTCGCCGGATCGGCCCTCACTCCCCGTCCCGAGCGCGCGCTCATTGTCGGGCCGTGGACCCATGATCTGGCGTGTGACACCCCGACCAGGTTCGGGCAGCGTGAGCACGGGCCGACCTCGCGCCTGGCGCTCGGGGCGGCGCAGGTTCACTGGCTCCGCCATATCCTCGACGATCAGACAGCAGCGGAGCCAGCGGCGCGCGTGTTCGTGATGGGAGCGAACCTGTGGACGGCCGCTGAGGACTGGCCATCGCCCCCGGTGACCACGCGTGCCTGGTACGCAGGCACTGGCGGAACCCTGCACGGCGGCTGGCCGGGCACCGACGGGAGCGACCGCTTCGGCTACGATCCCCTCGACCCGTTCCCGTTGAGATCGGCTCCCGTCGACCGGCCAGACCTTAACAGGCGACCGGACGCGGTCCGTTACACCACCTCGCCGCCTCCCCGAGCCGCTGTTGATACTCGGCGCGCCCGTTGTCGTCCTCCACGCGGCCACCGACTTCCTCGGCCGGCTCTTCGAGCTACCGCCCGATGGGCGCAGGTTACAGATCGCGCACGGTGCCCTCGATACCTCCCGCGAGGACGCGCGGAACGGTGCGCACCCCCTGGCGCCGAACGCGGCCTGGAGCTGCCGCATCACGCTCACCTCCACGGTGATCCTCATCCCCGCGGGCCACCGGCTATGCGTGGAGATCGCCAGTACCGACTTCCCCGAATACGCCCGCAATCTCAACACCGGCAAGGACCGCTATGCGACCAGCGTCACAAGGATCGCGTGGCAAACGGTCTTCTACGGACGGCAAAGGCCGACCGCGCTCACCTTGCCCGTGGCGGCGTACGACAAGGCGCCGCATGGCTGACATGGCGGGCCAGTCCCTCATCGACGCCCGATTCGGTCCGATCAGGCGTCTCGTTCGGCAGCCGACGACGCCCCAGCTGCCATCAGCGTTCATCGCTTATAGCGCCGACGTGGCGGGCACAACCCGGATCGGCCGGTGGAGAGCCGATCCGTGGGCGTTCGGCGCGGCGTTCCACGACGACGGCTCCGCACGGCAGGCGGCGATCGGGGAGGCGGTCGAGCGGTACTGCGGCAACGCGGTCCCGCCGGGGCTTCGACGGGCTTCGTACCGTGCGTTGGTGGATGCTGGCGAGGCCGCGTTGGATCCCACCAGTCTCGTGCTGCACTCGGCGTCGCAGTATGACCAACGGGGCTTCCCGTTCGTCCCTTTCACCGCTGACCTCATGGTCCGCTGGGTCAAGGGACGAGACCTTCACCGCGATACGCCCGTACTCGGTGCCTGCCTCTCTCGTCTACCTCAACTACCACCAAGGTACCTACGCCGGCGAGCCGCGGACAAACTTCATGATCCACGCGGGGATCGCCGCCGGTCCGACCCGGGAGGCAGCCGAGCGGTCGGCACTTGAGGAGCTGATCGAGCGGGACGCCATGACCGTGTGGTGGCTGCGCGGCGGCCCGGCGATCGGGGTACGCCTGGCGAGCCATCCCGCCATTCCTGGCCTGCTCGCCAGCCCCCGGCACAGCGGGATCCGTTACCATCTCACCTGGGTCCCCACGCCGTTCGCCGTGCCGGTGGTCGGGGCGTTGCTCGAAGACCGGGACCGCGGCATCGTCACGCTCGGCACGGCCTGCCGACCCCAGCCGCTCGCCGCGGTGCGGAAGGCCCTTGTAGAGGCCGTACAGCTCCGCGCGTTCAGCATGCAACTGCTCGACCGCGCTAGCCCGGTCTGGCGAGCGGTGGACGCCGGCATACATGACGCGCGCTGCTACAAGGCGTACCGCGCCGACCGCGCGTACCTCGACGACTTCCGGCCCGACTTTCGCGATGCGATCGACTTCGCTGGCCACGCGCAGCTCTACCTGGACACCCGGGCACACGTCCACGTCGAGCGCATCCTCAGCCCCGCCAGCACGATGGATCTCACCGACCTGCCCGCGGAGGACGACAACGACGCTCGCGCGCTCTACCTGCGACGGCTGTCGGCGCTGGGCTTTCCCGCCACGTCCGTCGACCTCACGACGTCCGACCTGCGGGCCGCAGGGCTGCGCGTCGCGCGGGTCACCGCACCCGGCTTGTACGCCAATGCTCCCGCGGCCTTCCCGTTCCTGGGAGGACAGCGGCTCTACCGCCCCTTCAAAGGCACCTCGGCGGCGCCGCTCAGCGAGCGCCAACTCGTCCGAGCACCGCTCTAGGCGACATCGTGGTCCAGAGACTCCTTGCCGTGCCAGCGGAGACTTCGAGCCAGTCGGACCGGTTGCTCGACCGGCGAACGGGCATCATCCGGAGGTTGGAGCGGCGCGCGCTGCCTTCCCATCTACCCGAAGCGCTCCGCTACGTCACGGCCAGCATCTCTGACGCGACCCGGTTCACCGCGTGGCCCAGTGACCCGATCGGAGCCGGATGCGTGTGGTGGGACGAGGATGCCGCTCGCGGCGCGGCGGTCGGGGAGGCGGTGGAGCGGTACTGCGGCAACCTCGTGCCCTCGGGGCTCCGGCGCGGCTCCTACACTGATCTCGTTTCGGGAGGGTACCCGGCGCTCGACCCCAACGAGCTGGCGCTGCACTCGCCCGAGCAGCATCTGACCCCGGGGTTCCCCTTTGTCCCTCTCACCCGTGACCTGCTGGTTCGCTGGGCCGGGGGACGGGACCTGGGCACCGGCGCGCCTCTGCTCGTGCCCGCGTCCTTAATGATGTACTGCGCGGCGAGCGTGGGTGCGTCACAGATCACCCGGCGGTTTGGGGCGAACCTGACCACCACACCGACCGGTAGCGCCTGAAGTCAGTTGCGCCAGTGCCGGCCAGTTGGGGTGCCGCAGGAGCGGTCGGCTCACGGCGGCTTGCCAGCAACCTGCTGTGGCAACCACCCGGCACTGTCGGGAGGCGGTCGCAACCGCGTAGCCGGCGCCTCGTTACCGGCCTGCCGTTCGTCGCACGCGGCCAGTCAGCCACCGCCACGTCGTCGTGGCGTTCACCTACAGGGTCACAAGCCGAAGCCTCGGGTCGAGCGCGGCCAGGTCACGCGGGTCGCTGGTCACCACCGCGTGGCCGGCGCAGATCACGACGGACGCGTCCGGCCTCGCGATCCCGGCGTTACTTAGGGCATATGCTTCACTGCGGTCCGGTGGCCGTGAGCCGGCCGCGGTCCATGATCAGCAGGCGGTGACAAAGCGTCCCGAGCATCGCGGTGTCGTGGCTGACGATCACGATCGCGATGCCGCTGGTTGCGGCCTCGGCCAGCAGGTGGAGGATCCCGGCCGAGTTGGTGACGTCGAGCGTCGAGGTGGGCTCGTCCGCGAGCAGCAGCGCCGGGTCGGCCAGCAGCGCTCGGGCGACGACCACGCGCTGGAGTTGGCCGACGGAGAGGCGGCGGGGTTTCGCAAACAGCGGGACGGCGTCGAGTCCTACCCGGTCCAGCATGGCCCGCGCGGTGTCGGCGCGCTGCTGGCGGGGCGACCGGCGGCGGTGCGGGGCCGTCAGCGGCTCGGCGAGGCTGCGGCCGATGGGCCAGCGTGCGTCCAGCGCACCCACCGGGTCCTGGAAGATCGCGCCCACGAGCCCGGGGCGTGGCGGATCGAGGTAGCGGACCTGGCCCGCCGACGGCGGCTCCAACCCGGCGAGTAGCCGCAACAGCGTGCTCTTGCCGGACCCGGATCGCCCAGAGATCCCGATGATCTCGCGGTGGCGCACCTCCAGGTCGGCGTGCGCGACTGCCTCGATCGCACCCTCCCGGGTCTGGTACCGGCGGGCGAGCCCCTCGGCGACCAGCAAGGGAGCATTCATGGCTCGGCCGCGTGACAGGCCACCCCGGCCTCCATCCCGGGCCGCTCCCGGTGGCACCGATCGAACACCGCCGGGCAGCGGTCGGCGAACGCGCAGCCGGGACTGACAGTGCGGGGCCCCGGTGGCGCTCCCGGCAGCGGAGTAGGCAGCCCCGCGCCGGGACGGGGTACCGCGGCCAGCAACGCCGCCGTATAGGGGTGGCGCGGCCGAGCCAGTACCGTAGCCACCGGGCCGCACTCGACGACCCGGCCGGCGTAGAGGATCGCCAGCTCATCGGCGTACTCGCGGACCAACCCGAGGTCATGCGTGGCGAGCAACACCCCCGCGCCACGCCGACGCAGGCTCCGCAGTGTCACTCCGGCGAGCTCGGCGTCCAGCGCGCTGGTGGGCTCGTCGGCAACGATCAAGGAGGGCTCATGCGCTTGCGCGGCGGCGGTGGCCGCCCGTTGCAGCATGCCTCCGCTCCACTGGTGCGGGTGAAGCCGGGCGCGGGCAACGGGGTCGGGGATCCCGAGCGCGCCGAGCCGGGCGGGGACCTCGCCGGCCGGGGGACGCAGCCGATGAGCGGTCCAGGCCTCCGCGACGTGGTGGCCAACCGTGCGCAACGGGTCACAGGCCGCGAAGGGGTTCTGCCCAACGTAGCCCACCAGCGGGCCGCGCAACCGCCGCAAGACCCGCCCGGGCGCACCGACCATCTCGGCACCGCTGATGCGGATCGAGCCGGTCACCGTCGCGCCGGGCGGGAGCAGCCCCAGGACGGCCTTGATGATCGTCGTCTTGCCGCAGCCCGATTCCCCGACCAGCGCGAGAACCTCACCGCCGCCCGCCACCAGATCGATGTCGCGGGCCGCCCAGGCTCCGCCGCGGTACCGGACGTCCAGCCTCGCGATCCGCAAGACCGGCGGTGGGCTCATCTCAGGTCCCGAGCCTCGAGGCCGTCCCGCAGCGCTTCGCCGAGCAGGCTGAGCGCGGTGACGAGCAGGACCAGCAGCGCGGCCGGGGCGACCAACAACCACGGGGCGGCGGCGTAGAAGGTCTGACCGTCGTCGAGCAGCACACCCCACTCAGGCGTGGGCGCCTGTGCACCGAAACCGAGGAACGACAGGCTGGCGAGCGCGACGATCACCGAGCCGAGGTCCAGCGTGATGATCACGACCAGCTGGCTGGCCAGCGACGGCAGGATGTGCCCCAGCACAATGCGCGGGGTGCGGATGCCGAACAGCCGGGCGCTCTGCACGTCGGCGCGGGAGCGCGCCGTTCCGGCCAGGTTGCGCACGATCCGGGCGTAGGACGGCGCATAGGCCAGCGTGACGGCCAAGATCAGGTTCGGGTAGCTCGGGCCGAGCACGCCGACGGCGGCGATCGGGATGATCAGGGGTGGGATCCCGTTGACGACGTCAACGGACCGCATCGCCACGGCGTCGAGCACCCGGCCACCGAACGCGGCCGTCAGCCCGATCGCGGCCCCGACCGCCGCCGCGAGACCGATGACCACCAGGCACGCGGCGATGCTGCGCAGACCACCGTCGGCGACTCGCACGAGCACGTCCCGGCCGCCCTGGTCGGTGCCGAACGGGTGGGCCGCGCTGGGCGGCGCGAGCTGGGGGCCATCGGTGGCCAGCGGATCGACACCGGACAGCGCCGGGACGAGCAGCACGAAGCCGAGCACCACACTCAGCAAGACCAGGCCCGCCCGACCGGTGCCGCGGCCCAGCACGCCCGCCGCCGGGAGGGACTCGGCGGCGGCTGGCGGGGGAGCCCGGCTTACTCCGATCAACTCCAGGACTCGCCGGCTCATCGGGCCGCCACCCCGGTCGGGCGCCGCTGCCGCGGGTCGAGCGCCCGGGTGAGCAGGTCTGCGGTGAGGCTACCCAAGACATAGGCAAGCGTCCCGAGCAGCAAGAACGCCCGGACCACCGGGATGTCGCGCTGCTTGACCGACTCCACGACCAGCGCCCCCAGCCCCGGCCAGGAGTAGACGACCTCGACGATCGCCGTACCACCGATGAGCGCACCGATGCCGAGCGCGACCAGCCCCAGGAACGGCACGAGCGCGTTGGGCAAGGCATGGACGACCAGAGTGCGCGGGCGGGAGGACCCGCGGGCCGCCGCGGTCACCGTGTAGGGCGCGGTGGTGGCCTCGAGCAGCAGCGCCCGCAGGGGGCGAGACCAGCCGGCTACCGCCACCGCAGCCAGTGTCGCCGCCGGGAGCCACACCGTCCGCACGGTGCCGTCAGCGATCACCGTCCCGACACCGAGCGCCACGACGAGGTACTGCAGCACGAGCAGCCCCAGCACGAAGCTGGGTATCCCGGCGATCCCCAGCATGGCGGCCCGGGCGAGATGGTCCGGCCAGCGGTCCGGCCAGGCCGCGGCGAGCAGCGCGAGCAGGACGCTGACGCTCAGCGCGAGGGCCAGCGCCACGGTGCCCAGCAGCAAGGTAGGGCCGATCCGGGCGCCGAACATCTCACCGACCCGTTGCTGGGTGCGGTACGAGCGGCCGAGGTCACCCTGGACAACCCCACCGAACCAGCGCCCGAACTGGATGTACAGGGGCTGGTCGAGGCCGAGCTCCCGTTCCTTCGCGGCGATCGCCTCGGCGGTCACCTCGCGGCCCTGGACGGCCAACACCGACGCGGCCGGACTGCCCGGGGACAGCGGCACCATCAGGAACACCAGGACGCTGGCCGCCACTATGGCGACGATCGCCTGGAGGATCGGGGCGCCCAGGACGCGCAGCCGCCGAGCCGCTCGGCACGCCCCCCACCTCACGGCCGGGTCTGGTAGTCGATCGGGATGTAATGCGCGCCGGGGCGGGCGTTACTCCAGGTCTCGTTGGTCACCCATGCCGAGACCCGCCCGACGACCGGGAGCACGTACGCGTTCTCGGCGTTGATCTCCTGAACACGCCTGAGAACGGCGGCGATGGTCGCCGGAGAGCGGTCGGCAACCAGCTTGCCGCACTCGGCGTCCAACGCGGGGTCGGAGACGCCCCCGTTGAAGCTGCCGGTCGAGATGAAGGCCTTGCACAGCTCACCGGCGTCGCCGTTGATGCCGTAGGTGACGTTGAGCATGCTCAACGTGTAGCTCTTGGCCTCCCACATCTCCTGCCAGACCTGGTACTCCAACTGCTTGGGGGTCAGCGCGAAGCCGGCCGCCTTGGCCTGCTCGGAGATCGGGATGGACAGCGCGTTGAGGGTCTCACTGTAGGAGATCAGGTCCGCTTCCAGCCTGGTCCCATCCTTCTCCCGGACGCCGTCCGGGCCCCGGGCCCACCCAGCAGTGTCCAACAGGCGGTTGGCCTCCGCCACGTCGAAGCGGGTCCAGTCGAGCGCGAACGGCGAGCTGGGCAGGAACATGCCGTGGGTGGGCGGGAAGAGCCCGAAGGTGGCTTTCTGCGACACCGCCACCGGGTCGATCGACAGGCTGAGCGCCCTGCGGACGGCGGGATCGTCGAAAGGCCCCCGCGCGGTGTTGAGCGAGATCACCTCGACCTGCACATCGTCGCTGGTGTTGTAGTGCAGGCCGGGGATCACGTCGACGACGGGCTTCAGCGTCACGTCGGCGAAGACGTGAACGTCGGCCTCTCCGGCCTGGATCGCCCGCACGGCCGCCTGGCCATCGGGCACGTTCTTCAGCACGATCTTGTCCAGCGCGGGCGCACCCTGCCAGTAGTTGGGGTTGGCGGTGTAGACCCACTCCCGCGGGCTGATCGAGCTGATCTGGTAGGGCCCGGTGTAAGCGCCCACGCCGGCCAGTTTGCTGTAGTCCTCGCCAACGGCCTTGACCGCGTCGACGTCGTAGAACTGCAGCGAGTAGTTGGCCAGCTCCGTGGGCAGGTCGTTCATCGGTTGCGGGGTGTTCACCAGCACCACCCGGTCGCCCTCGGTGGCGAACGTCGACCCCTCGAACCGAAGCTTGATGGTGGGGTCGCCGGCCGCCTCGAACTCGAACCACTCCTTGACGGCCTCTGCGGTTACCGGCTTCCCGCTTTGGAAGGTCAGGCTCGGCCGCATGGTGATCCTCCACTGGTCCGGCGCCGGTTGCTCCACCGACTCGGCCAGCCACGGCTCCTGGCCGTCGGGCCCGGGTCTCATCAGGTACTCGGCGTTGCCGAAATAGGACTGGAACTCGTCGGCGACCGGGTTCGGAAAGGCGGTCTCCAACCCCGCGTACGCCACGTCGAGCGTGCGGTCAGCCGCCTCCGCGGCGCTCGCCGGAGCCGGCGCCGAGCCGCACCCGGCAACGAGAAGGGCAACAGTGCCCAAGGCTGCCCCGCACAAACGAATCCAGCTCACGGTCAAACCCCTTCGCATGCCGCGACATCGAGAGCGTGACCCTGTCCACGGGACGAGGCCGTCGATGTAGTTCTCACCCGCGCTCGTTGTTCGTTCACACCCGCACCTTTCTGCGACTTAATATCTGCTGAGATTTTCTCGCGGTCAAGGGCGATGGCGGGAAGCGCTCCACAGCCGGGCGTAGAGGCCATCCTCGGGCGAGCAGTTGGCGGTGGTTGCCGCGTTCGGTCAGCTGGTGGGTGATGAGCACGACCGTGTGCTCGGCCAGCGCGAGGGCCGGCCCGCTCGGAGATCCGGGCGGGCGGGGTCGAGCCGTACGCCCGCCTCATCGCCTCCCAACTCGGCGGCACGATCGTTACGATCGCGGATGGTCGGTAGCGCAGGGGCCGGGGCGCTCCCCTACCCGCCGGCCGAGATCCGGGCATTCGTGCCGTGTTCCCGTCTCGCGCGGCTCGTCGCCGACGTCGGCGCCTGATCACACGGTAAGGAACGCCCTGCTGAAGCGGGGGATCGATCTCCACGAGCTACTGGCACACTCCCAGCAGTCGCGCGATTGTCAAGTAAACGACATTGTATACTCGTTGAGTGTGGACGATCGTGATGGTTAGCGAGGTGCGGCAATGGCTCCACGAGCTTCGCCGCATGGACAGGGACACCCTCCGACAGATCAGCGACACCCTGGACCTGCTTGCGGTCGAAGGGCCGACTTTGGGCCGGCCATTTGTCGACCGGGTGAAGGGTTCGAGTCTGCACCATCTGAAGGAGTTGCGGCCGGGTTCGACCCGGACCACCGAGATTCGCATCCTGTTCGCCTTCGACCCGGGCAGCAACGCGGTCCTGCTGGTCGCCGGGGATAAAGCAGGTAACTGGAAACGTTGGTACGCCAGCGCGATACCCCTCGCCGAGCGGCGGTACAGAGAATGGACGAAGGAGGCCGGCTCATGAGCGAGTGGCACACTTGGGACGCTGTCCGGGACGAGTTGGCCGATGCGCTCGGCAGCACCGGCGAGCGGGCGCAGCGGGCCGAGCAATTGCGCCGGGAACTAGCGCTTCAACGGCTCGTCGAGATGCGTAAGCGGGCTGGGTTGAGGCAGGTCGACGTGGCCGAACGTATGGGTGTTTCGAAGGCGCGGGTCAGCCACATCGAACATGGTGCGGTGGCGACCATCGACCTGCTCGCGCGCTACCTCGACGCGATCGGCGGACGGCTAGAGATCACGGCGGCATTCGGCGGTGGCACGGAGCGGGTCGTCCTCGACTGGCCAGCAGCCTGAGCTGGAGTTCCTCACCGGGAGGCGTCCCACAACCGGGCGTAAAGGCCAGAGCCGGCGAGCAGTTGGCGGCCTAGAAGTCGCAACGTCTGGAGCAAACTCGCCGCTTTCACGCCTAGCGGGGCTTCGCCCCGGCCCGACGAGCGTGCGAGGCATG
>JBOGED010000227.1:0-19012 GCA_050743625.1 Egibacteraceae bacterium | reverse complement strand
CCCTGAGGACGCGGCCTGGCTGGCGCCGGTCCGGCAGTGGCCTTCGGCCTCGGGCCAGCGGGACCGGGACCCCTGCCAGGGCCTCTCGGAGCGCGTACGGCGGGTTGGGCCGGCTGCTCGGGCTCTTGCTTGGGAGCCGGGCGCAGCGGCGGTGGGATCGCGCGTCGGCCGGTGCCTTCTTTGGGTAGGTTGTGCTCAACGCGCCGCCGGGGCTCGACGGGCACTCCCGTCGCCGCCGAGCTCATGGGAGCGCGCTGCGTGGGCACAGTCGGCTGACCCGGCCTTGGCGGCGTTCCAGGACGTGGCACCCCTGGCACCCCGCGCGGCTCCTGTGGCTGGGAGGCGGGCTGCTGCCCACCTCGACCGGGTGGGGCACCCGGGCCGCGGCGACCCAGCTGTTCGCCACGGCGACCCGGCTGTTCGCCACGGCGGCCAGGCTCTCCCCCGCGGCGGGCACCCTGCTGTTCGCGGCGAGGGGCTTGCGGCTGGGGACCACGTGCGGTGGGGGCGCCTGCCCCTCTCCCCTCTCGCTGACCGCTGGGCTGGTCAGGAGCAAAGGGCGCCGGGGGCGCCGCGGGCCGGACGAGACCAGCTTTCGCCGCTTCCGCCGCGGTGCGCGGACCCGGGCTGGGCATCTGCCTCCGGCTCTGGGGAGCCTGGGGAGGAGTCGAACTCTCCAAAGCGCGGTCCGGGATTGGGCCATCGGGTGACGGCGGCGCGGAAGCGACCTCAGCCCGTGAGGGCGCCGTCTCGTCTCCCAAGATGTGCCCTCGCGCGACCGGAGGCCCCTGTTCCCCCGGCTCCTCGGGTCGGGCGGGGTCAGGGTACGCCTGGGTATCCTCGTCGGCCTGATCGCCCCCGACGCTGACCCCGCCCTCAGCATCCGGGCGGAACGGTGAGGTGACCGGCGGGCGGAACCGTACCGGAGCCGCTGGGGCGGGTGGCCATTCCTGACCCGGTCCCCCCCTGTCTGGGTCAACGCTGGGTGAATCGACACTGGGGTCACCGATCGGCCCCACCGCTTCGCGTGGCTGGCCGCCGACCTCCGCGGCCTTCCGAAGGTGCGGCGGGAGAATGCGACGCGCCGTCGCCTGCGCCGACGGCTTCGCAAGCACGTCGAGGTCATAGGCCTCGGCCTCACGCCGTGCGCGTTCTTCCTCGACCCGTTTGCGCGCCGCGCGCATCCGGCCGAGGCTCTCGCGGAACTTCGCCGCGTCGTCGTCCTCCACCGTCGAGGAGTGCGACTTCGCGTCGACACCGAGCTCAGCCAACCGGCGGATGACGTCCTTGTTGGACAATCCGGTCTCCTTGGCCAGCTCGTAGATTCGAACCTTACTCACGCACTCACTCCCTCGTGGCCGCCCTCCCGGGGATCCCCCCGAGCAAGCTGGCCGATGTGCTTGTTTCGCGGCGCTGCTCCTGTGCATCCCCCATCACGCCTAGTTGGCTGCTCAAGCGCCTGGTGTCCAGCGTGACGTGCTGGCACCCAAGTCGCAGCGCCCGGCGGATCACGGCGCCATCGCGCTTCAACGCGATGTCGATGCATCTTGCGAACCCGCACACGTACGCGCCACGACCGGGGTGGGAGCCGCTCGGGTCCGGTTGGACCGAATCGCGAGCGATGACCAGGCGGATCAACTCGCGCTTGACGGTACTCCGGCGGCACGCGACGCATGTGCGAAGGGGGACGGCCACCAGTCTATTCCTCCCGGGACTGGTTCG
This sequence comes from Egibacteraceae bacterium, assembly GCA_050743625.1. Classification (GTDB taxonomy): domain Bacteria; phylum Actinomycetota; class Nitriliruptoria; order Euzebyales; family Egibacteraceae; genus JBOGED01. The sequence continues at coordinate 17,290 of JBOGED010000227.1, read as the reverse complement.
CTGGCTGATTGCCAGGCTGCAGGACATGAGCCGCCAACCCTTCCGCGTGCGGAATGGGGCGGCCGTACTCGTCGATCTCACCACGCTCCAGCGCCGCCTGGAAGGCAGCCTGCTCGTCTGCGAACTGGCTCTCGCTCTTGATGTCGATCCGCCAACCCGTCAGCCGGGCCGCGAGCCGAGCGTTCTGGCCTTCACGACCGATCGCGAGCGAAAGCTGATAGTCGGGGACGATGACGAGCGCCGTCGCGTCCTCATCGTACAGGTGAACCTCGGTCACTTTGGCAGGCGAAAGCGCATTCGCGACGAGCCGCGCCTGCTGGGCGGACCAGGTGACGATGTCGATCTTCTCATCACTGAGCTCCTCGACGATCGCGCGCACCCGGTTGCCGCGCGTCCCCACGCACGCGCCGACCGGGTCGACGGTCGGGTCCAGTGACTCCACCGCGATCTTCGTGCGGTGCCCAGGCTCCCTCGCGATCGCCCTGATCACGACCGTCCCGTCGGCGATCTCGGGAACCTCGAGGCGGAACAGCTCGCGTACGAGATTTGGGTGGCTGCGGCTGCAGATGATCTGTGGGCCTTTGATCGAGCGGCGGACCTCGACGATGTATGCCCGGAGGCGGGTGCCATGCTCGTAGCGTTCGGTCGGCACCTGCTCGGCGTACGGGAGGATCGCCTCGGCGTTCCCGAGATCGAGCACGACCAGACCGCGGTCGTGAATCTGCAGCGTTCCGGTGACGAGATCGCCTTCCTTACCCGAGTACTCACCGTAGGTCAGCTCACGCTCGGCCTCCCGCAGCCGTTGCATGAGCACCTGCTTCGCGGTCTGGGCGACGATCCGCCCGAAGTCGTGAGGCGTGTCGATCCACTCAGCCACGATGTTGCCGTCGTCGTCGAGCTCTTGTGCATAGACCGTCACCTCGCCCGAATACCGATCGATGACGACTCGGGCCTCCTCGGCCTGTGCCTGCGATCGTTTGTAGGCACTCGCCAGCGCGCTCTCCAACGCCTCGATCACTGTGTCAAAGCTGATGCCCTTCTCTCGCTCGATGCTACGCAGCGCCTCGATCTCGATCTTCATCTCACACCTCCTACCAGGGAAGGGCCTGGGTAGCCTTGACGATCTCGCCGTACGGCACGCTGACGGTCTCGCCATCGACGTCGAGGGTCACGGCCTCCGCATGGGCGGTCGTGACCGTGCCGCGCAGCTGGGAGACCGACGACTCGCCCGCTTGACGCCAGTGCACGAGGACCAGCCGCCCGCCAACCCGATCGAACGCGGCTTGGTCGGTCAACGGCCAATCAACGCCCGGGGATGTCACCTCGAGCACGTACCGCCCCTCGAACGGGTCCTCAGCGTCCAGCGCCTGGGAAAGATTCCGGGAAAGCTTCTCGCACGTATCGAGGTCGATCCCTCCCTTGCGGTCGACTACGACCCGCAGAAGCATCCGCGAACCCGCACCCTTGACCTGCACGTCCACAACGTCGACACCGCTGGCGTTGGCGAGCGAGGTCGCCAGGGCACGGACGGACCCGGTGACGTCTGGCATGGTTCTCGCTCACCTCCTGACCTGCGTGGCGTGGCACAAGGGAAACAAAAAGTGGGCGTGGACGCCCACTTCCGTGCGGTCGGTTTCTCATCCCTCGATGCGGGCCGACCGCATCGACAAATAAGCATGACCGAGCCTCCCGGCTCGGTTGGGTCTACGGACAACGGTACCAGGGACACTCCAGATCCGGCAACGGGATGCCGGCGACTGTCTAGGCAGCGGTTACGGGATACATCCGCTCGAGGGGGAACGAAATGTACAGACGCCGCTCGGCGACCATCGCCCGGTGGAAGTCGTCGGGATCCGGGTGCTGCTGACCAGACGCGGTCGTGTAGAGCTCAAGCAGCGCCTGGCACGTCGCGTCCCCCGGCTCGCTCGCCACCGGGCTGAGCACCGCCGTGCTCTCGACCACGACGTAGGTCCAGAAGTCATCGCTCGTGACGTGGAGACTGACCCGCGGGTCGTGACGGATATTCGCGGTCTTTGCCCGCGTGTCGGTCACCGAGATGCGCACGTGCCCGTCGATCACCGCGTACATGATGTTGCTCAGCTGCGGGCGACCGTCCGACTGCCTCTGCGTCACCAACACGCCCTTGCGGCGGTCGGATACGAACGTTTCAGCCTCAGCGCGGGGCAGGGGCATCGCACTCTCCTTCGGATGTGGAGCTTGTCGCCCTCGTGGCCAGGAGTATTAGGCGACCACGATTGGTGGGCCTTCGCCGCGCTCGGCGCGGATCTCCTCGGCCATCTCATGGGCGTGGTGGACCAGTGCCTCGACGATGTCCTCCTCGCGAACCGTGAACAGGACCTCCCCACGTCGGATGATCTGCCCTTTCCCCTTGCCCGCGGCGACCCCCAGGTCGGCCTCGCGGGCTTCGCCCGGCCCGTTCACGATACATCCCATGACGGCGACGCGTAAGGGAACGTCGATGCCTTCGAGCGCCGCCTGGACCTGCTCGGCCAGCGTGTAGACATCGACCTCCGCGCGTCCGCAGGACGGGCACGAGACGACGTCCAGCCCCCGCTCGCGCAGGTGGAGTGCCTCGAGTATGCCGATCCCGGCCTTGACCTCCTCGACCGGATCGGCCGACAGCGACACGCGAATGGTGTCCCCGATCCCCTCCGCGAGCAACGCGCCGATGCCGACGGCGCTCTTCGTCACGCCGGTCTTGAGCGGCCCGGCCTCGGTCACGCCGAGATGCAGCGGGTAATCGCACTGCCCGGCGAGCAGCCGGTATGCCTGGATCATCGTCCAGGGGTCCGAGTGCTTCACCGAGATCTTGATGTCGAAGAAGTCGACCTCCTCGAGCAGGCGCGCCTCGTTCAGGGCGGAGGAGACCAGCGCCTCCGGGGTCACTCCTCCGTGCTGCGCGAGCAGGACGTCCTCCAGCGACCCACCGTTCACGCCGATACGGATGGGGATCCCGCGTTCCTTGGCGGCGTCTCCGATGACCTTGACCTTCTCGTGCTTGCGAATGTTGCCCGGGTTGATCCGCACACCCGCGCAACCGGCCTCGATCGCCCTTATCGCGTACTTCCATTGGAAGTGGATGTCGGCGATCACGGGCACCGTGGACTTCGCCGCGATCATGGCAAGCGCGTCCGCGTCCTCTTGGCGTGGGCAGGCAACCCGCACGATGTCCACGCCCGCCGCGTTCAGGGCGGCGATCTGCTGCAGCGTAGCGTTCACGTCGTGTGTCGGCGTCGTCGTCATCGACTGCACGCTGATCGGCGCCCCCCCACCCACCGGGACGGGACCGACCATCAGGCAGCGGCTTGCCCGGCGCCGTGGCGGTTGTTGGTGCGGCTGGACTGCATTGTTCAGCAACGGCAACGTCTGCACGGTTGACACCTCGGGGTCTGGCTGACTGCGCGGGACAGCCTAGTACGGGTGAGCCCGTATCGTGTGGACGCTTACTGGAACAGATCCGACACCGGTCTGGTGATGTCCATCCACAGTGCGGTGACGCCGATCACGACGAAAAACAAGATCACCGCAAGCGTGAGCGGGGCGATCACCGAGGGGTCAAGCCGCCACCGGTCCCGGTCGCGAGAACGGCCACGCAGGCGATGCGCGCCGTTCACCGACTCCTCCACAACGAGAACCGCGAGGTGCCCACCGTCCAGTGGGGGGAGCGGCAGCATGTTGACCAGCCCCAACGTGATGTTGAGCTGCGCGAGGACCAGAAGGATGACGAAGAACTCCCCTTGGGCTCCCAGCGCGTTGACCGTCTGCCCGACACCTATAAGACTGATCAGGCCCTCAGGGTCGCGCGGACCGGTGTCGTCGACGGACTCGAACCACCGCGCGAGCCCTTCGGGGCTCAAGATCCGGCCCAGCCCCTCGATCGTCGCGGCGGTGATGGAGACGATCGAGTAGTCGCCGCTCACCGTGCCGATCAGGGCCCTACCCGGTGGGACGGGCTCGATGATCTCGGCCGGTCTGATGCCCAGGAAACCGCCTGGCCGACCGTCCGGCTGCTCGGTGGCGAGCACGGTCTCAAGCCGCACCCGCTCGCCCGCGCGCATGACCTCTAGGTCGACGGCCTCGCCAGCGCTCGCCCGAACGACCTCCTGCACCTCGCTGAACCGGTCGACCGGCCGGCCATCGATCGCCACGATCTCGTCACCGGCCCGCAGCCCAGCCGCAGCGGCGGGGCTGCCAGGAACGACGGCGTCGATCCCATTGGTCCTTGGCAGCCCAATGAAGGCGAGCGCGGCGAACAGCAACACGATGGCGACGATGAAGTGGGTGGCCGAGCCGGCGGTCAAGACGATCGCGCGTTGCCATGCGGGCTTGGAGTAGAACGTCCTGTCAGCGTCGGCGGTGTCCACCTCCTCGTAGGCGGACATACCGATAATCTTCACGAATCCCCCCGCGGGGATCGCCTTGACGCCGTATTCGGTCTCACCTCTTCTCACCGACCACAACGTCGGCCCGAAGCCGAGAAAGAACTTCTCGCATTTCATCCCGAACAGCTTCGCCGTCGCGAAGTGCCCAAACTCGTGGAACATGATGACCGCGACGATGGCGGCGACGAAGATCGCGACATACATCCTGTTACGTACTCCTCCCGATGAGCGCACCGGCGTGCGCTCTCGCCCAGCGTTCCGCCTCTAAGACGCTCGCCAGGTCCATCGCACGCTCGGCCTGGTGCTCCTCCAGGGCCCTCTCTACTACGGCAGGGATACCCAGGAACGGCAGCCTTCCTTGAAGAAACGCGGCCACAGCCTCCTCGTTCGCCGCGTTCAGGACACCAGGGTAGGTCACCCCCAGGCGTCCCGCCTCGACGGCCAACCCCACCATCGGGAAGGTGTCCCCGTCGAGGGGCTCGAACTGCAGGGCGAATGGCGTGGCCCACTCCACCCGTCCATGCGCGCACGGCAACCGCTCTGGCCAGCCCAGTGCCAGCTGGATAGGAAGCCGCATGTCCGGAGGCGACAGCTTCGCCACCATGGCGCCGTCGCAGAACTCCACCAACCCGTGGACGATCGACTGTGGGTGGACGACGACGTCGATCCGATCGAACGGGATCCCGAACAGCAGGTGCGCCTCGATGACCTCCAACCCCTTGTTGGCCAGCGTCGCGGAGTTGATCGTGATCACCGCGCCCATGTCCCATGTGGGATGCGCGAGCGCGTCCGCCACAGTGACCGTCGCGAGCTCGGTCCGCGTGCGGCCGCGAAATGGTCCGCCCGAAGCGGTGATGATCAGGCGCGCGACCTCAGCGTCGCTCCCCGCGCGCAAGCACTGCGCGAGCGCGCTGTGCTCGCTGTCGACCGGGACGATCTGGTCGCGTGTCTTCGCGGCCGCCAGCACAAGTGGGCCGCCCACGATCAGGGACTCTTTGTTCGCCAGCGCGAGCCGGCTCCCCGCCTCAAGCGCCGCGAGCGTAGGCCGCAGGCCGGTGGATCCCACGATGCCGTTCAGCACGACGTCGGCGCCCTCACCCGCGACCTCAACGATCCCCTCGGGTCCGTCGAGCACCTCGACCCGGCCGTCGAGCGCCCGGCGCGCCGCCGCGGCCGCTGGACGGTCGGCGAGCGCCAGCCGGTCGACATCGAGCGCGAGCGCCTGGGCGACTGCCAGCTCGAAGTTCGCGCCCGCGGTCAGCCCGATTACCGTGAACCGGTCGGGATGGCAGCGAAGGACGTCGACCGCCTGCGTCCCGATCGATCCCGTCGAGCCGAGGACGGTGACCGTCTTGCGAGCCGTCATCCCCGCCCCGCGATGCGGTCGGCCGCGCCGGTGGCGTTGGGAAGCGTACGGCCACTGCCAAGCGCGTGGTTCGCGTACAGCTGCCCACAAGCGGCGTCGATCTCCACCCCGCGGTTGTGGCGGATCGTCACCGCCACCCCGTGACGCTCGAGCACACTGGCGAACGCCCGCTGCGTGGCCATCGGCGGCGCGTGCCATCCTACGGCCGGGGTCGGGTTCATCGGGATGAGGTTGAGATGCGCTCCCCCCGCTTGCCGCAACGGGGCGACCAGCCGCGCGAGCGCCTCGGCTTGCGCCAACGAGGCGTTGACCCCGTCGATCAGCACGTACTCGAACGTCAACCGGCGCCCCGTCGTGGCGACCCACTCCTCGCACACCCCCATCAGCGCGGCGAGCCCGTGGTGCCGGTTGGGCGGGACCAAGTCGTCCCGCAGGGCGTCGTCAGGCGCGTGAAGGCTGATCGCGAGCGTGATCGGAAGCCGCAGGCCCATCAACCGGCGGATACCGGGGACGAGCCCGATCGTCGAAACGGTGATCGCGCGGGCGGACAGCTCGAAGACTTGATGCAGCCAGCGAATCGCCGCGATGGTGGGCTCGAGGTTCGCCAACGGCTCGCCCATGCCCATGAACACCACGTTGGTGACGTGGTCAGGGACGTCGGAGCCCCGACGCGTCGACAGCGTCGAGGCCCTCCTCCCCAGCTCCTGCTGGGGGCCCGTGACCATCCCGTCACGCAGCAGCCGTTGGATCACCGTCACCTGGCGCACGATCTCGCCGACTGTGAGCTGGCGGCGGAACCCGACCTGCCCCGTCGCGCAGAAGGGGCAACCCATCGCGCATCCTGCTTGCGTCGAGACGCAGACCGTGGCGCGACCGGAACGGCTGGCGCCGCGCGGGTAAAGCATCAGGACGCTCTCGACCGCCTCGGAGTCGGCGGTGCCGAGCAAGAGCTTCCGGGTAAGCCCCCCGTCAGCCTCGAGCATGCGCAGGATGCGCGGGGGAGCCATCAGGGCGCCGCCGAGCCGCTCGCGAAGCGACCGGGGCAGGTCCGTCATGCTCGCGGGGTCGTCGACGCCACGGGCGAGCCACGCCCGGACCTGTCGCGCCCGGTAGGCGGGCTCGCCGTCAAGCAGCGCGGCGAGCCCCTCAGGCTGGTAAGGGTCGATCACAGTGGCCAGGCTACGAGGATGACGTACGCGACGGGTAACGCGAACAGCATCGCGTCGATCCGGTCCATGACACCGCCATGGCCCGGCAGGACCCAGCCAAGGTCCTTCACCCCGAGGTCACGCTTCACGAGCGACTCGCACAGGTCGCCAAACGTCGAGGCGACGACGATCCCCACGCCAAGCGCCATCGCCCCCCAGACGCCAAGCGCCGGGATCACCCGCGAAGTCGCAAAGCCCGCGAGGGCGAGCACGGTCACCAGACCCCCGACGAGGCCCTCCCAGGTCTTCTTGGGACTCACACCCGGAGCCATCCTGTGGCGACCCAGACGGTTCCCGAACGCGTATGCGCCGATGTCGTTCGCCACGGTCAACGCGACCACCGCCATCACGAGCAGCTCACCGGACTGATCGCCGTCCCCCGACCGCAGCAGAAGGCCGATGAAGCTCGCGAGAAACGGCACCCACATACCGATGAGGTAGGTGGCTCCCAGGCTTGCGGCGACCGACCGGCGCTGGCTGTCCAGCAATGTCCAGACCATCCCCCCCAGGACGAGGACCACGATCCCGGTCACCAGAGCCGGCTCGCCGTTCGCGTACGCCCCATACAACATCACGAGCCCAGCACCGATCGCGACCGGGGTCGCGGGCCTGGACCCATGCGCCCGGAACGCGCTGTCCAACTCCATCTGCGCGACGACGAGAATCGCGGCGACGAACGTGAGAAAGAGGTACGGCCCAACCGCCAAGGTGCCAAGAAACAGTGTCGCGAGCGCAACCCCGACCGCGATCGCCACGGGCAGATTGCGGCCAGCGCTCCGCCTGCTGGGCATGAGGGCTACGTCCTCGGCCGAAGACTCGGGGGTGGTGGCCACGCGGGGGGCGGTTGCGGCTGTCAGATCCAGTGGCGAAGGCTCGCGGTCGCTAGATCTCGAGGAGCTCCTTCTCCTTGGTCGAGACCAGTTGGTCGATCAGCGCGATGTGCTGGTCAGTCAGCTCTTGGAGACGCTTGTCCGCACGGCGTGCGTTGTCCTCGCTGACCTCACCGTCCCGTGCCCACTGGTCGATGTCGCTCTTCGCGCCGCGACGGACATTGCGGACCGCGGTACGGCCCTCCTCGGCCCGCTCCTTCGTCAACCGCACGAACTGACGACGCCGCTCTTGGGTCAGATCGGGGAACACGACACGGATGACCTCCCCATCGTTCGACGGGTTCAGGCCGAGATCGCTCGATTGGATTGCCCGCTCAATCTCCTTCAGCGCGTTGCGGTCGTACGGAGATACCACCAGCATCCGTGGCTCCGGCGCGCTGACGCCCGCGAGCTGCTGCAGCGGGGTCGGCGCCCCGTAGTACGACACCAGGAGGTCCGTGATCAGTCCTGGGTTCGCCCGGCCGGTCCGGATCTTGGCGATCTCGCCCCGGGTATGGCGGACCGCGGCATCCATCTTCCGCGTGGCCTCGGCCAGCGTCTCCTCGATCACAGCCTTACCTCCTTCGTGACCTCCACTACGTCGGGGTGGTGGACGACGGTTCCGATCGACTCACCCAACACGACACGGCGGATATTGCCTTCCTCCAGCAGCTTGAAGACGATGATGGGCAGCCTGTGGTCCATGCACAAGGAGATCGCCGTGGCATCCATGATCCGCAGACCCCGGCCGAGCACATCCAGGTAGGTCACTACCGGTAGCCGCGTCGCCTGAGGAAACGCTTGAGGGTCCCGGTCGTAGACGCCGTCGACCTTCGTGCCCTTCAAGATCGCCTCGGCGCCGATCTCCAACGCCCGCTGAGCCGCCGCGGTGTCCGTGGAGAAGTAGGGTGCGCCCAGGCCGGCGGCGAAGATCACTAACCGTCCCTTCTCCAGATGCCGGATCGCCCGGCGGCGGATGTAGGGCTCACACACCTCTTGCATGGAGATCGCCGACTGCACCCTCGTCTGCACGCCCCGCTTCTCACACGCATCCATCAGGGCGAGCGCGTTGACGACCGTGGCGAGCATCCCCATGCTGTCCGCGCTTGACCGGTCCATCCCTGATGCCTGAGGCGACGTGCCCCGAAAGATGTTGCCGCCACCGACGACAACCCCCACCTGCACTCCCAGGTCGACGACGTCCGCGAGCTGGGTCGCGATCGACGAGACGACTAAGGGGCTAATGCTGTTGGCTGCGTCCGCGAACGCTTCGCCGCTCAGCTTCAGCAGGACTCTCCGGTACTTCGTTACCTCAGCCATTTTCATGGCCCCTTCCGTACATCCGTTGACGCATCATCGCACGGGGCATCCCGCTCGCGGGCTCCCCCGGCTCCATACGGTCGGGGAAACATCACACTCGATGCTCAACGCATTTTCGTCAGGGACCACTTGCGCTCCTCCGCACGCATCCTACGCGCGCGAGGTAGACCGCGTGGAGGTCGTGGCTATCGGCCTACAGCGAACCGGGCGAACCGGGCAACTGAGATCTTTTCGCCGGAAGTGCGCTGGAACTCGGAGAGAAGGTCGGCGATCGTGACCTTGTCGTCCTTCACGAACGGCTGGTTGAGGAGGACCTTCTCTCTGAGGAACGCATCGATCCGGCCGTCCACGATGCGGTCGATGATGTGCTCGGGCTTGCCCTCCGCACGGGCCTGCGCCTGCGCGAACGATCGTTCTTTGTCCAGCGTCGCCTCATCAAGCTGGTCCACGCGCACCACCGCCGGACTCATCGCCGCGATATGCAGCGCGATGTCGTTCGCGAGCTGACGGAAGCCGTCACCCTTCGCGACAAAATCGGTCTCACAGTTCAGCTCGACCAACACACCCACCTTGGGCGGCAGCCCTGGAGTCGGCGTGTGGAGATAGGCGTGAATGATGCCTTCGCTGGCGGTGCGGTCCAAGACCCGGTCGGACATCTTCGCGCCAGTGCGCTCCCGCACGAGGTCGGCGGCCTTATCAAGGTCACCATCAGCGTCAACCAAGGCCTTCTTACAGTCCATCATCCCAGCGCCGGTAGCGTCGCGCAGCTTCTTAACGTCGGCGGCAGTGAAAGTGGGCACGATGTGCTCCTGTTATACGAATGTGTTCGGACGTACGGGTGATTCTGTTGGTGCGCCTACTCGCCTTCGCGTTTGGCCTCACCGGGCACAGCGCCCGCCACAGCCTGCGCCGCATGGAGCGCAGCCTCCTCTTGCTCCAGAGCGATCTCCCAATCCGCGAGCGGCTCGACGTCCACGGCGGTAGTCGCCGCCGGAGCGGCAGCGGCGGCCGCGACCGCCGCTGCCTGTTCCGCGACAACGTCATCCCTGCTCCGGCTCGCGCGCGCCACATATCCTTCCGCGCAAGCGTCCGCGATGATACGGGTCAATAACGCGCCTGACCGGATCGCGTCATCGTTGCCCGGGATGACGTAATCAATGACATCTGGGTCACAGTTTGTGTCGACCACCGCGACGACAGGAATTCCCAGCCGGTTCGCCTCTTTGACAGCGATGTGCTCCTTGACGGTGTCCACGATCCATACCGCCGAAGGAAGCTTTTGCATCGAACGGATGCCACCGAGGTTACGCTGTAGCTTCTCACGCTCACGCTGCAAGGAAAGCACCTCCTTCTTGGGGAGGAGGTCCATCGCCCCGGATTGATCCATCTCCTCAAGCTCACGAAGCCGGGTCAGCCGCATACGAATGGTCTCGAAGTTCGTGAGCATCCCGCCTAACCATCGATAGTTCACATACGGCATCCCGACACGAAGCGCTTGTTGCTCGATCGCTTCTTGAGCCTGCCTTTTCGTTCCGACGAACAGCACCGTGCCGCCCTTGGCGACAGCATCACGCACAAACCGGTACGCCTGCTCGAGCATCCCGATGCTCTGCTGGATATCGATGATGTAGATGCCGTTGCGCTCGGAGAAGATGAAACGCTTCATCTTCGGGTTCCACCGACGGGTCTGATGACCGAAGTGAACGCCTGCCTCGAGCAGCTGGCGCATAGTGACGACTGACATACGATAACCCTCGCTCAATTTGCGGTTTGTCCTCGCACGACCGGGCCAGCCGAGTGATACGGGTGGCATGAACCCTCCGCCCGTCTCTCGACGGGTCGGACCGCGGTCCCGACGGCTCGTGCTGTGAAGTAACTGCCACCGGCTCGGGGTTGACCTCGAGGTCTTGATCGTGGCAGGACGGCGCCTATGGTACGTGACAGGGCCGAAACCGGAGGATACACGCGTCACGGCGACCGCGCGACCTGGGCTGGCGAGCTGCTGACCAGGTGGATTTCCCACGGGCCAAGCAAGCTGAGCGGATCGATGTATCGGCCATCGAGGCGAGCTCCCCAGTCGAGATGATCAGCCGTCGCCGCGAGCCGACCGATGACCTGCCCAGCTTCGACGTGCTCCCCCACGACGACGAGTCGTGGGTCCAGGTCGCCATAGGTCGTATCGAGGTCCGGGCCGGCGTGCCGCACGGTTATCCATCCTCTGCCCGCGACGAGTCCCGCGAACGCGACCAAACCCGGTAATGCGGCCCGAACCTCCTCATCGGGTGATGCGCCGAGGTCCACCCCTCGGTGACCCGCTGAGAACTCATGCTCGGGCGCCTCAAACGCCCGCACGACAGCGCCAGGAACGGGGAGGACGGCCGCAAGCGTGGCTGCGATCATCATTGTGGCGAACATGCAGCGGACCGTACGCGCCCCTGCGGTTATGGAATGCCTCCGTGGAGAAACCCGTGGACGAATCGCCGGCCCGCTGTGCAAGTCCGGGCACCCCCGCCCCCACCTGCACACGCCCCGGAAAGAACCGCGGGAACGCGCTGCACTGCGCCGAATCCCCGCTCTGCACAGTACGGCTAGGCGCGCGGGTGGGCGCGGAGGTAGCTGTCCGTGAGGTGGGAGAGGGACACATGGGTGTAGACCTGCGTGGTCGAGAGGGCGACGTGGCCCAAGAGCTCTTGGACGCTGCGGAGGTCGGCGCCGCCTTCCAGGAGGTGGGTGGCGTAGCTGTGGCGCAGGGTGTGCGGGGTCACGTGACCGACGCCCGCGAGCGTGCCCGCGCGCTCGACGATCGCGTATGCGGCGCGGGCGGAGATGCGGCCGCCACGGGTCCCGAGGAAGACCGCGCCGGCCGGGCTGGCATCCGTCATCAGCAGCGGGCGGCCCTCCCGCAGCCAACGGCCCAAGGTGTCACGGGCAGGTTCGCCCAAGGGAACGATCCGCTCCTTCCCACCTTTGCCGTACAGCCGGACGAGCCGGTTCGGTAGGTCAAGCGCCGGGACGTCGAGGCCGATCGCCTCTGCGACACGGGCGCCGCTCGCGTACAGCAGCTCGATCAGCGCGACGTCGCGCAGGCCTTGAGGCGTCGCGGTGTCATGGACGCGAAACAGCTGTTCGACCTGGTCGCGGCGGAGCGCCTTGGGGAGCGACTCGCCCTTCCGGGGTACCGAGAGCAGCGCCGACGGGTCCCGCGCTACCACTCCACGGCGGGCGAGCAGACCGAAGAACACCCGCAGCGACACCGCCTTCCGCGCGAGCGAGGACCGCGCGTAGCCGGAGGCCACAAGCCCCCCGAGATGCCGGCGCAGGACGAGTGGGGAAACCTCGTCGGGATCCTCGATCCCGAACGCCGCGCAGAAGGCGGCGATCTGTGCGGTGTCCCGTAGGTACGCCTTCACAGTGGCACTCGCGAGGCCACGCTCATCACGGAGATGGACGGCGAAACGGTCGAGGGCGTCAGCCCAACGAGGCGGCAGCTCCATGGCCATGATGGTCATGATCCACCAAACGTCTCGCCGTCGCGATCAAGGAGCGTGTTCCCATGAGTGAGCTACCGCTGCACGGGGTGAAGGAGACGCTGCTCGGCCCTGAGCCAGAATCCGCGACGAAAGGGCTGGCGCAGGCGCTCGATCCTGGAGACCGCCTCGGCGCCAAGCTGCGGGAGATCGTCGCCGCGCACCCAACCTTCCTCGAGGGGTGGGCGCAGCTGGCCGAGTTGGCGCTCGACGGCGGCGATCCCGTGGCCGCCTACGCGTTCGCTCGAACCGGATATCACCGCGGTCTCGACCGCATCCGCAAGGCCGGTTGGGGCGGGCAGGGACCGGTGCCCTGGCGCCATGAGCCGAACCGGGGATTCTTGCGAAGCGTGCACGCCCTGATGAGGGCGGCCGCCACCATAGGAGAGCAGGACGAGGCCGCACGATGCCGCGCCTTCCTGCTCCAACTCGATCCGGCCGACGCCCTCGGCGTGGCCTAAATGCCCCCGAGCCACATCGACCGAGTTTCCGAGTGCCGTACTGTGAAGGTTCAGTCCGGGATACCGGACTGAACCTGCACAGTGCAGGTTGTGCCGGCTGGCGCCGTCACTCCCAGGCCCTGACTTAAGGCTCGCAGAGGGCCTTCAGTCGCCTCAGCGATGCGTGGAACATCCGGGTGACGAGTGGGGCGACGATGGTTTCGGTGACGACATCGCCGAGGAGGCCGAGTGGGGGGTCGACCTCCTCCCACCACACGAATCGTGTACCGGTCGGGGTGGGCTCCAGGTCGAACGCGCCGTAACCTCGGATCAGCTTGCCCAGGTGCCGCACGCCGACCGTCGAGTGCTCGTACCACTCGGTCGTGATCATGTCGTCGGTGATCAAAAGAGGGCGCTTGACCCCCATCAGGCAGCGCAAGCGGACGTCTGGGCCCGTCCGGTGAGGGCTGAGAACGCTGACGCGGTGAACGTCGACCATCCAGCGTGGCTGACCCTCCCAATCGACGAGGGTGTCCCATACCCGCTCAACGGGGGCTTGGATCTGAACGCTCGCCTCGATTCGTGCCATTGGGTCCCCTTCGCGCGTCAGATACCCTGCCGCTATGTTCATCGACCTGAACGGTGCCAAGCACCATTACGTCAGCAAGGGCGAGGGACCGCCTATCGTCCTGGTCCACGGGCTCGGCGGCAGTCTCCACCTGTGGTACGCGGTCATGGAGAGTCTGTCGCTGCACCACCATGTTGTCGCCTTGGACCTGCGAGCGTCGGGACGGAGTGAGGCGGGTAGGGGCACGCTCTCGGTCCACAACTGGGCTCGGGACGTCGCCGCGCTCGTGGGCGCGCTGGAGCTGCCCGCAGTGACCCTCGTCGGGCACTCGCTCGGTACCTTGATCGCCCAGCAGGTCGCATTGGACCATCCCGAGGTTGTGGACAATCTCGTGCTCGTCGGCGGCATCTCGTGGTTCGAGCCCCCGGCGAAGGAGCAGTACCTGAAACGAGCCGAGCTTGTCGAGGGCGAGGGCATGGACGGCATCGTCGATGACTGGCTGCAGGGAGCGATCGCGCCGCGGAACCGAGCCACGAACCCGCAGCTCGTGGGGCTGCTCCGTGACCTGTTCCTGCGTAACGACCCCGCCGGTTACGCGAAGGCCTGCCGAGCGCTGGCGACCGCCGCGTCGATCCAGCGTGAGGACATTGGCCAGCCGACGCTGCTCATGGTGGGAGACCATGACCGCTCGACCCCGATCGCGATGACCGAGGAGCTTCATCGCGAGATCCCCGTCTCGCGCGTCCACGTGATCGCGAATGCCGCCCACTGGGCGCCTTTGGAACAACCCGACGACATCACGGCGGCGATCCTGGAGTTCTTGACCTGATCTATGTGCTGGATATGCGACGTAGACGTCGCATATCCAGCACATAACCTCGGCCTACACCTTCCACGCGGCATAGAGCGCCGCCATGTCGTCGTCGCTGTGGCCGGCCTGGATCGCCGAGGCGATCTGGTCGGCCAGTACGTCCGCGAGGGGGGACGGCGCTCCGGCTGTCGCGGCGGCCTCACGCACGAGCCCCAGGTCCTTGCCGGCCAGCCTGAGGGGAAAGCTGGGGTCGAAGTCGCCAGAGGCCATCGCCCTGCCCTTGATATTGGCGTAGGGCGTCCCTACGGGACCGCCGTCGATGGCCTCGAGGAAGGCGCCGACGTCCACACCCAGCGCGCCAGCGAGTGCGACGGACTCGGCCAGCGCGCCGACCAGCCCGAGCAGCCACATGTTGACCACGAGCTTGAGCCGGCTCCCGGCGCCGACCTCACCGACCCATAGCGTCCGCTTACCGACCGCGTCGAACAGAGGCTGGCAGCGATCACGCAGGGATGTCGACCCGGAGGCCAGGATCACCAACTCTCCCGACTCGGCCGGCTGCTTGGTGCCGAGCACCGGCGCGTCCACGAACTCCACGCCGGACTTGGCCGCCAGCCCGGCGAGCCGCTCGGTCGCCGCGACGCCGACCGTGCTCGTCTGCACCCACAGCGCGCCCTGCCCCATCGCGGCCAGCGCGCCCTGGCCAGCCATTACGTCCTCGACGACGTCGCCGTTCGACAGCATCGTGAGGACGACCTCGGCGTGCACGCAGGCCTCGCCGGGTGAGCCGGCCAACGACGCGCCGTGGGAGGCGAGGGGCTCCGCCTTCTCGCGACTCCGGTTCCAAACCGTGACCTCGTGACCGGCGGCCAAGAGGTTGCGCGCCATCGGCGCACCCATGATCCCGGTGCCGAGCACCACGACGTGCGTTGCCATCGAGCCTCCCATGGTCAGGACGTCTCCACAGGGAGCGTCTCCTCCGTGCCACGCTGTCGGTAGCGCGCGGCGACGCATCTGAGGAACAGTTCAGCGGTGATCCCGTGTGGCACCGTGTGGTTGAGGCGCCGGGCGATCGGAGTGGCGAGCGCCTCGGCGAGACTTCCCCGTGGGATGGCGTCGAGGCTAGGGGCGCGCTGCATGAACGCGGGCACCGCCGCGTCGTCGCGGCTTCTCAGACCCGTGACGTCGAGGGTGGCGGCGTACGAGTCCGTGCCCGGCGGGATGTCGAACCTGACCGCCACGGGCCGCGCGGCGCCGGTGCGCTCAACAATCACGAGGGTTCCGGCGACGAGGTCCCCGAGGCGCTGCCGGAGCGTGACCAATGCGCTGATCACCGCCGCCAAGCCGCCGTAGCCTGGAAGTCGACGAGCAAGAGCGCCGGGATGATCCCGACGGAGTCCGGGATGAGCAGCATCAGCGAAGCGGCCAAGACGAAAAGGGCGATGATCAGCGCAACGAACCGCAAGCCGATGTCGGCGGCCTGAAAATCGAGCCGCACGGCCTCTGGCGCGACCACCGAACCGGTGATGGGCGACTGTCCCAATGACCTCCCTCCCATCACGCTACCCCGGTCCTCGGCGCCGACCATCGTGCCGTGTGTGGACGTCGATCGCTGCATCACCATAAACACGCCGGTGTGGGACAGGCTTGAGACACTCCAGGACGTCCCGGCGGATCAGCCGAAAGGAATCGACGAAGACCACATCGCAGAACTCGTCCGAGCCTACCAACGGACATCGGCCCACCTCTCGTATGCCAGGACCCCATCTGGAAGACGACTGCTGGTCGCTGCGTTGTCGCGACTGACTGGCCGCGCCACCGGTGATCTACGGAACCCGGGCGCGGACGTTTCGGGGCCCGGCCCGGTCCTTTGCCGACACGTTCCCGGCGGCTGTGTGGCTTGCGCCACCACATCGTGGTGAGCGCCGCGCCGTTTGTTCTCCCCGCCGTCGGGTTCGCGATGTGGATCTCTGGTTGCCGAGGGCGCTCGAGGTCGTTGCCCCCGATGCGCTCCGGGAGGCGTAGGCGGCGGAGGGTTTTGAGGAATATTACCCATCTGCGCCGGCAAGTGTGTTCGCGTCGCGGGTCAGGACGGTTCGCGGCCGAAGTGTTGCTCTGCCTCCCGACTGCCTTCATCCTTGTCGCGAATGGGGCCAGCGTCGGCGGGTGCGGCCGGTCTGTTCGCCGCGGCGGACCGGATCGAGAAGTTCTGGGGTTGATCCTCCCTCACGGGTTGCTCGAGGTTACGGCGGTGGCCGTCGCTGGCGCGGCGGGCCTCAGCTCGACTGGGCGATCATCGACCCGGGTGGCCGCACGCGCAGTGAGGCACTCGTGGAGGAGGGGCGCCGCGCCGTAGCGGTGGTGATCGGTCTCGTGCTCGCCTTCTGTGTGGCGGGGCTGATCGAGGGATTCGTCACGGGATCAACGTTGCCGACCTGGGCGCGCGTCGGGACCGGCGTCGTTGCGCAGGTCGCGTTCTGCTGCTATGCCGTGGTCCGGGGGCGGGCCGCAGCGCGCGCGGCCTGTCAGGTCAAATAGGCGAACAGCGAGGTTGACGGCGCGCCGCAATCCTGCGCGGCGTGAGCGAGGAGTGATCGCAAAATGAGAGTGCTGGTGGCTGATCCGCTGGCTGAGACAGGCGTCGCGAAGCTGGCGGCGGAGTTCGAGGTGGATGTGTGTACGGGGTTGGATAAGGCGGGGTTGTTGGCGGTGATTGGGGGGTATGACGCGATTGTGGTGCGTTCGGCGACGCGGGTGGATGCCGACGTGATCGCGGCG
>JBOGED010000226.1:0-14504 GCA_050743625.1 Egibacteraceae bacterium | reverse complement strand
CTAGAGGCCTTGCCCGCGACCGACAGAGGAGCACTCGGTGCGGTGCGGTGATACGGCTGAGACAACCTCGCTTGAGAGGTCGGCCTCCCGCCCAACCGGTAGGGATACCCTTGGGTCGGAAGTGGACGGCCGCGGGAGGACGGATATGGCGACAACGGCGGCGTTCCGTGAGCCACCGACCGGCTCCTGACGCGCCGTGGCGGTGATTCACGTGGTGCCGGTGAGCTGGAGGTCCGGGGATTTCGAGATCATCCAGGATGGCGTCCGCGTGGGCGTCATCGACATGGGCTGGTTCCGCGAGGCCGCCCAACTCACCGCGGAAGAGTCTGTATACCGAGCGGCGCGGCAGGGACGATTGGGTAGCCCGTTCGTCCTCGAGCGCGAGGGGGTGACCATGGCGTCCACGGACAAGATGCGTACCTGGGGCCGGGTGATCCCCGTGCGCTGGGAGGCGAAGAGGTACGAGCTGGCCCGCGAATCTGCCTGGCGGCGAGGGTACGTGCTACGAGACGGCGGAAGCGCCGTCGGCACGATCCGCCCGGCCGGCTGGGCGACCAGAAGAGCCGTCGCCGACCTCCCCGACGATCTCCCTCTTCCCGTGCGCATGTTCATCATGTGGATCGTGCTGGCGATGTGGAGACGGGCCGCCCAAGCCGCCTCCTGAGGCGGCGCTGGCGGCGGGAGGGATCAGTACCTCTTGGAGCTGGACGGCCGAGGCGGCCAGCTCCGTGTCGGCGAGACCCGTGCGGAGCAGGTGATGAAAGCCTATGTACGTAGCATAGGCGTGCAGCGCCCATCGCCGGGCGTCGTCCGTGGACAGCCCGAGTGCCACGTAGGTCTCCTCGAGGTAGCGCAGGCGCCGGTCGGTGACGCGCCTGAGGACGGGGGCGACCTGGGGATGGTCAGCGACGGCGTACAGGGCGGCTAACAACCGACCGCCCCCGCGGTCCTGGATCGCCTGGACGAGCAGGTGCCGCAAACGCTCACGAGGATCGGGGATCCGCGCGAGCCACGCGATGATCTCCTCGGTCCCGGCCTGCTCCCAGTGGGCGAGCGCGGCATCGACGAGGGCACGCCGAGAACGGAAGTGCCAGTAGAAACTGCCCTTCGTGACCCCCAGCCGCCGCGCGAGCGGCTCTACCGCAACCGCGTCGACCCCAGCCTCGGCGATCGCGTCGAGCGCCGCGGAGATCCAGTCCTGCCCGGAGAGCGATGCGGCGGGAACGCTTGACTGAGCCATGGCCATACGCTACCGTATGGGAAGACCATACGGTAGCGTATGGTCGGCAAGGAGGGTGTCGTGGAACGGCACGCTGGGCAGTTACTGGTAGCGCTGGGGATCGCGCACATCCTCGTGGGGATTGCGCTGTGGCCAGGCGTTCTTGGTGATATCGGTCGGGGCGGCGTGGTCGGCGCGGTCGACCCATACCAGGATCGTCAAGCGGTCTTTTGGTTCCACATGTCCGGATTCCTGATGATCCTGCTTGGCCAGCTGGCGCATTGGGCTCAAGAGCGAACCGGGACGGTCCCGAGATTCCTCGGGGTCGGCCTGCTCGCGTTCGGCTTGATCGGGGTGGCGCTCATGCCGGTGTCGGGATTCTGGGCGGTGCTGCCCATCGCCGCCCTTCTGATGCGCGCCTCCCGGGCCGGCACGGCGAGACGGGTGGTCGCGGCTGATCCGCGTTCGAGGGTGAGCGGACCGTGAGGCTGCGGGTGCATCATCCCCTAGCCGCCGACACACCGCGCACTGGAATCGGCCGCGTCCTCCCACAGTCGACATCCGCGAGTATCACGAGATCGTGGTGCCGGCGGCGACCGGTGAGGTCGACCTGGCCCTCCGCCGGATCGACCTCCTGAGTTCCCCCATCATCCGCCTGCTCTTCGCGGCGCGCGGGGTCAGGAACGCCAGGCGGCGGCGGACCATGACCCTGGAGGACCTGCGACGGCTCCTCGGCTTCGCCGTGATCGTCGATGAGCCAGGCAAGGAGCTGCTGTTCGGGAGCGGAGACGAGGCTCGCCCGCGGCGTGGCCCCCTCGCGCGCGTCGACCTTGCCTGGAGCTTCCGCATCGAGCCTCGCGCGAGAGGTGGATCGGTCCTGTCGACTTCAGACGCGAGTCCACGCCCGCGACGACGGCGCCCGGAAGGCGTTCCTGCGCTACTGGACGGTTGTCGGCCCCTTCAGCGCGCTGATCCGCCGCCGGCTGCTCGCCCTCGTCCGGGAGGCCACACGCGTCGATGCCGCCTAGCGGACGACGAGGTCGGCCATCGCGATCTCGAGGTCGGGGAGCAGCGGGCTGATCAGCTTGCCGTCGGCGGGCAGCTCCTCGGCGATGACGAACTCCGCGGGGGTCCCAACAGGGTCCGGGAGGCGCAGCACCACCGCCGACGGGTCCCGATGGTCGACAGCATCGAGGCCCTCCTCCCCAGCTCCTGCTGGGGGCCCTCAGGGTCGACCGGCCAGAGCTCTTTGACCCCGATCTTGGCGTAGTCGCCGCGCTTGGCCATCACGTGGAGCAGCCGGTTGCTCGGCGACAGTACCTCGATCGCCAGGTCGGGTGGCCCCTCCAGATGGGGAGGCTGCCCCGGTGGCGCGCAACGCGATCATCAGCCTCCGCGACATCGAGGGCTGGTCCGCCGCCGAGGTCTGCGACGTCTTGGGCCTGACCGACGCGAACCAGCGGGTGCTTCTCCACCGGGCGCGCTCGAAGGTCCGGGCCGCCTTGGAGCAGTACGTGAACGAGCTGGACTGACGCCGAGCCTGGTCGGGTTAGCCGAGACCCTCGCCGGGGCAGGGGCCAAGGGAGGCCACCTGCCGAAGAGGAGCGACCGCGATGACGAAACCCGAGAAGGAAGACCAAGAGCTGGAGGAGCTCCACCGCCAGCAAACCCAGGGCCAGCAGCCCGGAGGTCGCGCGACTCGCGGGCCGGCCGACGACTCCGTACGGCATCGCACCGCCGACGAGCTGCCCAACCGCGGCACCGGCGCGCCGGGGCAAGAGCAGCCCGCCGCTCAGTACCGGGCCAAGGGCTCGAACTACGAAGGAACTGGCCCCTCGCACGTGCGAGGTACGAGCAGGGGCAACGAACGCGCCCTCGGTAAGGACGAGGAGAAGCTCCGGAAGAAGCGCGAAGAGGCCAGCATCCTTCCATCGACCCCCGGTCGATCCGAGCGCTCTAAAGAAGGAAACGCTTGAGCATGTTTCTCATGTTTCCGGGGGGGGGATCTACCAGTCCCAGCCCCCACCTCGACGCCAGAAGACCTACCTCTAGGGAGACCACATGAGTTCGCACGAGACCGAAGAAGAGACCCGTAGCGCCGAGGAGCAGATCAAAGGCCAGCCGCCCGGAGGCCGTGCGACACGCGGTCCCGAAACTCACGGTGAAGCGGAAACGCAGTGGGAGGGAGACGACGAACACGGTTGGGCTCCCGACGCTCCCGGGGAAGGAGAGGCGAAGGAACGGACCATCGAAGGCCACAAGAAGGCCTTCGAGGGCCATGACACCCAGGACGCCGCCACGGCGCCCGGTGGCCAGTACGATGCGGACCCCGACGCCCCGCCAGAAGGCGTAGGCGAGAGCATGGGCACCCGTGGCGAGGACGTCGTTGACCAAGAGGGCACCGATCCTGGCCGCGTCGACCTTGGCACAAAGGGCGAGAGTCAACGCCCAGTCGGGACGTCCACCGCGGAGGCGTCGACTGGCGTCGACCCACAAGACCCAGACGACGAAGGCATGCCGAACCAGCCGCCCGGAGATCAGGGCGGATAACTACTGGATCTGAATGCATGACCGGGCGAAGGCGGCGGCTCCGATCACACCGGAGTCGTCGCCAAGCCGTGCGGCAACGACGAATCTCTCAGCTTTCGGGACAAGCAGGTAGGGATGCGCCGCGGTGGCGACCTGGTCGGCGAGTGGTTGGCCCAACTTCTCCGTAAGCCCCCCACCCAAGACGACGAGGTCAAGGTCGAGCAGGTTGACCGCGGCGCCGACGCCCGCACCCAGCGCCTCCACCGCCTCACCGAAGACGCGCGTGGCCAGCGGATCGCCTTGGGCCAGCGCACGTGCCCAGACCCCAGATGTCAGCCTTGCCGCCTCACGGCGGCGTGCCAAGTCGAGCAGGACCGTCTCGTGGCCCGCCGCGGCGGCGACCTGAACCGTATGCTCCATGCAGGCCCTGCCGGCGTAGGCCTCGATGCACCCACGCCGCCCGCAGCCGCACAGCGCGCCTCCTTGGCGGACGCACATATGCCCGAACTCGCCAGCGCCTCCCGAGGCGCCGAGGTAGGGCATCCCGTCAAGGATCAACCCTCCCCCGACGCCCGTGCCGAGCCACACCCCGAGCACGAACCGGGCACCCTTCGCCGCGCCGGCGACCCACTCCCCCAGCGTCCCGAGGTTCGCGTCGTTGCCCACGGCGACGGGCCGGCCGAGCCGCTCCCGGAGCAGGGCGGCGACCGGCACGGGCTCGCCGAACCCGGCCAGGTTCGGCGCGGTGGTGACCACCCCGTCGACGACTGGCCCCGGCACGCCCGCGCCCACGGCCGCGACGTCCTGGCCCAGCTTCGACACGGTCTCGGCAATCGCCTCGACCACCGCCGCCGGCCCGCCGCTTGGGGTCGGCACGCGAACACGCGCCGTCACGCGGTGACGCTCGTCGACCAGCGCGGCCGAGATGTTCGTCCCCCCGACGTCCACTCCCGCGATCAAGGACATGGGACCCAGCACACAGCCTCAGCCGATGATCTCCGCGCCCACGTATGGGATCAGGGTGTCGGGGACCGCGACGGTCCCGTCGACGCGCTGGTGGGTCTCCAGCAGGGCGATGAGGGTCCGGCCGACGGCGCAGGCGGTGCCGTTGAGGGTGTGGACCGGCTCGGTGCCGCCGTCCTCGGTGCGGTAGCGGCACTTGAGCCGGCGCGCTTGGTAGTCGGTGCAGTTGGACGCGCTTGTCAGCTCACGGTACGCGCTCTGGCCGGGGAGCCAGACCTCCAGGTCGTACTTCCGCGCGGCCGAGGCGCCGAGGTCGCCGACCGGGATGTCCACCACGCGCCCGTGGAGGCCCAGCCCGGACAGCAGCCCGACCTGCAGGTCCCGGAGCCGATCGTGCTCCTGGAAGCTGTCTTCGGGGAGCACGAAGCTGAACATCTCGACCTTATCGAACTGGTGGACCCGGAACATGCCGCGGGTGTCCTTGCCGTAGGTCCCCGCCTCACGGCGGAAGCACGTGGAGAATCCCGCATAGCGGAGCGGCAGCTCATCGGCGTGCAGGATCTCATCCATGTGGAGCCCGGCGAGCGCGACCTCGGAGGTGCCGGTGAGATAAAGATCATCCTCGGGGATCCGGTAGAGCTGATCCTCGCCGCTGGGGAGGAACGCGGTGCCGAACAGCGCCTCGCGCCGCACGAGGACCGGCGGGATCACCGGCTCGAACCCCTCGCCGACCAGCCGGTCGAGCGCGTACCGGATCAAGGCGAGCTCGAGGAGCACCGCTTGGCCTCGGAGATAGGCGAACCGGCTGCCGGAAAGGCGCACCGCGCGGGGGATGTCGATCAAGCGCAGCGCCTCGCCGATCTCGACGTGGTCCCGCACGGGGAAGTCGAACTCCGGGCGCTCGCCGAACCGGCTGACCTCGACCGCGTCGGCGTCGGTCTCACCATCGGGCGCCAGGGGGTGCGGGAGGTTCGGGATCTCGGCGAGCAGCTCCTGCGAGCGGCGCTCGACCTCAGCCTGCGCCGGCTCCAGCTCTCCCAGGCGCGTGGACAGCAACCGCGTCTCGGCGATCAGGGCCGGCCGCTCGTCGGCGGAGGCCCCACCGATCTCCTTGCCGATCTGGCGCTGGCGGGCGCGCAGCTCGTCACCCTCGGTGATCAACGAGCGGCGCTCCTCGTCCAGCTCGACGAGGTGCTTCAACTCACCGGCGTGGACGCCCCTTCGGGCCAGCGCGGCGGTAACGGTGTCCGGCTCTTCACGAAGCCGGCGGATATCAATCATGGCCGGCCAGACTATCCGAGACCATAGGCATCGCGAAGGCGGTCCTCCCATTCCTCGGACGGGACGGACGGCGGTCGGATCGGGCTACGGCGGGAGGCCTCCGCGCGAGGCTGAGGGTGCTCCGCTCTGGCCACCGCGGCCGCCATGACGGTCGTCAGGGGTACCGCCCCGATCAGGCCGATCGATCCGACCAAGGCGCGGACGATCTCGACCGCCACGGTCTCGGACGTGACGATGATCCGGGCCGAGTCGGCGCCTGTCGAGAACAGCAGGAGCAGCGGCAGCGACGCGCCCGCGTACGCGAGGAACAACGTGTTGACGGTCGCGGCGATGTGATCACGCCCGACGGACAGCGCCTCACGGACCAGCTCGCCGAACCCGGTGTCGCGGTTGGCCCGCCGCAGGGCGAACACCGTTGACGCCTGCGACATCGTCACGTCGTCGAGGACGCCGAGCCCGCCGATGATCACGCCAGCGAGGAGCAGGCCGCGCAGGCTCAAGCCGCCGACGGAGACGTTCGCGAGGCGCGCGTCCTCGCTCGCGAAGCCGGTGATGTGCGCGCCGCTGACGAACAAGGCGGCCAGCCCGGCGGTAAGCAGGAGCGCCGCCGCGGTCCCGACCACCGCCGCGGTGGTCTTGGACGACCACCCATGCGACAGGTACAGCGTGGTGACCATGATGAGCAGCGACCCGACCAGGGCGACGGCGACCGGTGACCGCCCCGACAGGATCGCGGGGATCATGAACCCGATGATCACCAAGAAGCTCAAGGCGAGGCCCAACAGCGCGCGCAGGCCTTGGAGGCGGCCCATGGCGACGACCGCGCAGAGGAACAGCCCGAGCAGGACCGCCATCGGCGCGTCCCGGCGGAAGTCGCCCACGTAGTAGAGGGTGGGCTGCCCCGGCGTCTCGGTGACCGCGAGACGGACTGGCTGCCCGGGGGCGAAGGTCGCGCCCGTCTCGTCGGTCATGTCGAACGTGACGACCTCGCCGGTGTCCTGGACTCGTGCGGTGATCAGCACGTCTTTCGAGCCGGGAAGGAGCACTGACTGGTCGCCAGCGGGGATCTCGACGACCTCGACCAACACCGCGTCGACGAGCCGCGTGCCTGTGTGCTCCCTCTCGGCGCCGAGCCTGGAGCCCGACGGCCACAGCAGCGCGACGCCCCCCAGCGCCACAAGACTCAAGAGCCCGACCACCACGAGCAGCACCCGGTCGACAAGAGCACTCATCCGCCAAGCCTGGCCGAGCGGCCAGGCGTTCGGTCAACTGGTGCGCGGCTGGCGCTCGACATGCCGCGCAAGGTCCGCGTACCAGCTGGCCGCCTCGGCGTAGGCGTCGTCGGTCTCCGACTGATCAAGCGCGTCGACCTCGGTGTCGTGGCGAGGGTACGAGCCGAGCACGCGCAGCTCGGCGACGTGGCGATGGACGCAGCGGAGGGCTCCGGCGATGCGGGACTCGGATACGTGGCCGAGGCAGTCGACGAAGATGCAGTACTGGCCGAGCCCGCGCTTTGTGGGACGGGACTCGATCTTCGACAGGTTGATGTCGCGCTGCGCGAACTCGTGGAGGATGCGGACGAGTTGGCCCGGGCGGTCGTGGCCGAAGAAGAAGACGATAGAGGTCTTGTCCGTGCCCGACGCCGGGCTCATCGTCCGGGACAGGACGACGAACCGTGTCGCGTTGTCCCCGAAGTCTTGGATGTCAGAGGCGAGCACCTCAAGCCCGTACTGCTCCGCCGCCCGCCGGTTCCCGAGCGCGGCCTCGCCGTTGTCCTTCTCCGCGGCAAGCCGGGCGGCCTCGGCGGTCGAGCTGCAGGGCTCCAACCTTACGAGCGGCAGGTTCTCCGAGAGCCACCCGCGGCTCTGCGCCAAGGCATGGGGCATGCTGCGGACCAGGACGATGTCGCGGAGCGCCGTCCCCGGCATGGCAAGCAGGCACATCGAGATCGGGATCGCGATCTCTCCCCTGATGAACACGCCAGGCTGGCCGAACGCGAGCGCGTCGAGCGTGAGGTTGACCGAGCCCTCGATGGAGTTCTCGATCGGCACGACCCCAACGGCCACCCGCCCCTCGCGGACCGCGTCGACCACATCGGGGATCGTAGGCATCGGCTCGCCGACCGCGTGAGGCGCGGCGAGGCGGGCGGCATCCGACGCGAACGTGCCATCAGGACCGAGGTATGCGACGCGAACGCTCATCCCGGCGATTCTACGCCCAGGTCGAGGACGGTGATCGTGGGGCCGAGCGGCCCCAACGGGCCCGTCAACGGGAGGTCGGCGAGGCCCCACGCCGGCAGCAGGTCCCACCGGTAGGACAGCGGCCGCGCCGAAGCGATCTCGGCGACCAGTCGTCCGCGCTCGCGGAGCGCGTCGTAGACCGCGATCTCGGCGGGGTAGAGGTCCGGGCGGCGGCGGTATCGCTCTTCTTGGTATGAGCTGACCACCGCGACGCATCCACAGTCGAGCACCGCGGGTGTGGTCCCAAACGCCACCACCTGGCGGTCGCCGCCGGAACCCGCGGTGGTGAGCGAGTAGCCCTCCGACCACACCGGGCCCGGCAACCCGGCAACCGCGGACGAGGCCAGCAGCCTCGTGCTCGGCGCCCCGTCGGCCCGCACGAGGCGCACGTCGTCGAGCGCCACGAACCCCACCGAGACGGCAACCGCCGCGGTCACCGCGATCCGCACGCCTGTCCGGCGGACGCGGGTAAGCGCGACAAAGGCCAGGACCGCGAGCAGCGGTTGCGCGATCAAGGTGTAGTGCGGGAAGCGCACCTGCGACGAGCCGACCAGCGCCGCCAAGGTCAACGTGAGCACCGCGACCAGGCGCTGCGCGCGCGTGCCGCGGGCGAGCACCGCGACCAACCCCACGAACCCGAGCACCGTAAGCGGCCAGCCCCACGTTCCGGGCAGCGACTGGGTCAGATGGAACAGCCAACCCGACCCGGCCGCCTCGTACCCCAGATGGCCTCCCGCTTGGTGACGGACCTGCCAGGCGAAGCCGTCCAAGAACGCGCCGCTCAGCACCGTGCCGAACGTGCCGCCGACGAACCCGACCAGCGCGCTCGCGCACAGAACCCCCGCCTGCGTCGCCTTCTCCCGCGCACGAGCCGGCCAGACGAGCACGGCGAGCAACGGTACCAGCCCGACGGTTACCCCGAGGTACTTCGTGGCGCCGGCCAGCCCGGCGAGCACCCCCGCCGCCGCGAGCGGCCTCCAGCGCCGGCTGCGGTCGAACGACAGCGCGCACAGCGCCGAGCCGAGCATCAACGCGATCTGCAGGTGCTCCGGGTGCGCGATCCGCGACAGCCGCACGCTGGTATACGAGAGGGCGAGCGCCGCCGCGGCGCCCACGCCGGTCAGGGCCCGCCACCGGGCATCGTCGGCGAGCCGCGCTCCCAGCACTCCCGTCAATGCCACGGCCACGAGCGACACACCTAGGAACAGGATCCTTCCCAACAGGTACCGGCTGCCCACGTCCTCGGTCAGGCCCGGCGAGAAGACCCTCACCACCATCGCCGCCGCCGCGTACACGTACCCCGAGAGCGGCGGCCAGTCCCACTGCTGCGGCGCGAGCTGCCCACCCAACGCGCGCAACCCCCGCTCCACCACCGTCGGCTCGTCAGGCTGCACGATCGCCGGCAGGTGCGCTACCAGGTTCGGCACCCGCAACGCCGCCGCCCCCATCACCACCACAGCCAACCCCACGGCGAGCCGCACGCTCTGCCGGGTACACGCAGGACGGGTCTCCACAAGGGTCATGAGCTGGGCGCGCATGCTACGCGACGGGGCGGCGATACGGTAAAAGAGCGTGATGACCAACGCTGACTCCCGCGATCTCGCGGCACGCCTCGGCCAGGAAGAGCGCGACGACCTGGAGTTCAAGGCCAACGGCGACGACCGCGACCTGCTGCGAAGGGCTGTGTGCGCACTCGCCAACGACCTTCCACGAAAGGGCGGCGGCGACCTTCTCGTCGGCGTCGACAAGTACGGACACGCGACGGGGCTCACCGTGGACGACAACCTCCTGCTCAAGATCGTCAACATCCGGGACGAGGGAAAGGTCCTGCCACGCCCGGTCCTAACCGTGGAGAAGGGTGTCTACGCTGGGAAGGACTGCGTTCATGTGCACGTGACCGCCTCGGCCTTCCCCCCTGTCGCACTGGACGGGACGGTTTGGGGTGCGGGTCGGCCCGTCCTCCCGCCGCGCGAGTCGTGAGGAGGAGCTCTGGCTCGCGGAGCAGCGGCGGGCCGGTGACCTCCCATTCGACCAGCGACCCATCGTCGGCTCCTCCATCACGGACCTCGATCTCGAGTTGTTCCGATCCACGTATCTCACGTCAGCGGTGAGCGCTGAAGTCCTCGCTGAGAACGACCGGCCGACTGAGCAGCACCTGTCCTCCCTCCGGCTGGTCACCCCCGACACCCACGTACCGACCGCCTTGGGCTTGCTCACCATCGGGTTCGATCCCTCGAGCTGGATCCCCGGCGCGTACCTTCAGTTCGTCCGCTACGAGGGCGAGGATCCCTCAAGTCCTGTGCTGGACCACGAGGAGGCTGGCGACAACCTGATCGGTCAGCTCGACATACTGGGTCGGCTGTTGCCGGCCAACATCCGCACATCTATCCGCGACATCGGCGGGTTGCGACAGACTGACGCACCTGACTATCCGCTAGCGGCATTGCGAGAACTCGTCATCAACGCAGTAGTCCACCGGACCTATGAAGCTTCGAATGCTCCCGCGCGCATCCTCTGGTTCGAGGATCGTGTAGAAATCACAAGTCCCGGGGGACCGTATGGGTCGGTGACCAGAGAAAACTTCACGATCCGCAACGACTATCGCAACCCCGCGCTGGCGGCCACGATGAAGCAACT
The DNA here is from genome assembly GCA_050743625.1 of Egibacteraceae bacterium. GTDB lineage: Bacteria > Actinomycetota > Nitriliruptoria > Euzebyales > Egibacteraceae > JBOGED01. The sequence continues at coordinate 3,635 of JBOGED010000226.1, read as the reverse complement.
CGGGTACGTGAACCGCTTCGGTCGAGGCATCGGTCTCGTGAAGACTGAACTCCGACGCAACGGCAACCCTTCCGTGGAGTTCGCCATCGAGGACACCTATTGGGGCGTCACGGTTCGGAGCGCGCGATGACGACGACCCTTGCGCTGTTCAACAACAAGGGTGGCGTCGGCAAGACCACATTGGCCTACCACCTCGCCCACATGGTGGCCCGCCTGGGGTGGCGAGTGCTCGCCGCTGACCTCGATCCTCAGGCTAACCTCACTTCCGCGTTCTTCGACGAGGACCGGCTCGAGCTTCTCTGGGAGGGGACAGATACGATCGTGGGTGCCGTCGATCCCCTGCTGCGGCAACTCGGTGACGTCCGCATCCCGGTACCCCAAGAAGCAGGTGACCGGCTGTGGGTGCTGCCGGGCGACCTGGGCCTCAGCAGGTTTGAGGACCGGCTTTCGGAATCCTGGCCGCGCAGCTATGAAGGCAACGAAGGCGCGCTGCGGGTGACCACCGCCTTCCACCGCATCGTTCAAGAATGCGCCGACCGAGTCGGCGCTCACGTCGTGTTCGTCGATGTCGGCCCCAACCTCGGTGCGATCAACCGGTCGGCGTTGCTGGCCTGTGACGCTCTGGTCGTGCCTCTCGCGGCGGATCTGTTCTCCCTGCAAGGCCTCCGGAATCTGGGGCCCACACTCCGGGAGTGGCGCGACAACTGGCAACGCTTCGTACTGCCGAACGCTCCGGTCGGAGTGTCTACGCCCGAGGGGACGATGCGCCCCCTCGGCTACGTAATTCTGCAGCATGCTGTCCGGCTGGACCGCCCGGTCCAGGCATACGACCGTTGGTTGCGCCGGATCCCGAACGAGTTTCACCATTCCGTCCTTGGGGAGGCCGAAGCGACCATCGACGCTCAGAGCGATCCGTATCAGCTCGCAAGCCTTCGCAACTACCGCAGCCTCATGCCGCTGGCACAGGACGCCCGTAAGCCGATGTTCGACCTGAAAGCGGCTGACGGGGCCCTAGGCAGCACGGGCCGCCTCGTCCAGATCTGCTACGGCGAGTTCCAGCGCCTCGCGGTTCGCCTCATGGACGCGGCGGGGATTCCCGCCGCGTCCATGGTGTGAACGTGGGCGTTAGGCGGCCGCGGAGGTGGACATCTGCTCCAGAGCGGCGACCGTGCGGTCGAGCTCGTCGGCCATGGGGCTCTTGAAGTTGTTCTGGAAGGTGGTCGCGAGGGCGCGCAGGTAGGCGAGGACCTCGCGGCCGGCGCTGAACCGGAGCCACACCTGGTCTCCGGCCTCGCGGTAATCGGCGAGCAGCTCTCGAGCGTTGTACAGCTTATCGGCCAGCGCGACGCGCAGGCAGCTCTCGTCCGCCTTGGCGAGAGCCGCGACGTAGCGACGCTTACGGACGTGCCATTCTGGCCGGTCCTTGGCTGGGTCGTGGTCGGTGCAGTGCTCGACGATCTCCGCCACGCGGACACCGAAGCGGCGGCGGATCTCGTTGAGGACCGGGATGCCGCCTTGCTCTTCTACGGCATCGTGGAGAAGTGCGGCGATCACCTCGTCCTCGTCTCCCCCGTCCTCAAGAACGAGCGAGGCGACGCCCATCAGATGAGCGAGATAGGGAACGTGCTTGCCCTTGCGGAGCTGTCTGCGGTGGAGGAGGCTCGCGTACGCGAACGCCTCGTCGAACCGCGGTCCGAGTATCGTCTCGGCAGCCACCGCCTCAGTCATACGGACTCCCTTCGTGTCGGGATGTGCGGACAGGCAGATAAGCGGCCGCAGGGACCGTGGAGGAGAAGGGGGAGCCAGGCTGCGTGAGCCGAACGCCCGCGACCACTCCGCCTTTGCGGCCGCGGGCGAAAACGTCCTCCGGGGTGACATCACCGCCGGTCGGATCGCGCACTCCAGCCTCCGAGTTCCGCGGCCCGCCTCTTTGATGTGGCGGGCCGCTCATCGACCTGTCACCATGCTAGACCCGCCGGACGCCCGACGGAACCCCCACTCACCACCAGCCACGACCCTAATAGGCGCGCGCGACATACGCGACGAGGTCGTTCTCGTCACGCGAGTTCGGGATGCCGCCGTCGCGGCGCACGAGGCAGCGGACGGTGTAGCCGCGCTCGACGAGGGCGGCCTCACCCTCAAGGCCCAGGGTGTCCCAGTCGAGCCGGAAGAACCCCGCGCCCTCGACCTCGGCACCCGAGGTCACCTCGTAGGTCGAGGCCTCGCGCCTGCCGAGCGCGTCGGTGTAGAGGCTGTGCTGGACCTCGTCGAGCAAGCCCGGAACCGTGCCCACCACCGAGTCGAGGGCCACGGTCTCCTTGCCCTCTCGGTCCCGGCGCACGAGCGTCACGACGCCCTCGGCGAGGTCACGTGGGCCCAGCTCCAGCCGCAAGGGGACCCCTTTCAGCTCCCACTCGACCGCGCGGCGACCGAACGACTGGCTCGCCCGGTCGTCGAGCCGCGCACGCACGCCCGCGTCACCCAGCGCGGCGACCAGCTTCCCGCACGTCTCGACGGCCTCCTCCTTGATGGCGACGACGACCGCTTGAGCGGGGGCGATCTTGGGCGGCAGCCGCAGCCCGCCGTCGTCGCCGTGGCACATCACCAGCGCGCCGACGACGCGCGTCGACACGCCCCACGACGTGGTGTAGGCGCGCTGGCGCTGGCCTTGCGCGTCGGAGAACTCGATGCCGAACGCCTTGGAGAAGTTCTGGCCAAAGTTGTGGCTGGTGCCGGACTGCAACGACTTGCCGTCGCGCATCAGCGCCTCGAGCGTGTAGGTGAGGTCGGCGCCGGGGAACGTCTCGGCCTTCGTCTTCAAGCCGAGGATCACCGGCATGCCGAGCACGTCGCGCATGACCTCCTGGTACACGTCGACCAGGATCGTCAGCGTCTCGTCCTGCGCCTCTTGCCAGGTCGCGTGCGCGGTGTGGCCCTCTTGCCACAGAAACTCCGCGGAGCGCAGGAACAGGCGGGTCCGCAGCTCCCACCGGACGACGTTCGCCCACTGGTTGAGCTTCAGCGGGAGGTCCCGGTATCCCTGAACCCACCTCGACATCGCGTCCATGATGACGGTCTCGGACGTTGGCCTGATCGCGAGCGGCTCGGCGAGCTCCTCACCGCCGCCGTGCGTGACGACCGCGAGCTCCGGGCTGAACCCTTCGACGTGCTCCGCCTCCCGCTCGAAGTACGACATCGGGATGAACAGCGGGAAGTACACGTTGTCGTGACCGGTCGCCTTGATGCGCGCGTCGAGCTCGGCCTGGATCCGCTCCCAGATCGCGTAACCCCACGGCTTGATGATCTGCGTGCCGCGGGCCGGGCCGTTTTCGGCCATCTCCGCCTTCGCGACAACGTCCTGGTACCAGCGCGGAAAGTCCTCCGCCTGGGGTGTCAACACTCCTCTAGCCATGACGTGAAATCCTCGCACGCCAGCAGGCGCTTCGCGATGTCACCTCAGACTTCCCCGAACAGGGATTTAGGGGCAGATACGCCCCGAAATCCCTGCTCGGGAGCAGAAGCGAGCTACGCGTTGTCCAGGGCGATCGAGAGGTCGACGACCTGGTGGTCGTCGGGGAAGTCGCCGAGGCTCTCCGTCGCGCCGGTGAGCAGGTCGACCTCGTACAGTCGGTACT
>JBOGED010000225.1:0-4518 GCA_050743625.1 Egibacteraceae bacterium | reverse complement strand
CGCCCCGGCCCGACGAGTGGACCGCGAGTCATCGCCAGCCAGCTCGCAACTCGTGCAACACCTGTAACACGACTCACACACTTGACTCACGCGCAACGACTTTGCGGATCCAAGTCCGCTAGAGCGGCAGATGTGGGCGATGAGTTCGGCATGTGCGCGGACCACTTCGGCGTCACTTGGATGGTCAACATCGGCCAGCCGCAGGACTGATCCGCCCTGGCACGAGCCCGGCCGCGGCAGGTGGTCGGATGAGGCCGCCGGGCCGCACCCAAGGTCTCGCACCGTCTCGCCAGGAACCAGCCGCAGCCGGCTATACCACAGCGCTTGTGCTCTGGTGGCGGCTGACCCGGGAGGACGATCCAGCAGATCGATGTAGCCGTCGGTGACCGCTGGTGGCGGCGCGGGGTGCGAGCAACGGCAGGGCCAGGTGATGCGCTGAGGAAAGCGTTGGCTGGACTCGGTCATGATGGGGCTTCAGTTATACAAACGCGTGCGAAGTTCACACACAGGTCTATTCACCGGATGGTTTCGCTGCGGGTGTCGGCGCCGAGCTTCCTAGACGCTCGGATCAGCTCGAAACGCCGGATCTTGAGCCGGCCATTGCGAAGCCCTGCCGCAATCAGCCGGGGTGCGCGGGTATGGCGGAGTATCTCCTCGGCGGGAACGTCGGCGGCATCGCGCAGCGCCCAGTCCGGAAAGCGGTCCAGCAGGTCATCGGCCCCTATGCCGAAGGCTCGGGTGACGGGGATTTTGACGAAGCCGCTCATCAGCAGCAGAGCCCGGGTTCGGCGACTTTGGTGACACCGGCGGCGAAGGCGTCTCGCTGGTCGGCGGGCAAGCCGTAATAGCAGCCGCTGTCGAGAAGCAGGGAGTAGCCGTCGCCGACATCGAGCTGGTCCAGCCGAGTCACGTCGCCTTGAACGAAGCGCGCCGACGCGCCGGCATCTGCTTTGGCCCGCGCCGCGGTGATAGCGTGACCGATCATGTCGATGCCGGTTACCTCCCAGCCGTGCCGTGCCAGATAGATGGCGTTTCGCCCGGCACCACACCCGAGGTCGAGCGCACGACCGGGTTTGAGCCGCGCAGGGCCGGCCACGAGCTCGGTCAGCCGCGTGTCGGGTATGTCCGCAGCCTTCAACGAGGGATTAAGACCGAGCCGGGTCATCAACTCATAGAGCAGCTTCAGAAGTCGAGCATTCATGTAGGTCTCCCTTCTCAATCCGAATCGGTGTCACGGGTCGTGGCCCACGGTCTCGATGGGCTCGTGCCTGTGGTCCAGCAACGTCAGCAGCTCGGCGGGCTCCCACGAGATCATGGCTGCTCGTATTCGAGGTCGCGGCTGCGATACCCGATGAACCCGACCACGGTCAAACCACCGGCAATGAGCGCGAGCCACAGTAGTGGCAGGAGATTCGCATCAGCGCTGGTGACATCGGGAACATGCTCGAACGGATTGATGGCGAGAAGCCAATCCCACAGGTTCAGGGGTGGACCCAGGAAGGTGAGCGCGAAGGTGATGATCACGCCGAGCCAGGAGATGAGGCGTAAATTGAGCGCTGCCACCGCTTCGCCGACGTGTCTGGTCTCGGCGGCGAAGGTGACCCGGTTACCGTCAACGCGCACCCATTCAGGCCCGAGAGCCTCCTCAACGACGCGGGATCGGTGGCAAGCGTGGCGATGACGGTGGTCTGGGCGTGAGCGCGCATCTCATCGAGTGTTCCGGTCTCCACGACCCGTCCCGCGCGGATGACACTGATCCGGTCGGCGAGCGCCTCGACCTCACTGAGAATGTGACTGGACAGCAGGATGCTGCGCCCCTTGGCTTTCTCCTTGGCGATCTCCTCCTGGAAGATCGCTGCCATCAGCGGATCGAGGCCGGAAGATGGCTCGTCCAAGATCAACAACTCGACGTCCGAGCACAGGGCAGCGACGATCGCCACCTTCTGCCGGTTGCCCTTGGAGTAGGTACGGCCTTGCTTGGTGGGGTCCAGCTCGAAGCGTTCCAGCAACTCCGCACGGCGCTTCTCGTCCAACCCGCCACGCAGTTTCGCCAACAGGTCGATGGCCTCCCCGCCGGTCAAAGCCGGCCATAGGCTGACCTCACCAGGCACGTACGCCAGACGGCGGTGCAGCGAGACGACGTCTCGCCACGGATCTCCACCCAGCAGGCCAACCTGGCCGGAGTCTGCCCGCAGCATGCCCAGCAGGACGCGGAGCGTGGTGGACTTCCCCGCCCCGTTCGGACCGAGGAAGCCGTGGACTCGCCCCGCGCGACTTCCAGATCCAAGTGGTCGAGGGCGGTGAATGTCCCGAAGGTCTTCACCAGCTGCCGGATGGAGATCACTGCGTCCATGGCCATGTCGTACAGCATATTCGATACGTTCTGAACTAGCACGTCATTCTGAAGGTTAGCTCTGATCGATAGAATGGATCCATGGCTACAGGCGATGGTCTGGACCAGGCTCGCAGTTCCTTCATCGACGCGTTCGCCCTCCTCATGGGCGAGAGCGGCATCAACCGCATGTCTGCACGGGTCTTGGCCGCACTGTTATCCGGTGACGAACCTGCCCTCACCGCAGCGCAACTCTCCGCCCTGCTGCAGACCAGCCCTGCCTCGATCAGTGCCGCGGTGCGTCAGCTAGAGCAGAGGCGCCTGGTCAAGCGTGGCCGCGTTCCCGGCACTCGCGCTGACACCTACGCCCTGGCTCGAGAGGGCTGGTATGAAGCCTTCGCGGCACGCTCGAACTTCGCCGAGGCCATGTGCGGCATCCTGGACGAGGGCATCGCCGCCAGCGCTCCTGACGGCCAAGCCCGCGCCCGCCTTCGCGAGACCCGTGACTTCTTCGCCTTCCTCGCCAAGGAGTTGCCCGCCGTCGTCGACCGCTGGCGCGCTTTACGGCGCGAACCACCCGAGCCAAACACGGACCGATGACTACCATCATGGACCAGACGGCGACCGCCACAGCCTTCAATAACGGTCTACCGCCGATAGCCGTCCAAGGCCAGCCACTGGCGGCACCGACCGCGCATCATCCTCGCCGACGAGGTAAGCCTGGATCCGTACGCAGCTCGATGACCTGGTACGTCGCGGGCGACGACGATCAGCGCCTTGAACCGGTCCAGCCGATCGGCTGGCGCAGGCGACCATATCGGCGAGTCGCGCATGGATGGCCCAGCGGGGCAGGTCCTCGCCGGCCTCGCCAGCGCTTGGACGAGCGGTGATCGGGCTTCCTCATCCGTCTTCCCAGCCGCCCTGCGGGTTCGATTGCGGGATCTGCGGTCTCACGCTCTCTACTACAGAGAAGCCGGACATCGGCGTCGGATCGGCCGCCTTCACGCTCGACCGGTCGGCCCGCGAGGTCCGGGGGTTACTCCGGGGAAAGGATGATGATCGGGAACTGTCGTGTGGTTTTGGACTGGTAGGTCTCGTAGTGGCGGTAGACCTCGACCATCTTTGGCCATAGCCGCGCGTGCTCGGCGGGTGTCGCGTCGCGGGCGGTCATGCGTCGAACGTGCGGTCCCCGCTGGACCTCCACGGTGGGGTTGGCGGTGAGGTTGAGGTACCAGGTCGGCATACGGGCCGCACCCTCGTTGGACGCGAAGAGCACGAGCTGGTCGCCCGACGCGAGGTAGATGAGGGGAGTCGTCCGCGCCTTGCCCGTCTTGCGGCCGGTCGTGGTGAGGAGCAGGATCGGGGCGCCACGGAACCGGGCGCCGATCCTGCCCCCGGTTCGCCGGTAGAGGCTGTTGTGCCCGGTGACGAACGTCCTCTCCACCAGCCGAAGCGTGCGATCCCTGACCGTGCCGCCGGTCTGCGTAGGTGTGTCCATCCCCAGACGGTACCAGCGGGTGAGCGCACGCTCACCTTGGGAACGTGAGGTAGGCGCCCTCCTTGCGCCGCAGCTCGTCGAGTCCGACCAGCTCGAACACGCGAGTAAGGGGAACCATGAGGTCGCGCAGGTCCGCGGCACGCCCGGTGCGCCGCAGCAGAGCGAGATTGCATTCCATTGCCTTGATCGCCGATCGCAGGCCTTGATTCGCGAAGATGATAATGCGGTAACCGAGCTGGTGAAGGACCTCCGCGGACGTCTCGTCATACGTGGTCGGTACAGAGACGAGAGGAATGTCAATGCGCCATTGCCGAGCGAAGTTGATCAATTGTTGCGGTGATGTCCACTTGGAGTGGACGAGAATCGCGTCCGCGCCGGCCTCGGCGTACGCTGCCGCCCGGTCGAGCGCCTCGGCGACGCTCGCGCCGGCGATCAGCGCCTCAGTGCGGGCGATCAGGAAGAAGTCATCGGTACGCTGGACGTCCTTGCACGCGCGGATCTTCTGCACGTGCTCTTGGGTCGGCACCAACTCGCGACTCACCTCCTCATAAAAGCTACAACGCTTGGGGAACACATTGTCCTCGATGCAGATCCCCGCGATTCCCGCCGACTCGAACTTCCGCGCGGTCACGGCGGCATTGATCGCATTCCCATAACCGTTGTCACAGTCGGCGATCACCGGGATGTC
>JBOGED010000224.1:0-1600 GCA_050743625.1 Egibacteraceae bacterium | reverse complement strand
CGCCTCCTATGGAGCCAGAGCTGACCATCGGCGCGCTGAGCGAACGGACCGGGGTCGCGCCCTCCGCGCTGCGTTTCTACGAGGCCCAGGGCCTCATTCACGCCACCCGCTCTTCTGGCGGGCAACGGCGCTACGCCCGCGCCACCATCCGGCGTGTGTCGTTCATCCGCGTCGCCCAGCAAGTCGGCCTGCGCCTCGACGAGATCCGCGACGCCCTCGCATCGTTGCCACAGCAACGCACGCCCGACCACAAGGACTGGGAGCGCCTGTCCGCCTCTTGGCGTCCCCGTATCGACGCGCAGATCGCCCTGCTCGAGCGGCTACGCGACCGGCTCGACGGGTGCATCGGCTGCGGCTGCCTGTCATTGCGATCGTGCCAGATGCTCAACCCCGGCGACCAAGCCGCGAAGGGCGGTCCAGGACCCCGATATCTCCTGGAGGACGACTGACCCTGATCTCGCTCAGGCGGGTAATCGCGTCGGGCTGGTCCGAGGTTGGGTTCGATTTTGCGACGGCAGTGGGTATTGATGTCTGAAGTGGATGAGTTACAGGGCGGAAATGAGATCCTGGAGCGGCAGCATCAGCGTGTGTGGGCTGAGCGGGCTCGGGAGGAACTCGGCTCGCGCGAGGTACCAGTCGCGAGCCGCGTCGTCCTTGGCGTGGACGAGCAGCGCGCGTATCCCGACGGTGCCCGCGGCCTGGGCCACACGCAGCATGGCGTCACGGAGCATCCCGGCGCCCAGGCCGTGGCCGGCGTGCCGGTGATCGACCGCGAGGCGGCCGAGCAGAACGGCCGGCGCAGGCCTTCGCGCCGCGCCTTTTCGGAGCCGCGAAGGCGCGTGCTCGAACTCCACAGAAGCCGCGGACAACGTGGAGTAGCCCGCGACCTCGTAGTCCGCCGTGGCGACGACAAAGATGCGCGCGTCGCCGGTCTGCTGCGCCCAGTCCGCAATGCGATGGAGATAGTTATTCAGCGGCTCGACGCCGCAGTCGAACCGTGAGGCGTCGCGAAGCTTCGGGTCGTAGAGCTCCGGCGGCCGGTAGGTCACTCCCACGGCGCCTTGCGGCTGAGGAGACGGCGCAACCTCGGGGATTCGCGTAGAGGGGCATCGAGCGCGCGAACGAACTTGTCGTACGCCTCGGCGTCGATGCGGAACACGTTGCGGTCTGCGAGGGTGTCGCGGGCGCGCTGGACGGCGGCCTGCTCGACGAAGCTCGTGAGGTCCTCGCGACACGCCTCGGCGGCTTCGCGAACGAGCGCGTCGGAGTCTGCGGGAACGCGAAGCTGCCACCGCTCCGTACGTTGTCCTGCGGTACTGGTCGACATCTTGACCTCCCTTGTGCTCCGAGTGTACACACACTGCTTGGGGCGGGATGTACCCACGGCCTGCAAAAGGTAATTCGAAGTAGGGCTCGCATCGTTGCCTCAGCAACGTACGCCCGACCACCATGACGGTCCTGCCAGATGCTCAACTCCGGCGACCAAGCGGCTCAAAACGGCCCAGGACCGCGATATCTAGCGGGGCTTTGGCCCCAGCCCGACGAGGGTGTGGGTGGTGGGGCGGTGGCGCTTGGAGTTGGCGGCTGTTCTGTGCTGGAT
>JBOGED010000223.1:0-3408 GCA_050743625.1 Egibacteraceae bacterium | reverse complement strand
GAACAGGGATTTGGGGGCGTATGTGCCCCGAAATCCCTGTTCGGGAAACACGTGCGGACGCGGGACACCCGTGATGAGTCCTGTCGAAGGCACGGTGAGCAGGAGCGCAGTCGCCGGCCCCCGCTCCGAAGCCGAGCGCGAGGATCGCGAGCACCAGCGGTATCTCGAACATGCTCGGGACCTGAATGACCGTGCCGATCAGCGCCATCACGATGATCAGCAGCGGTCCCGTCTGCGCCAGGTTCGTGAGCATCTGAGGCGGAGCGATGGTGAGCACCACCCCGACGGCGAACCCCGCCAGCGCCATCGGAGGCGCGAACCGGAACGCGAAGTCGAGTGTGTGGCGCCACCATGCGCGCACCGCGTGCCCGAACGCCTGAGCCCAGCCGGTCGGAGGCGACGAGCCGAGCTCCTCCAGGGACAAGAGCTTCGGGGCCGGCTCATCCGCGTCGGGCAACCGGCACGCCGCGGCCGGCTGGGTGAACCTCGCGATCAGTGGCACGACGCCGAGCAGCAGCGCGAGCCCGAACAGGATCCGGGCGATCGCCATCGGTGGCGGCATCAGCAGAACGATCGCGGCCAACGCGACGGGTTGGAACAGAGCCGAGCCGAGGATGACACCCAACGTGGTCTCCAGGGCGGCCCCGCCACGCCAGAACCCGAGCGACACCGGCGCTGAACACGCGCTGCACATGAACAGCGGCATCCCAAAGGCGCCTCCGATGCCCGCCCCCGCAGCTCCCGTTTTCGTAAACAACTGCTGTACCCATGTCCCTGGCGCGAACGAGAACGCGCTGAGCGCCGCACCGCCGAGCAGCATGGCAAAGAACATTCCGATGGCGTTCGAGTCCCACAGATTCACGCCGTAGGCCCCCCACCGGAACAACGGTGGGAAGGCCATCGGGTCGAGGACCTGCGAGAAGGTCGACTGCGTCCGGCTGCCGAGCGGCTGGTCAGCCGCCCGCGAACTTCCCGAGCACTGACGGCAATCGCGACTGAGTAAGGAAGAACAAAAGGATCGCGAGGAATATTGTAATTCCGGCGAAAACCCTTTAGTCGATGTTCCGTTCCGCCTTGTTTGTACGTAACCGCAGTGCTTGCGCCATCGCGACCCCGCTTACGTTCGGCCATAATCCGCCCGATCCCGACTTCCAGACCGTACGCGGACCTCTGCGGCGCTGTCAAGGACATCTACCCCTTTAGTAGTAGTCAACATGGTGAGATGACGGTCCCCAATTGCGGTAAGAGCGCCGTGTGAGAATGACTTATTCGCATTTGCGTGCATCGACACCGCGGCGCGAACTCGCACGCCTCAGGACAAAAAGTGGCCGCTATAGGTCCTATCGTTGGGCTCGACCAACGACGAAGGAGAGGCGCCTGATGACCAGTACCGAGAAGATCATGACCGGTGAGCGTGCGGACCTGCTGCAGACGCTCGCGCAGGCCCGGTACTTCTTGCGCTTCACGGTTCGCGACCTGACCGACGAGCAGGCCGCACGGCGCACCACAGCGAGCGAGCTGTGCCTCGGCGGGCTGATCAAGCACGTCGCCGGCACCGAGCAGGCGTGGATCGACTTCGTGCTCGGCGGCGCCGAGGCGATGGCGTGGGGTGAAGACGCCTGGGAGGACGAGTTCGTCATGCGGGAGGGCCAGACGCTGGCCGGCCTGCTCGACCACTACGAAGAGGTGGCGCGCAGGACCGACGAGCTCGTCGCGACCCTCCCTGACCTGGACATCTCCCACCCGCTCCCAGAGGCGCCATGGTTCGAGCCGGGCGCGAGCTGGTCGGCCCGCCGGGTCCTGCTCCATATCATCGGCGAGACCGCGCAGCACGCCGGGCACGCGGACATCATCCGCGAGTCCCTGGACGGCGCGAAGACCATGGGCTAGACCCGGCTAGGGCCAATGCCACCAACTTAGGTGCTTCCTGTCTGGGCGTGGTCTCGCGTGCGGCTGTGACCATGGGTTTTGGATGCGCCGGTGATTTCGACCGCTTGGTCCGCGGGCCGGTCAGGTTGCGGCCAGCCGCGATGGGCTCTGCGTTTGACGCCGAAATTGGACATCTTGCGTTTAACGACCCGAGGGAAGGCCCGCAGTCTGCGTGTGGGGTTGGCCCGGCTGATGATCTCTGCGATCACACCACCCACCCGCGCGCTTAGCTGCTCAGGGGGAAAAAGCCGCCGGCTCGGTGACCTGGCGGCGGACGATCCGCAGCGAGTTCAAAAACGACATGCGGTCAGGGTCCAAACCAGCCTCGTGCGCGGCGTCGCGCATGAGGCTGCGTACCGCGTAAAAGACCAGCAGGTGAGCCCAGATCTCTTGGAGGACCCCGTCGGGGGACTGCGAGCGCAACACGACGCCTCTGCCGCGCTGATAGGTTTTCCACTCTTTGAGCGCTGACTCGATCTCCCACCGCTCGGCGTACAGCGCGGCCAGCTCGGCCGCGGGCGCGGCTTTGGGGTCCAAGATGGTGGTGACCAGCCGGAACGTCTCCTTGCTTCGTCCTTGCAGGCGGTATTCGATCACCCGCACCGTGACCGGCTTGTGTTTTTTGCGGTCGTGGGAGGCGGCGATCTGGGACAGGTAGGAACCGTCCTCCAACTGGGTGAGTACGGGCAGGATGATGTTGGACTTGGTCCGCCACAGCAAATCCGCGCCGGTCGCGGCCGCCGCCGTCCACAACTCGAACGACCAGAACCCGCGGTCGGACAGCGCCAGCATGTCCTTGCCCAGCGAGCGGAGGCAGACGGGCGCAAGTTTGGTCTCCGAGGTGGTGTAGGCGCCGATCTCGGCGTCAAAGACCGCGTGGGTCCCGCACTCGACGAGGCCGACGACCCGGGCCTGGGGGAACGCGGCGGGATCCTCACCGCTGCTGGCCGGCCGTCCGAACCGCTCGTCATTCTCGGGGGTGTCAGCCACGTCCAGGGTGGTGCCGTCGATGGCCACCAGACGCCAGTCGCGGTACCAGGCTCCTTTGGTCTGGGGAGTCGCCAGAGGCTTGGCGACCTGGGCGAACAGCGCCTGCAGCGGCTCGGGGCCCAGGCGGCGGCGGGCGTTGACGAGCGCGGTGTCGGACGGCTCGGTCCATCCCCGCGACTGGGTCTTGGACCAGATCAGCCCTTTGGCCAGCAGTGTGGCGACCTCGGTATAGGACTCGTGAGCGAACAGGCACAGCCCCAGCACGAAATACAGCGTCACTCGGGCCGGCAGCTTGCGTACGCGCTGCTCCCGTTTGCCGGTCGCATCGATGACCCGGTCGACCAGGTCGGGCGGGAACGTGTGGGTCAGCACGCCGACCGCGATGTGGTCCGCGAGCCGTTCGCCCGTCGCCAGTTTTCGCTGTCCTAAATGCGCCATACCAGGAAGTTTGCCACAAACCCACCCTAAGTTGGTGGCATTGCGGCTAGG
>JBOGED010000222.1:0-3920 GCA_050743625.1 Egibacteraceae bacterium | reverse complement strand
GACCTGGCGGAGGCAACGCGTCTCCTTCGCCGAACTCGGTCCAGCTGGGCTACGCGCTGGTGTGATCACCTCAAGCACACGCACGAACGTGCACCACGCCAGACCACGCCGCGCTACGGCCAGGACTACACCCCGCCGGAGCCCGGACCGCCGGCCGACCCGCCGCGACCACCGCTCGCCGCATACGCTGGCGCCACGACAGGGCCGCTGGTGGCGATGGCAGGCGAGGAGGAGGGCACGGACCGCAACGAGTTCCTGTACGCGGTGGGCCTCATCGGCCTGGCCGCGCTGCTTGACCGTGCCGGCAGGGCGTCGGTGCGGCTGGCCCGCAAGCTGGGAGCGTCCAACCTCGCACCCGTCACCGTCGAACAACTCGACCTGCGGGTCGCAAGCTTCGCCCGGCGCTACAACTCCACCCCCCTGGACCGGCTGTTCGCCGAGGTCTTCGCTCAATACCAAGAGGTCGAGGCGCTCCTCGACGGACCCCAGACGCTCGGCCAACGCCGCGGCCTGCACCGGGTCGCCGGGCACCTGTCCGCGCTGCTCGGGCTCATCTCGTTCGACCTGGGGGACCATCCGGCAGCAAGCGTCCACCTACTGACCGCCGGGCAGCTCGCGCGCGAGGTCGGTGACCACACGCTGATCGCCAGCGCGCGATGGGTGCAAAGCGTCACGGCGCTGTGGGGCGGGGAATTTCGGGCGGCGCTCGACTACGCCCAGGACGGCCAGCGCTACGCGACCGCAGACCTGCGCGCACGGCTCGCCACAGTATGCGAAGGTCGCGCGTACGCGCGGATGCGCGACCGGGCCGGCCTCGTCGACGCCTTGCGGCGGGCCGAGCAGGCGATGCCCAGCCAAGCCGCCAGCGACGATCCTCGCGGCTTGTTCGTGTTCACCCCCGGACAGTTCCTGCTACACACGGGGAATGCGCTGATGTGGCTCGGCGACGCCGACCAGGCTGAGCCGTACGCCCGGCAGGCGTTCGCCTGGTACCAGGCGGCGCCACACGCGCTCCAAGACCCCAGCAGCCAGGCTCAGGCGCAGATCACCCAGGCGATCTGCCTGGTCCGCCAAGGCCACCCCGACGAGGGCATCAGGCTGGTCGGCCAGTCCCTCAAAGTAGGCCGGGCGCACGTCGAACCCAACCTTGCGCTAGCGGGCGAGCTCCTCGCCGCGCTCCCACCCGCACATCACGACCTGACCGCCGCCCGCGACCTCGCCGAGCACCTCCACGCCATCCGCACCCCACCCCACGGCGACTGAACCCGCCATCGGTGCCCGATGCCGCTGGAGGGATCCCGCACGGTTCGGGTTCGGCCAGGGGTTGCGGGGAGGTGGCGAAGGCCCTTTGACCATCCGTTGCCATTTTCGGAGCGCTGGACTTCAGGACCATGGCCCACAACTGTATGAGTAGGTCATGAGCGAGAGGGTGAATCCCCCCGGGGGGACCCCAAAACGGGCTGAAGGACGCCGTCGTCGGCAAATGCGGAATTGCGTAAGCCCGAAAATCGAGCTGGGCGGAATGCCCGGCTGGCGTTTGTCAGCGGACTCACCGAGAGCAAGAGCGGCATGATGGCCACACAGCCAGAACGCGAACAGCCGCCTCCAGCAGCAGGACGCGGGGCAGCGTCACGACAGGTAGTCCTCACAGGCGCCCTCGCGGCGGGTGTCGAGCGTGAAGCAGTGGAAGCCGCCGCCGAACAGGCGCCGGTGCCGGTGCCGTACAGGGACGGTGGTGAAGCCCTCGCCGTCGAGCGTCTTGAGCAGGCCGGCGCAGTCCTCGTTGACGAGCACGGTGTCCGGGCTAACCGACAAGACGTTGAGGTCGATGTAGGGGCTGGTGAGGATCAGGTCCTCGTTTTCGTCGTAGGCGGGGAACGCGCCTGGCTCGGGTTGCGGCGGGACGATGAACCTCCACGACCGCAGGGGCGTGGGCAGCAGGTCGCGGATGCCGTCATGGCGGGCGAGGAACACCCCGGGCTTGAGCGCCAGGAGCATGCTGTCGATGTGGTTGTCGGCCATCCGGTGTACACGGTGGATGCGGTAGCGGCTGTCCAGGTGGCGCTCCAGCCAGTCGGCCGCCATCCGGTGGTTGTCGTGGGCGATGTTGACGACCAGGTCGCGGCCCAGTCGCAAGACCTGCGCACCGTCGAGCATCATCTCGAAGCCGACGTCGTACGGGCAGGGCTGGGGGTCGGCGATCGGCTCGGTAGGCCCGCCCAGGGTGGTCGCGTCGTCCCGGGTGTAGGACAGGTCGAAGGAGCGGTCGGTGAGCAGCGGCCGGGGCATCGTCGTCCATCGTGCCCCGGCCTCGTAGTAGCGGCGGAAGAGAGGGGCCAGCAGGCGGGTCCCCAGGTAGCGGGAGCGGATCGCCGGCGGCGTCTCGATGATCTCATCGCCGATGATGAGCGTGTTGTCGCGGATGTTCAGCGCGGGGGTGGGCGCGGCCTGCCAGCCCAGGCCGGCGATGGGGGCGGCGTTCGGCGGCAGCGGTAGCGGCCGGTGCACAGTGATGCCGAGGACGGCGAGTGTGGCGGCCAGGTTCTCGACGTCCTCGTGGAGTTCCTCGGTGTAGCGCCGCTTGATGCACCAGCTCCGTGCCGTGCGGTCACCGCCGGCGGCGACCAGGCGGGGATAGGCCCGTCGGAGCGGAAACCTTTCAGGTTGTCGTGGTGGAACAGCTCGAAGGTGACGTCCCGGTCGTGGCCCAGGTAGTTCTCAGCGGAGCCGACGATGATCTCGCGCAGAGGCGTGAAGTCGTCATGGCTGTGGAGCTGCATGGCGGGGTTCCTCATCTGCGGTGGACGGGATCTTGGACCGGTGATCGGCCAGGCGGACACCGGACGCCGGCCGTGGCTGGCAGGTGGCGCTTCTGCAGCACGCGGCCGCGGCGCAGGCGCAGTAGCACGCCGTCGTCGGCGAACTGGAGGGTGCGTTGCTCACTCCACCCGGCGAAGCGGTACTCGTCCGGCCCGGCCGGTGTGAGGGCGAAGACTCGGCCGGCGGCGGTGAGCGTCAGCTGCCCGTCGGCCGCGGTGACGCGCCCGGAATGGAGGGGACCGTCCAGCGACTGGTCGTGGCCGAAGTCGGTGAAGCCGCCCGGCAGGAGCGTCGCGTACGGCAGCGCGACCGGGCAGGGGGCGTGCGGCGGTGTGGTCTGGTTGACCAGCACGTCGCCTTCGCTCAAGGCGGTCTGCCAATCCGCGGGGAACAGGTCGGCCAGCTCCCGAGTGAGCAGGGCGTCGATGACCGCGTGCACCCGGGTGATCGGGCCGTTGTTGCGCACCATGTGCTCCCGGGAGAAGTCCCCGTACCAGAACTGCCCGGGCTGCCAGCAATGCTCCACGCCGTCGAGGACGAGGACCGCGCCGGGGTGGGTGACGAGCGGGATATGCAGGCGTACGAAGCCCCGGTGCAGGGCGTACTTCGGGTCGCGATGGGGCTGCGAGGCCGCGCCCGGGCCGAGCGCCATCAGCCGGACGGCGTTGAGCGAGGCAGGGATCGCGCCGAGGATCCCGCACAGGTACGGCAGCCGCTCCAGCCAGACTGTGGGTGCGAAGTCTGCCGGGCCGGGGCCGCCGGGGTCGGTGCGATCGGCGTCGCCGCCGGGGCTGCGCAGCGGCAGGACCCGCCAGTCGATGGTGGCGGCCGCGCCGATGCCGCCGCCGGGTGCGTGGATGCGCTGGGGCTGCCAGCGGTGGCCGCTGACCTCGGCCAGCTCGTGGGTGAGCCGGTCGGCGTCGAAGGACGGAGCGAGTCTGGCCGCCTCGGACAGCGGCGGTCGGTCGGGTGTGTCCATCGGGGATCCCCTCCAGGTCCAGGTGTCAGGAGACGGGCCGGCGCGGCACGCCGATGTGGTCACTAGCGCTGTACGCGTTCGCGGGGACGGCTGCGAAGTGGGCGTCGAGCCGGTCCCACAC
>JBOGED010000221.1:0-1859 GCA_050743625.1 Egibacteraceae bacterium | reverse complement strand
GGCGCGGCACGGATCGGCACGGTCACCGGCGACGCCGGCAGGATCGGCGTGCCGCCGCTCTAGGTGAGGCTCGCGGTCGGCGATCCGCGCCAGGAGCCGGGCGAGGTCGTGGCGCGTGACGTCCACTGGAACGGGCGGGCGATCTGGCGGTAGCCGTCCGTCGACCGAGGCCTTGACGGCGCCGCGTGGAAGCGCGAGCCTAGGCCCGTCCAGGAAAGGAGGCGCCATGCGACGCCTAGCCCCCCCGCCATCACCCGGACGTGAGGCATCCATCCGTTTGCCGTCGCCGTAGGCGGCGCTCGTCGAGCGTGACCGCCTCCGGCGGCACCGCTCGCTCCGAGGAGCCGTCGCTCGCGGGCGGTGTCCCAAGTCGGCGACACCGTCAACTGGAAGATGCGTGAACAAATGAGCGTCGTCATACACGAGATGGTCGATCCAACCGATCTGCCCGCCGAAGACTCGCGCGAACCCGTCGGACGCTCAGAGCTGGATGCGATCCGTGTTCTCATCCTCGCGGGAACGCATCTCTACGGCCGAGCGCTCGAGCAGTGCCTTGCCGGACACGAGACGCTGCGGGTGGTCGGAATCGCAGAGGATCTCGAGCGAGCGCTGGACTGTCTCAGCAGCGTAGAAACGGACATCATCCTGATCGACATGGGAATCGAGAACAGCGCAGTCGCTGTCGGCAGGCTCGGTGGGGCGGCGCCGAACATCAGGGTCGTCGCGTTTGCCGTTTCAGCCGACGCGCGCGATCTGGTGGCCTGCGCGAAGGCTCGCGTCGCCGGCTACGTCTCACGTGAAGAGAATCCCGAAGACCTCGTCGTCACCATCCAGAGCGTTGCGCGGGGCGAGATGCGCTGCGCGCCGCAAGCCGCGAGCGCCCTGCTGGACCGGCTGGCCGCAGTGGAGACAGAACGCGCGCCGGATCCACTCGACCGGCTCGACACGCCAGCGCCACTGCTTGCCGTCCACTGCCTCGGGCCGTTTCGAGTCCACCAGGACGACCACCGCCTAGGCGCCTGGCCCAACCGTCGGGCGAAGTCGGTCTTCAAGTACCTTGTCGCCCACCGCACTCGGCCCGTTCCCAAGGAGGTGCTCATCGAGCTCTTCTGGCCGAACGCGAGCGCGAGCGCGGGCCGCAACAACCTCAACGTCGCGGTTCACGGGCTGCGCCGGTTCCTCCGGAGCGATGCCGCCGACCTCTCGCACGTGCTGTTCGAAGAGGACTGCTACATCCTGAACCCCGACCTCGCGGTCTGGGTGGACGTCGAGGAGTTCAAGCAGCGCATCGCTTCGGCGCGTTCCCTCCAGCGCACGGGCGACCAGGCAAGCGCGATGCGCCACTTTCAGGCCGCCGAGGCGCTCTACCTGGGAGCCCTGTTCGAGAACGACCCGTATGAGGACTGGATGGCGCCGCTCCGACGCGAGCTCCAGGACACGTACGTCGGGTGCCTCGAGCAGCTCCGCGATCACCACCTCGCTCTGCACGACTACAGCGCATGCGCCACCGTCTGCCAGAAGATCCTCGCCGTCGAGTCCTACCGCGAGGACGTCCACCGCGAGCTGATGCGGTGCTACGCGCGCCAGAACCAGCGCTATCTCGCCATGCGCCAGTACTACGACTGCGAGAAGGCGCTGCAGGCCGAGCTCGACACCCGGCCGACCGACGACACCGTCGATCTACACCAGCGGATTCGGCGTCATCAGCCCGTCTGACCGCACGGCCACCACTTCGATACCCCTGACGGCACGGCAAGTCGCTCGGCGTCGCCCCACCAGCCCATGTAGGCGATCAGGTCGCCCAGCGGGAGGAGCGGCACCCCGTAGCGATCGGCCGCCCGCTGCGCACGGAGCTGCCC
>JBOGED010000220.1:0-14253 GCA_050743625.1 Egibacteraceae bacterium | reverse complement strand
GTCCGGACGCGTCGACAGCGTCCAGGCCCGGATCCGCAGCTCCTGCTGCGGGCCCCGCGTGGCGTGAGGTGATGGACGGGTTGGTCGAGGCCACGCACCTACCCACCGACGACCCCGAGGTACTCGAGCACGAGAAGGAGCTGGTCGCAGCGACGCCGCAGCACGTCGTCGTCGGGTACGCCGAGCAGATGCTGTCCTGGGACGCCGAGACGGCGGTGAAGACCCTGGGAGGCACCGATGTGCCGGTGCTCTTTATCCAGTCGACCGGCGGGCCTCGCTTGGCCGACCTCGAGCGGGTCGCCGCGCTGTGCCCTCAGCTCGTGACCGCGCGCGCCATCGGGGTAGGCCACAACCAGATGCTGGCCAGCCCCGCGCAAGCGGTGGCGACGATCGAGGGGTTCCTGCGCGCCGCCTTGGGTCGCCGGCCCGTCGACAACCTCACCCCAGTACGCGAGCTGTTCACCGCGATCACGACCGGCGATCTCGGCGCGATCGACCGGCTGGTCTCCCCAGACTTCGTCGACCACGGCGCGCCGGACGGCACGCCCCCTGGGCCTGAGGGCTACAAAGGCGTCTTCCGCCTGCTCCGCGCTGCACTGCAGGCGCGGTGGGAGCCGCTCGACGAGGTAGCCGCCGGCGAGCGTGTCGCGCTGCGCGTGCGGTTCACCGGCCGCCACGTCGGGGAGCTCTTCGGCATCCCACCCACCGGGCGCGAGCTCGCGATCGAGACGATGCACGTCTACCGCGTCGAGGATGGCGTCATCCGCGAGCATTGGGCCGTGCGCGACGACCTCGGCCTCTTCCGCCAGCTCGGGGCCCTGCGGTAGCGCGGGTGGCGCGCCGGTAGCCTGTTCCTCCTGGTGCGAAGCGGAGGGCGGGACATGGATATCGGTATCGGTTTGCCGTCGACTATCCCGGGGGTGCAGGCCCGCGAGATCCTCGACTGGGCGCGCGAGGCGGAGCGGCGCGGGTTCTCGACGCTCGGGACCATCGACCGGGTGGTCTACGGGAACTACGAGACCATCCCGACGTTGGCCGCCGCTGCCGCGGTGACCGAGCGGATCGGGCTGACGACCGCGATCCTGATCGCGCCGTTCCGCGGGAACGGGACGCTGCTCGCCAAGCAGCTCGCCACCGTCGACCAGATCTCGGGCGGGCGCTTGACGGTCGGGATCGCCGTCGGTGGGCGTGAGGACGACTTCACGGCGGCGGGGGCACAGTTCCACACCCGTGGCCGCGACCACGACCAACAGCTCGCCGAGATGCGGGCGGTGTGGGCGGGTGAGCCGCGCGGCTTCGCGGGCGCGATCGGCCCCAGCCCGACGCGGGCCGGCGGACCGCCACTGCTGATGGGCGGCGGGAGCGACGCGGTGATCCGCCGTACCGTCGAGTACGGGCAGGGGTGGATCACCGGAGGCGGGGGGCTGGACATGTTCACCGCCATGGCGGCCAAGGTCCGAGCCGCGTGGAAGGAAGGGGGAAGGGAAGGCCAACCGCGTCTCGCCGCGCTCGCGTACTTCTCGCTGGGATCGTCGGCGGTCGAGGACGCGCGTGGTTACCTTCTCGACTACTACCGCTTCCTCAGCGCGTACGCGGAGGCCATCGCCGCCAGCGCGCTCACGACCGCCGAGCAGGTACGCGACACCGCCGCCGCCTTCGCCGAGGCCGGTTGCGACGAGCTGATCCTGTTCCCGTGCTCACCCGACCCCGAGCAGGTCACGCTCCTCGCCGACGCCGCGCTGCCCGCTTGAGCACCCGGACGAGTTACACGGTCGTTCCCCGCAGTCGCTCGTCGATCGCTCGCACGCACTCCAAACCCTTCCATTGCGGATCGAACCTGACCCGCACCTCACGGACGCGCTGGCCGCCGACCGCATAGTCGCTCACCTCGCTCACGTCCAGGCTGCGCATCATCGCCTCGCAGGCCGGCTCGGGCTCACCCGCCACCACCCAAGCGAGCGCCGTATCCGCCCGGGATAGCGCCACCAGGCGGAGAGATCCTTCGTCGTCCGCGGCGCGCAATTCAGCCAGCGCAAGCTCCGCCTGACCCAACAGCGCGAAGCAGCGGCCTCTTCGTAAGGCCAGGTAGCGGTTCCAGCCGCAGCTCCAAAACGCTTGCGTCGAGAAGAAGCCGCTGCCGTCGCCGCGCCCGAGCTCGGACTGTGCGAGGTCCAGAGAACGCAGGCACGCGTCACGCGCTCCGAGTAGGGCATGCTCCTCGGCGGTGCGAATCGTCAGCCACGCTCGGAATATCCCTGCCTCGGCCCCGGGCAAGGCTTGCTCCAGCAACTCGAGCGCCTCCCGGGGATTGCCGCTCTTGCCACCGGGAACGTACAGGCTGCTCCGGAGGATGCTCTGCGACCCGAGCGCCCGAGCGAGCAGCTCAGGCTGTGCCGAGACCTCGGCGAGATCGGCCGCGAGCGCGAAGTAGGCATGCGCGTCGCCCACGACCCCAGACGAGCGGGACAGCCACCCGCACAAGCAGGCCATGTCCACTCCCACGGCGAGCAGTTGGCCGGGGGAATGCGCCCAAGCGCCGAGGCTGTCCACCACGCGAGACAGGTGCTGCCGGGCAAGTCCGAGCAGATGAGCGGGCTTGGCGGTCTCATACGTCGACGACAGGGCGTCGGCGACCACCCTCGCACTGCCGGCATCGGCCAGGCCCGGGACCGGGAAGATCGAGGTGAGCCCGTGGAGCGGGTCTGTGGCGAGCACGACAACCCCCGCCCCCGCCGCACGCAAGAACTGCCCTCGGTCCGTGTCGCGCCCCCTGGTCTGGTCAACTCCGATCGCCCATCCTGCCGTGCGCACCAGTCGCTCGCAGTGTGGGCAATACCACTCGACCAGGTCGAGCTTCGCGGCCACCTCGCGCGTGGGCTCTCGGGCCGGCGCCGCGAACCCGACTCGCTCCCGCTCCTCCCACGCCACTCCCAGGACGTCGCAGACCGCCTGTTGGTGACAGACGTCGGGATGGCAGACGCCGTCTTCCCATTTGCGTACCTTGCGATGGTCCACCCCGCAATGGCCGCCGAACCGCTCTTGGCACCGGCGCTTGACCGCCCGGCCGAACCTCGCGCGGCTCTGTGACCCGAAGGCCTGTTCCCGGGCAGCCCGGAGCCGGTGGTTGGGCTGCCATTCGTCGCGTGATGCTGCGGGCATCAGTTGTCCCCCGTCGCCGTGTGAGGGGGGAAGATACTGCACATGACCAGGGGGCTGGCAAGGGGGCGCGCCGCACCCCTGTGGAGAAGGGGCCGCCGCGCCCCGTTGAGGATTCTCAAGAGCCCACTGGAGCGCTCCCACCTGTGCTGCCAATCTCTTCCTCGTGTCGATACCGAGCGCAGCACGGGCGGCCAGAGTTCTTGCGTCACATGCCCTTGTGACCGGAGCCCTGGTCCTTTGCCGCCAAGCCAGCCTCGAGCTGGCGGCAATGCTCCTCAACGACGCGGCGATGGTACTCGAGGAAGAGCAAGCGCAGCGCGGACCACGGCACGCTTGGCAAAGACCTCGATCAGCGCCTCCGCGGCGGCAAGCAGGTGGGCGCGGGGGATGAAGCCGACGGCCTTGGAACGCCATCGGGCTTGCAGCACACGAATCGACGCTCGTCCAACGCGGCATCAGTGACCTCTCGGACATCGAGCGGAGCGCGGACCTCCAGCGGCTCTTGTGGCTGGTGGCGGCCCGGACGGCGACGGTCGGCAGCGTCGCTTGCTCGCCCAGGACGGCGCGTTCCCCGAGACCACGGCCCGCCACTATCTTCCGCTACTCGCTCAGCCAGCGATCGCGGCCTGGTCGCGTCGCTACACCACGCGGGCGGTGAGGGAGCCCAAGCTCGTCGTGACGACAGCGGCCTCGCGGCGCACATGCTGGGTGCAACCGCCGAGGCGAGCTTCGGCGCCAGCTCGGCTGGGCGAGCGTGCGCGCTACCCCCCATGTTCGGGTCGAAGTTGACGTCGGCATCGAGACGGCGGATGGCCGCATCGCCGACGTCGAGGTGAAGGCAGGAGCCACGGTCCGCTCAAGAATGGCTTGCGCCACCTGGTGAGCAGGGTGGGGGACGGGTCGCCGCGGGGGCGGTCCTCTACGACACGGGCCGGGAGCCCTTGAGCTTTGGCGGCAACATGTGGGCACTGCCGATCAGCGCGCTTCGGGAAACGAGCTGAGATCCACTCAGCCATCGAGCGTTCCGGCCGCTCAGTGGGCGGCTCGGCGGCGGAGCCCCTCGAGGTCGCGGATGGTGATGGTGCGGCCCTCGGTGCCGAGCCAGCCCAGCCGCCGCAGCTTGGCCAGGGCCTTCACCACCGCCTCTCGGGAGAGCCCAGTCCAGGCGGCGAGGTCGGACTGGGTGACCGGGGAGCTGACCACGGTGCCTTGGCCGTCGGCCTCCCCGTAACGGTCAGCCAACTCGACCAAGCGGGCGCAGACCCGCCCCAGGGCGTCGCCGGCTCCGAATTCGAGCTGGTGGCGCATCCGGGTGCGGAGCCGGCCGATCACCTCGACCAGCAGGCCTCGCAGGACCTGGGGATGCTGGTCGAGGAAGTCGTTGAAGGGGCGGGCCGCCACGGCCAACACCTCCACGGGCGTGAGCGCGGTCACCGAAGCCGTGCGACGGCCCCCGTCGATCACGGCCAGCTCACCGAGCAAGGCCCCAGCCTCGAAGACGTCGAGGACGACCTCCCGGCCCTGGGCTGACCCCACAGAGATCTTCACGGCCCCGGAGAGGATGACGACCGCCTCGTGCGCCCGATCGCCCTCCAGGAACAGGACCGCCCCGGCCGGGAACCGGCGTCGCGCGCCGAGCCCCTCGAACTCGCTGACGACGTCTAGCGCGAGGCCGGCGAAGAAACCCTCGCTAGCCGGCAGGCGATCCTCCACGCCGCCAGTATCGCCGACCAACTGAGTACACGTACTCAGCAGAGGTGACGCCCGGTACGCAGCGCCCCACGCGGATCGAGCGGATGCTGGGAACGATGAGCACCGCGCCGAGCGGATTTTATGTATCTCCTCGCGGTGACGGCCGCTCTGCAAATCAGGAACATCGCCGAGACCCCGAAGAACCACAGGCAATGTCCCGTCACCGCCGCTTTCAGTGACACCGAAGCGAACCTCCGTCCGCCGTTCCTCTTCCCCTGTCGACGGGAAGAGGTAAGGAGCCGTCGTCTTGCCTGCGAAATCGAACTCCAATGATTACTCATCCCCTTGTTCTCTCTTTGCTGTTGATATCGAGGGGTACAGCCGCATCGAGTCCGGGGCGCGAAAAGCTCAAGTCGTGAATGACTTGCCGGAGATCCTCGCCAAAGCCGCACGGTTGGCGCATTTGGACCGGGACACGTGGGACCCGCAGCTCCAAGGTGACGGGGAGCTCTCGCTGGTCCCGGTCATGGTCCCGAAGGCGCAGCTGGTCTGCGATTACGTCCGCGAGTTGGTCGCGGAGCTCAACTTCTACAATCGCTCGCGCAACGAGGACGGGCGCATCCGCGTCCGTGTCGCGCTGCATCACGGCGAGGCGCGGAGGGAAGGGGGCAACTTTGCCGGAAACGCGCCGGTCGTCACCTGCCGGCTGCTCGAGAGCGATCCGCTCAAAGGGGCGCTGCGCGCGGCGCCCGAGGCGAACCTCGCGCTGATCCTCTCGGACCGGATGTTCGACGACACGGTCGGCGAGCGCGAGCGCGGCCTGGACCCCGCCGCCTACACCCGCGTCGAGATCAAGGGCAAGTGGGAGGGCTTCGGCTGGGTCACAGTCCCCGGCTTCCCCCCACCCGCCGCGTCAACGGCCAAAACCCCAAACTCGCCCGCCCCGCCACCGGGGACGGGCCCCACGCAAAACCTGAGCGGCAACGCCCGCGGCTTCGTGACCGCCCACGGCCCGGTCGGCATGGGCGACAACAGCATAGTCATCGGGACCTTCTCTCCCACCGAACGCCCTTCGCGCGGAGATGCACAACGGAACGAGGGA
This sequence comes from Egibacteraceae bacterium, assembly GCA_050743625.1. Taxonomy (GTDB): domain Bacteria; phylum Actinomycetota; class Nitriliruptoria; order Euzebyales; family Egibacteraceae; genus JBOGED01. Next base: position 8,300 of record JBOGED010000220.1, on the reverse strand, counting down.
GCGCGATGACCGCAGACGACTCGACCGACGAGCAGGTCGATACGGCAGATACGGATATGAGCACCGACGGTCCCAAAGACGACAGGGGTGGCGAAACACGCCAACCCGAGCCGGGTGCAAACAAAAACAGAGAGAGCAAGCTCGGGTCCGAGGACACCGGTCAGCATGGCAAGACCGGAACGTCGGATGCCCCGGGGAGCTCTGAGTTCCGGAAACGCGACCGGACTGTCCGCGAACAAAGGTGGCTCGGCGAGCAGACCCTGTCCGGCTCGTCTCGTGGGTTCGTGACCGCCCACGGCCCTGTCGCCATGGGGGACAGCGGCATCGCTATCGGGACCGCATACTTCTCCACCCAGCATCAGCGTGTTTCCCTCAGCAAAGGCCCGCTGAGCCGCACGTGGCTCGACGCCCGGCGCAAGAGCTTCGTAGAGACCAGCGCATACCGCAACCTCGTCGAACGCCTTGCGCAGTGCCGAGTGCAGGTCCTGCGAGGCCCGGACGGCAGCGGCCGGACTACCACGGCGTTCCTCGCCCTTGATCGCGTGATCTATCCCTTCGGGCAGATGGACCATGGGGCCGACTCAGAGAGCGACGTCGAGATGCTCGACAGCGCCCTCGATCCCGACGCCATCACCAAAGACGACTTACAAGAAGGGCATGGATACCTTCTCGATCGATCGAACACTGATCTCGAAGGGCAGCTCAATCTCGCGTTCCTGGGGCAATTGAAAACGCTGGCCAGGGACTGCGAAGCGTTTCTCGTCCTGATCGTGGGTGATCGCGCGCGCCTCGACCAGGACAATTTGGGCGACTACCTCGTGCTCCAGGACCGCCCCGCCCCGACCGAGATGCTAAAGGCCCACTTACGGTGCCTGGAGGGTGGCACGGACGTACCCTGGACCGGTGAGCTGCGCGACGAGGTGAAACGGGAGCTAGAGGCGGCCCCGGCGCCTGGCCAGGTCGCCGAGCTCGCTCGGTATCTGGCGGGGGAGGCGATCCACAAGCTCTCCGGCGACGACATCCTCGCAGGGTTCGGTGAGCGCCTCATAGAAAGAGCCCGCACCAAGCTCGCCCGGCCGTTCGGGGACGATGACAAGGGGGAGCCTCGCTCCCGTGCCGAGGTGCTGTGCCGGCGGGCGCAACTGATCGCCTGTGCGGTTCTCGACCGCATGCCGCTCGTGACCGTCATGGATGCCGCCGTGAGCTTGGCCAGGCTGCTCCACGACGTGCAGACCGGTGGAAGGCCCTTGCCGCGCCCAGTGTTCAGCGGCACGGTCGACGGCCTACTCGAATACGCCGAGGCGACCGACCACTCGGACGACGAGGCTCCGGACGAGGACGACGTCACGCGCCGGATCCGGATGCGCCCAGGCCTGGCCGCTGCGGTCCTCGGGATCGCGTGGCGAGACTACGACACCGTTCGCAAGCCCTTGCTCGATTGGCTCGAGGAACTCGCCCTGCATCGCGACCAAGCACTGCGCGTACGTGCTCCGATCGCCATCGGCAAGCTGGCCTCTTACGACTTCGAGTACATCTTCGAGAACATCATCCATCAGTGGGCGGACTGCAGGGACTGCCACACCCATTGGCAGGCCGCGGCCTGGGCGCTTGAGATGGCTGCCCACGACCCGCTCTTGACAGTGCGTGTGCGCGATCGTGTCCGGCGGTGGTGTCACGGACGCTCCTTCTTCAGGCAACGGACCGCACTGTTCGCGTTCACCACCATGATCGGAGTGCAGCATGTGGAGGACACGCTGGACGGCCTGTGCCTGCTCGCGACACAAGGTCGCCACGCCGATGACTACGCGCTGGCGCACGCCCTCCGCGAGATCTTTCTGGCCGGTTTCCACGAAGAGGCTCACAAAGTGCTAGATACGTGGGCGCATGGAGACAAACGCGGCTACGAGCGACCGCTGGTGGTGCAGGCCGCTCGCAGCCTGCTCACCCTGAGCGAGGGGACCGGCGAACTCAATGGCGACCCCACCTCCGTCCTCGTTTCCCTGTTCGCCGATGACCCCAAGTGGCGGGACACGGTGCGTCAGGCGTGGCGACTTGCGCTCGAGGAGCCTGCCACCTCTGAAGACGGCTGGAACGTGCTGTGGTTCTGGCTGCGCCGTGGGGGCAGAGAGCCGCGATTCGTGGAGCCGTTGATCGGCCTCGTCACGGACCTGGCGCGTGACCCCGAATTCCGTAGCCGTATCCGGTTTCGCCAGTTGTTCTGGAAAACGAACAAAGCCAGATGGCACCCGGCGGTCGATGACATTTTGACGCGTGCCCTTGCCGCAAACGATGGGTTCTTTACCGCTACCGCATGAGGGGGAACGGGCTATGACGGCCGATGAACCCGTTGCCGAGCACAGCGCGCCTGCTGCACCGATCTTGAGCGACACCTCGCCGCCCAAGGGTTTCCGCCTGCGGTTGCGCCGCCAGTTGAGGCTGCCCGATCCGGTGCCTCCCCGAAAAGAGGGAGAGCGAGAATTGCGCGCGCCGGGCAAGGGTGGTGGCTTCGACTTCTCCGTCTCGATCTTGCTCATCTGGACCGTGCCGCAGGAGAAAAGCAAAAGATCGCTTCGCAGAGGGATCGACTATCACGAGGAGGCGGTGTGGGAGACGATCGAGACGACGGTGCGATTGGTCGCGCGCTGCTATCCGCCTAACCAGGCCGCTCAGGTCGAAGAGGTGCTCGTGGACAAGTTGCAGTGTGCCGCCCAGGAATGGCGCTATGCCGGTTTCCGTCGCGGCGACGCGAAATGGAAGGTGAGGCTGCGGGTCGAGGCGGACGAAGCCGTGAAGAAACTCCAACAGGAGGTCTGGCACGAGCGGCTCAAGCAAGACGCGCTGATGAACTTCAGCCAGAGTCAAGTGGCGCAGCTTCGGGACCTCATCAGCAGGTGGCGGCTCTTCCTCGGTGACCTGAACATCGATGATCCGAGCCTCGACAAGAAGCCGGCACCGTATCTGGCGCAATATCTCGCCCGGCTCGCGGCGCAGCCACACGAGACCGCCCACACGATGGCCGACCTCGCCACCGACTTGGAGCAGCAGCACGACGATCTCTTGGAGATCGTCGAGAACGCCGTCAAGGGAACCCAAAAGTCGAACACCTACGAGTTTCTCCAAAGCTACGAGTCGGCGTTTTTGCTGTTGCTGAAACACGTCGGCGCACGGCCAGTCGACCTTGGCAAGAACATCGGGTACGGCGGCACCGACAACTAATCCGGCGGCGCCAAAGATCGGAGGGGAAGATGTTGCAATCACGTGGGCGAGAGCGCGCTTGGGTTCGCCCGGTGGTGATCGGGGGTGGGGTCGTTGTGGGGTTGGCGCTGGTGGCGCTCGTCGTGGTCGGGCGTGAGCCCGGGGGCGCGTTCAGGGCGACGCCGTGTGATTCCTCGGCGCGAGTGCCGGACGGGGTGCCGGTCCCGGCGACGACGGTCGTCATGCTCGACCGGTCCCAGTCGGCGCATGGGACGCCCTCGGGCGGCGGCGAGGTCAACGACTACGCCGCCACGGTGGACGGGGCGATGCGCGAGGCGGTCGCGGCCGGGAGCACCCTGGAGATCGCCGCGTTCGACGGCAGCACCGCGACCATGAGCTGGGCCAGGTCGGTCACCGCCTTCCGCGGGGACTCCCGCCGGCGCGAGTTCCATGTGCGCGAGCACCAGGAGTGCCTGGGCGAGATCTTGCGGACGGCGGCGGTCTCGAGCCCTCAGACCAGCGGCAGCGACGTGCTGGGTGCGCTGCAAGCGGCGGCGAGGAAGATCGGCGCCGGCCCGGCGCCTGGCTCGCTTGTCGTCGTCGCGACGGACGGCCTGGCCAACGTGGGATGTGCGAGCGTGCGCCAGGCCGCCATCGCGGACCCCGGCCAGATCGGCCAGATCGTCGACGACTGCCACGCCGCTGGCGCCATACCGGACCTGAGCGACGTCGAGGTGCGGATGGTCGGCCTCGGTCAGCCCGGCCCGGGCCAACCGGTCATCGAGACGGACCAGCAGCGCTGGGTACGCGACCTCTGGGCAGCGCTGTGCGCCCAGACCGGGGCGCGTTGCGACGTCGACGAGCAGGTGGTCCGGAGCGCGGCGCACTTGCCCGACCTGCCCTCCTCGGCTCCGGGCGACCCCGGCCCCGAGTTCCCCGACCTCGACATCCGCCCGTTGGGCAGCGTCGTCGTCATCGGCCTGCCGGACTCGCTGCTGTTCAGGTTCGACAGCGCTGAGCTGTTCGCTTCGGCGCCCATCGACCGGGTGGTCGGCGAGCTCCGCCGGCTTGGCGCCACCGGCGTCCAGGTCGAGGGGCACACCGACAGCCGTGGCGAGGCCGGCTACAACCTCGAGCTGTCCCAACGGCGAGCGGACGCCGTGGCGGACGCGCTCCGTGGCCAAGGCGTCGCGGTCTCGACCGTGACCGGCTTCGGGGAGTCACGGCTGAGCAACCCACAGGAGTTCCGCCCTGACGGCACCCCCGATCTGCGCGCGATGGCGGGAAACCGGCGTGTGCAGATCGTCGTGGCCGTACCCGCGAACTAGACAGGAAGGTGGCACGCGAGATGGAAGACCCGTACTCCCTGGAGCCGTTGCCGCTCCCCCCGTGGTTGCCGCTGGGGGACCTCGACGACGACCCGCGCCCGTGCAGCCTGCTCCGGCACCTCCGAGACATGGGCGTGAAAGACGATCGCGTGGCCGCTCGCCTGTGGGCGGTGCATGACATCGGCAAGCTCCTCAAGAGGTGGGGGCCAGAGCTGGAACGACGGCGGTCGGCGGTGATCACCGCGTTCGAGGCGGCGCAGGCGAGCCTCGCCGAGCTGCGGAGATTGCGCACGCTGGGAGAGGCGGCGGACGCGCGGCGCGCGGTCACCGTCCTGGAGCGGCGTCATGCCGGCGACGGGCCCGAGGACCGGCGCTCCAGGCTCTGGCCGGCGTGGGTCCCCTGGGTCGTGGTGGGCGGGGCCGGGCTGTTCGAGACGTGGTTCTTCGGGCAGATCTTCAGGTTCGTGAGCAACGTCGACACCTCGACGGTCGCGGGGCGGATCGGCGCCCTCGTCTCTTACGTGCCCGGGATGATGCTCGCAGTGACGGTCGCCCTGGCGGGCGCGCTGCTGGGCGAGCCGCTCGTCCGGTGGAAGGACAAAAAGGAGGGCCGGCCGACCGCGGAGCCTCGGCCGATCTGGTGGGTCGCGGCACCTTTTGCGGTCTGCCTGCTGGTGGTCGTCGGGCTGCTGGCCTTGGCGCGAGCCAACTTCTTGCGGGGGACCGAGGAGGCCAGCCTCGTCCCCGAGTGGTCCGTCATCCTCCTCATGCTCATGGTGACGGTTGGAGCGGTCGTCGTGAAAGCCGTCACACACAACCCGTTCGCCGCCACCGCGCGGCGGGCGCAGCGGGATCTCGACGAGGCATACAAGACGTACCAAGTGGTGCAGGACGAGGTCGGCGAGCGGCTCGCCGCGCACAAGGTCGCCTGGCACGGGTTGCAAGCCGTCTACCTCGAGGTGAGAGGCGGCGTCCAGAACATCGCCGTCGTCCGCTCGTACGCGTACCCGCCAGGCAGCGGTGGGGCGCCTCGCATTCCTCCGGTCGGGCAAGGGGACCTCCTGCGCCTCGGCGCTGAGGACATGCTCGCCCAGTTGGAGCAGACCGCCGACCCGCAGCCCGCGCTCGGGTTGCTATCGCACGTCGAGCACGTGCTCGCGAATTGCCGCCCCGAGCCCCTTGACCAGGAGCGTCGAGCGCTGGTCGACGAGATCGACGGGCAGTTCGCCGTGGCGCGGGACGATCCCACGGCGACGCCGTGACGCGGCCAGACCGCGAGGTGCAGGCTCGGGTGATCCCGTATGCGGAGCGCCTGCTCGCCACCACCCGCGAGGAGCTCCACCGAGCGGACGCCAAGGCGTCGATCGTCTTCGCCAGCGCCAGCGCCGTCATCGTCACCCTCATGGCCGCCACGTTGGCAGGCGGTTGGTCCCCGGCCCGCCTGGCCGGCTCACGCGCGTTGTTGTGGTGGGCAGGCGCCGCGGTGGCATGTGCGGCGGTGGTGCTGATGGGCGCGGCCGTCTACCCGCGCGGCGCCAGCGCGAGATACAGCGGCCCGCCGCTCGCCTTCTACGGCGACGTCGCGCGGTTCGCGGACCCGGCGGCGTTGCGGTCCGCGCTCGAGCGGTCCGCGCCACGCGAGTTGGAGCAGCTCGTCGACCAGCTCATGCGGGTGAGCCGGATCGTGCGGCTCAAGTACCGGCTCCTCGCTTTCAGCATGTGGGCGCTACTCCTCTCGGCGTCGGGCTGCGGTCTGGCCATGCTGCGGTAAACATGATGGTGGCTCATCAAGGGCCCATGGATTGAGCGGCGGTACCGTCTCGGGGCCGAGCCCCGCACCGCGCCCTTGGCCGGGCGGCGCGCGAGGGCGTGAGCATGACCAGTGGATCGTCGAGCAAGTCGCAGGAGCGGCTCGCCGAGACGGGTAGCCGTGTTGGTGCTGAAGAGCCGAGCCAAGAGGACCGGCGTGACCTGGCCGCCTGAGCGCGGGAACGGCTGGGATCGCCAGAGCGTGATATCGTTTGATATCGCAACTGTGGAGGTGCCCATCATGGCCGACTTGCTGATCCGCGACGTGCCCGACGAGGTCGTAGCTGCTCTTGACGCCAACGCGAAGCGGCTCGGGCTGTCCCGCAGTGAATATCTGCGGCGGCGGCTCGCGGGAGAAGGCGCCGAGTTGGGTGAGGCGGTCACGGTGGATGACCTCGTCACGTTCGCTGACACCTTCACCGATCTGCGCGAGCCGGAAGTGATGGCACGAGCTTGGCAGTGACGAGTTGGCTCGTCGACAAGTCCGCACTGGTGCGTCTCGCGGCCAGCCCCGAGGCAACCGCATGGGCCGCACGTATCCAGCGTGGGTTGGTGCGGGTTACTGCGGTCACCCGGCTCGAGATCGGATTCTCTGCGAGGTCAGGTGCTGACCTGCGTGACGCCAGTAAGCGTCCGCCGCTGTCGGCGATGCCAGTCGAGTACCTGACACCGGCCATAGAGGCTCGCGCGATCGAGGTGCAGGGCCTGCTGGCCGACCAGGGCCAGCGCCGCGCGCCATCCGTGCCGGATCTCCTGGTGGCCGCGGCGGCCGAACTCTCCAACCTCATCGTCCTGCATCTCGACAAGGACTTCGAGCTCATCGCCGGCCTCACCGGTCAACCGATCGAGCGGCTTCGGATCCCCTAGCACCGGCCGATCCTCGCTCCTTGTGCTCAGGGCACGGCCACGAATACCGCCCCGTGCTCGACGACCACGCGGTAGGTGCGCAGCGGCTTGCGCGCCGGGCCGCGCCGGACCCGGCCGCTGCGGACCTCGAAGACCGCGCGGTGCCATGGGCACTCCAGCAGGCAGCCGGTCCCGATCCGGCCTTCGCCCAGCGGGCCGCCGGCATGCGTGCAGTCATTGTCGGCCGCGAAGAACCACCCTCCGTAGTTGACGAGCGCGATCCAGCGGCCGCAGGCTTCGACGGTGGTCACGGTGCCCGCGGGGACATCCTCGACCCGCGCCACGGAGACGAGCTGGGCCGAGGTCTCGCTCACGCGAGCGCCAAAGGCAGGACGCGGCGGAGGCTCAGGCCAAGGCGGTCGAGCTGGCTGTCCTCAGGCTCGGGACCAGGCTCCCACAGACCGGTGAAGACGCTGCTGATCTGTGCTTTGAAACCGTCCACCCCGATGCGGTTGACCGTCTCCGACAACGTCTCGCCGCGATCGCGGAGCGCCTCCCACACGCCGACGATCGCCTCGGTGATGGCGGGGACGTCGTCCTCCGCGATACGACCGACGACCCGCCCGAGCTCGTCGGCGCGCAGATCTCCCCCGAGCCACACTTGGTAGCCGAGCCGGGGGACGCCATGAATGGTGACCTTCCCGCCGGAGAAACCGATGTCAGCGATCTGGTGCTGGGCGCAGGCATTGGGGCAGCCTGAGATGTGGATGCGGACGCCGGAGTTGCGCTTGAGCACCGGGTGGCTCACGAGCTCGGCGCCTACGGCTTGCGCTGGCGTGATCGCGAGCGCGCAGACCGGGCCGCCGGTGCAGACCCTGATGTCCACGGACTGGTCGGCACCTTCGAGGCCCAATCCCAACCCGTCCAGCTGGGCGCGCGTCACCGGGACGGCATCGAGCGGGACGTGGCGGAACATCACGTTTTGGTTCTTAGGGTCTGGGCAGGAATAACGTTGTGGTTTGTCCTGGTTCGGTCTGACCGTCGCGGTCAGCGGTCGGCGTGTTGTGTGCGGGATATCGGCGGTATTGAGGCTGTCGCAATCGAGGCGCGTGGCTGTGAGCG
>JBOGED010000219.1:0-4581 GCA_050743625.1 Egibacteraceae bacterium | reverse complement strand
GCGGAGGACGCCGAGTGGTTCTTCGGGCGTGAGCAACTGGTCGCCGAGCTGGTCGTGCAGCTGTCGGAGACACCGTTCTTGGCGGTCGTCGGCCCTTCGGGTAGTGGCAAGTCCTCGCTGGTACACGCCGGGCTCATGCCTGCCGTGTGGACGGGAAGGCTCCCGGGAGCGACGAGCTGGCTCACGGCCACGCTGACCCCGGGTGCCCATCCGCTGGAGGAGCTGGCCGCCCGCACGGCGTTGCTGAGCGGGGTAGCCTCCGGCTCTTTGCTGGCTGACCTGCAAGCCGATCCGAGCCGGTTGCGCCTGGCGGTGCGCCAAGTGTTGGCGGATGCGCGTGCCGGCGCGCGCCTGCTGCTGGTGGTCGACCAGTTCGAGGAGACCTTCACGCTGTGCCACGACGATCATGAGCGGCGCCAGTTCATCCACTCTCTGGTCAGCCTCGTCGACGACCATGGCCGCTCGGCCACCGTGGTGCTTGTCATCCGCGCGGATTTCTACAGCCGCTGCGCGGAGTACCCCCAGCTCGTCTGCGCGTTGAATGACAACCAGATCCTGGTGGGGCCCATGGCGCGCCCCGACCTGCGGCGTGCGATCACCGGTCCGGCGGCGCATGCCGGTCTGGTCTTGGAGCCAGGCCTGGTCGAGACGGTGCTCGCCGATCTTGACGACGAGCCCGGAGCGTTGCCGCTGCTGTCGCATGCGCTGTTCGCCACGTGGCAGCAGCGCCAAGGACACACGCTCACCGTGGCTGCGTACCGGGAGGCTGGCGGGGTCCGGCAGGCGATCGCGCGAACCGCCGACGCCGTCTACCGCAACCTGGACCCCGGCGAGCAGCGGGTCGTCGAGGAGATGTTCTTGCGCTTGACCTCGCTGGACGGGGGCACGGCGGACACCCGGAGGCGCGTGCGACGCGACGAGCTACTCGCGGACGAGGACGCCGCTGGCGTGGACCAGCTGCTCGACCAGCTGGCCGAGGCTCGCCTGCTCACGTTGGGTGAGGACAGCGTGGAGGTCTCCCACGAGGCGCTGATCCGTGAGTGGCCACGGCTGCGGGAGTGGCTGACCGAGGACCGCGAGGGGTTGCGCATCCACCGCCACCTGACCGAGGCCGCCAACGAGTGGCAGGCGCTGGGACGTGATCCCGAGGCGTTGTACCGGGGTGTGCGCCTGGCCGGCGCCCGAGAGTGGGCCGCGGACCACCAGACCAGGCTCAACGACCTCGAGCGCCAGTTCCTCGCCACCAGCAACGCCCGCGAGCGCGACCAGGTCGAGGCAGCACGGCGCCGCAACCGCCGTCTCCGCGCGCTCAACGGCATCCTCGCCATACTGTTGGTCGTGGCGGTGGCGACGAGCGTCATCGCCGTCCTCCAGCGGCGGATGGCGGGCGAGCAGCGCGATCTCGCCACCTCTCGCCAGCTCGCCGCCGAGGCCAACGCGGCAGTGGACAGCGACCCACAGCTCGCCGCGCTGCTCAGCCTCGCGGCCTTCTCCATCGACGAATCGCCCGAGACCCGCGGCAGCATGCTGAACCAGCTACGCAACCTCCAACGCGCCGAGCGATTCTTGACCGGGCATGTCGAGAGCGTGCACGACATCGCATTCAGCCCCGACGGGCGCACGCTCGCCTCCGCCAGCATGGATGACACGGTGATGCTGTGGGACGTGGCTCAAGGCACGCGCCTGGCCACCCTGCCCGGCACAGGCAACGGCATGCTCACCGCGGCGTTCAGCCCTGACGGGCGCATCCTCGCCGCCGGCGGCGTCGGCGGGACAGTAATCCTGTGGGACGTCGCACAGCGAACGCAGTTGGGCGTCCTCACCGGCCATACACAGGACGTCTATAGCCTTACGTTCAGCCCTGATGGAGGCACCCTCGCCACCTCCGCGAGGGATGGCACGGTGATCCTCTGGGACACGGACCAGCGTCTCCCGCTCGCCACGTTGCTCGATGCGACCGGCGAGGTGCTCAGCATGGCGTTCAGCCCCGAGGGAACCGTCCTCGCCACCGCTGGATCGGACGGCACGGTGACTCTGTGGGACTTGGACGAACGCGCCCCGCTCGCCGCGCTGCCCGATGCGACCGGTGGGGTACTCAGCGTGGCGTTCAGCCCCGACGGAACCATCCTCGCCGCCGCTGGCTCGGACGGCAGGGTGATCTTGTGGGACGTGGCCACACGCGTTCAGCTGGCTGCCCTGACCAGCGGGCACACCGGCGCGGTCCACAGCGTGGCGTTCAGCCCCGACGGCCGCATGCTTGCCAGCGCAGGGAGCGAGGGCCACGCGCTGATTTGGGACCTCGCTCGGCGGATCCCGCTCATCGCCCTGACCGGGCACAACATGCTTGGAGTCAACAGCGTGGCCTTCACTCCGGACGGGGGCGCCCTCGCCTCGGGTGGGAACGATAGCAAGGTGATCCTCTGGAACGTGACCCAAGAACGCCAGTTCACGATTACGGCGCTCACCAGTGACCCCCGTCAGCCCAGTGCCGAGTGTGGCCTTCAGCCCTGATGGAGCGACACTCGCCTCTGGCGACCTTTACGGCAACGTCACAATGTGGGACGTGGCTCGAAGCACGCGGCTCGCCACCTTGAGCAGTCACCCCGGAGGGGTGAAGAGCGTGGCGTTCAGCCCCGACGGGCGCACCGTCGCCTCGGGAGGCTTTGACAGCACGGTGATCTTGTGGGACATCGCCCGACGCACTCAGCTCGCCACCTTGACCGGCCATACCGCCGGGGTGAGCAGCGTGGCGTTCAGCCCCGACGGGCGCACACTCGCCTCCGCAAGCTATGACGGCACGGTGATCTTGTGGGACATCGCCCGACGCACTCAGCTCGCCAAATTGACCGGCCATACCCAAGGGGTGAACAGCGTGGCGTTTGCCCCCGACGGGCGCACACTCGCCAGCGGCGGTTTCGATGACAAGGTGATCTTGTGGGACATGGCGCAACACATCTCGCTGACCACCTTGACCGCCCGTATGGGCGAGGTGTACAGCGTGGCGTTTACTCCTGACGGGCGCACGCTTGCCTTTGGTGGGTATGACGGTAGGGTCATCTTGTGGGACATCTCCCGGCGCGCTCAGGTGACGACCTTAGCCGGCCATAACGCAGAGGTTACCAGCGTGGTCTTTAGTGCTGACGGGCGAACCCTCGCCTCTGCCGGTTTTGACGGCAGGGTCATCCTCTGGGACGTATCACAAGGGGACAAGCTTGCCACGTTGACCGACCACACCGACGCGGTGCTCAGTGTCGTGTTCAGCTCGGAGGGACCAATGCTCGCCTCCGCCGGTAACGGCTCTCAAGAGCCCCAGATCGTCATTTGGGATCTTAACATCGCCTCGTGGCCCGGACGGCTTTGTGAGCTCGTTGGCCGTAGCCTGACAGAAGAGGAGCGAACCACTTACCTACCACAGCAACCTCACCAACCAGTATGCAGCTGAGATGCACATAATGGAGTGAACCCATGAAGCACAAAGAGACATATTCAGGCAATTATCGCGAGCCAGGCCTTGAACGTGCGGTCGTAACGATTCTCTCCGACGCCGGAGAGCGCGCACGGTTCTTGCGCACCCGCGACGAGTATGTCGCAAGCCTAGCCCTATCGAGCAATGCCAAAGACACTCTATTGGCGTTATCCGGTGAACAGATAAATCAGACCGCGACCGAGCTTGAACAGAGCATGACCTCACCCCCCGGGGAGATGGCACAATTCACTGCTCCCGACATCGGCGAAACCGGCCCCTGCGAAAGATTTACGTTCGTAGGGGGTAGAGTGAGGTGCGATGGGTAGCCCCCGGGATCGTTGAGCTCCACGGGATGACCGCTCCACGCCCCACGATGGACCCCGATTCCATACCCTTCCCTTTGCTCTTCGCCGAGGATATGCCCTCGGGCCAGGGCTCCCATACCGGGTTTGACGTGACCGAAAAGCTTGCCGAGCTCACCTTCCCCGCTGGACCGACCGGCAAGAAAGACAAGGTGCTGATACTGTCCAGCAGGCAAGATGTTCACGCCGATCGAGTCGCGCTCGAGCTCGTTCGGCATGGAACACCGGTGTGCAGATTCCATACCGAGGAGTTGCTGGACTCCTGCCGTCTGTCGGTGCGCCTTGGGGAACGTGCAGGAGTACCCCTGGCGACGCTGCAACTCCCGAGCGGCGATCTGATGCTCGAAGAGGTAAAGTCTGTCTGGCTTCGCAGGCCGGAACTACCAACATACGCGGGTGGATCCAGTAATCCTTCTCCCGCAACGGCCGAGTTCGTGGCACGTGAGACTGAAGCGGCGCTATTTGGCATGGTCGGGCTGCTCGATGACGCGTTTTGGGTGAGCCATCCGACGCAACTTAAAGCCTCGGACAACAAGCTGGCGAACCTCAAGTTGGCAAGGTCCGCGGGCTTGCGAATTCCCTGCACCCTCGTCACCAACGACGCGGCGCAAGCTAGATCCTTCTATGAATCATGTCACGGGCAGGTCATCGTGAAGCCGTTCTGCGGGTCGCCACCCTCGGCTGACGGTGAGGGGTTCGCGCTCTTTGCCAGCCCAGTACTTCCCGAACACCTTGACCAATTACACCTTGTGC
>JBOGED010000218.1:0-6231 GCA_050743625.1 Egibacteraceae bacterium | reverse complement strand
CCTAGGGCCTTGCGCAGGCGGTCGATCGCGCTGCGCTTTGGTTTTTGTTGGCGTGGGGCCGCGACCGGCTCTGAGACGGCGGGGACCTCGTCGGGTGGGCTGACGATCACCTGGAGAATGAGGGGGTCCGGCGAGTCGTTGCGCACCCCGTGCCAGATTGTCGTGGGGACCATGACAGACTGGAGCGGCTCGAGCGTGACCTCGGCCTCGTCGGTCACGACCCACGCCCGACCGCCCAGCACCGTGTAGACGGCGTCGGCCGTCGGGAACGCGCGCGCGCTCATGCTCTGCTTGGGTTCGAGGCAGACGAGGTCGACCCCCACCACGTCGGTGGCGAACACCCGGCGCTGGATCGGTCCCGCGGGATCGAACACGATGTAGTCGCGCAGGTCGACCGCGGTTGGCTCGTAGGGTACGTCCTTGGAAGGTACTGGCTCGTCCACGCCGCCAATCCTATGCAGGCCACTACACTCTGGGCTCTATGGTGACCTTCGAGCTAGCGCAAGAGTCCCCGGCGGCGATGGCGGCTGAGGTGCTGGCCATCTTCGTGAGCAAGGGTGAGAGCGGAGCGGTGCTGGGGCGTGATGCCTCAGCGATCGCCGAGGTGCTCGGCGTCGATCTGGAGCAGGAGTTGGCCGGTATCCGATACCGGGGCGATCTGGGCGGGGTTGCGCGGATCCCCACCCGCGGCAAGGCGACCGCGCGGCTGCTGATGGTGGTAGGGCTGGGAAACCCCAATGACCAGCACGAGCAAGCCGAGACGCTCCGCCGAGCGGCGGGGGCTTGCGCCCGGCACGCGACCCGGGACGCGGCGGTAGCGATCGTGGTACCGGGTGATCTCCTCGAGAACCTCTCCGTCGCCGAACGGGGACAGGCGATCACGGAAGGCGCGGGCCTGGGAGCGTACGCATTCACCACCTACCGGACCAAGCCCTCGGACACGCCGAAGATCGCGCACATCTGCCTGCTGGCCGGCGAAGGGGTGGCGGCGGGCGAGGTGGAGCAGGGGATCCGCCAGGGCCAGGTGCTGGTGAAGGCGACCAACCTCGCCCGCGATCTCGTCAACACCCCGCCCGCCGACAAGCGGCCACCGGCGCTCGCCGAGCGGATCGCCCAGATCATGCGCGACATCGGGATCGAGGTGGTGATCCACGATGAGCAGGCGCTCGCCGAGGGCGGGTTCGGAGGCATCCTCGGTGTCGGCCAGGGCTCCAGCGCCCCGCCCCGCCTCGTCGAGCTGCGCTACTCGCCGGAAGGCGCGGCTGGCCATGTGATGCTCGTCGGCAAGGGCATCACGTTTGACTCCGGGGGATTGTCGCTCAAGTCCGCCAGCGGCATGGGAACGATGAAGTCGGACATGGCTGGCGCAGCGGCCATCGTTGCGGCGATGTCGGCGCTGCCCGCCCTGGATATCAAGGTCAAGGTGACCGGATTGGTCGCCCTCGCCGAGAACATGCCGTCGGGGACGGCGATCCGGGTGTCGGACGTGTTGACGCACCGCGGTGGCAAGACCGTCGAGGTCATGAACACCGACGCGGAAGGTCGCCTCGTCCTCGCCGACGCGCTCGCCTACGGGGCTGAGCAGGGTCCTGACGCGATGATCGACCTCGCCACCTTGACCGGCGCGCAGATAGTCGCGCTGGGACCGAAGATCTCCGCGGTGATGGGTACCGACGAGGCCCTCGTCGAGGCGCTACGGGCCGCCGCGGGCGTGACCGGTGAGCTGGTCTGGCCGCTCCCGCTGCACGCCGAATACGCTGACCAGCTGCGGAGTGAGGTCGCCGACCTGAAGAACATCGGGAAGGCAGGCCAGGCGGGATCGATCATCGCCGGTCTGTTCCTGAAGGAGTTCACGGGCGACGTGCCGTGGGCGCACCTCGATATCGCTGGCCCCGCCTTCACCGAAGAGGGCGACAGCTACTACACGGCGAAGGGCGGCACCGGCGTGATGGTCCGCACGTTGGTGCAGTACCTGCGCTCCAGAGTTCGGGCGACGGACTCATGACCCCGGTGCGATTCGTTCCTGGGATGCGACGTTCCCGCGATACGCCGGGGCGGTCATGAGCGGTCCCGCTGCGGTGATGTCCGTCATCCTGCTCGAAGCCGCCGTTGGTGGCTCGATCGTGCTATGGGCGAGTGGGGTGTGGGGCGCGGTGCGGCGCGGGTTCTTCGTGCTCACCGGCGTGACCGTGGCGCTGTGCGCGGCGGGGGCGTGGCTCATCATGCGAGGAGAGGCCGTCGCCTCGCCTCAGGGTGCCCGGGCGGCGCTCGCCTTGAAGGCATTGGCGGGGCTCTGCGCGATCTGGGTGCTCCTCCTGCTCGCCAGGCAAACACGCGTGGCCCACCTCGCCGGGCTGGCCGCCTGCGTGGCGGGCGTCGTGGCGTTGCCGCTGTTCGCCGCGCTGCGCGGGAGAGCCGAGCTGGTCGGCGTCGCCGAGCTGGCCTTGGGCGCGTTGTTCCTCGGCTCGACGTTGTACGGGCTCCTGCTGGGGCATTGGTACCTGGTCGAGCGGCGCCTCGACCCGCGGCACATGATCCGCGGCGCCTGGTGGTACATCGCTGGCGTCGTCGGCGCGACGGGGGCCGCCGCGCTGTCGGCACTCAACCCGGCGCCCTCGACAGCCGGCACCGCGTTCTCCCCGCTGCTCGCGGTGCCGGGCTTCACCGTTTTGCTGGCCGCCGGGCTCGTCACGATCTGCGCCATGATCGCCGGTTTCGTGTGGAAGCTCGCACGCGAGGGCGGCCGGTCGATCCAAGCGGCGACGGGCTACTTCTACCTGGCGGTCATCATGGCCTTCTCCGCCGAGCTGTCGACCAAGTACCGCTTCTTTTAGTTGTCGTCCTTTGGTTTGGAGCGGTGAGGCGTCGGGCGCGCATCCGTCGGTGACTTCGCGCTCACGTCTCCGGGCTATCCGTGAATCTAAGTGATGGGGTGGTAGACGGCGGCGAGGACGCCGTCGCCGATGTTGAAGATGGTGGGGTGGAAGTCGGGGTCGGCGTGCACGGTGTCGTTGAAGGTACGGAGGGCGGTCGTCTCGTCGTCGGCGACGGCCGGGTCGCCGACTCGGCCACCGCCCAGGACGTTGTCCGCGAGCAACATCCCGCCGGGGCGCAAGAGGCGCTTCGCATGGTCGAGATACTCCGGGTACTCGGTCTTCACAGCGTCGAGGAACACCAGGTCGTAGCCGGCGTCGGCGAACTTCGGCAGCACGACGAGCGCGGCGCCCAGGATGGAACGGATCCTGGCCGAGACCCGCGCCTCGGTAAACGCGCGCTGGGCGAGCGCCTGGTTCTCGGGAGAGACCTCGATCGTGGTCAGCGTCCCGCGCTGGCCCATCCCGCCGATCAGCCACAGCCCGCTGTAGCCGCCGCCCGTGCCGATCTCGATGACATGGCGGGCGCGCGTTGTCCTGGCGATGAACCGCAGCAGCGCGCCGGTCTCATAGTCCACGGCCGGGATATCGGCTTCCTCGCTGCGGGCGCGAGCCGCGCGCAGCGGCTCATCTTCACGCTCGAGGTACGCGCGGACGTACGCTCGGTTCTGCTGGTCATTGTGCACGGACGGCACACTAGCGCGCTCCTGGAAGGCGGTAAGCAGCCCCAAGGTGTAAGGCCCCCGGGGAACCAGCAACCCAGGGCGCACGTTTCACAGGTGTCACCGTCGGGGCAACAGGAGGAGGTTAATGCTCGCTAGAGTGGGGTTTCAGCCTTCGATTGGCGCGGACGACTCGACGGGAGGCCTGGTGGGTGACGTGCCTGACCCGCGGCCCTCCGGCGAGGAGGTCGCGAGCCGCTACGGCCGCAAGATCTATAACCTGGCCTACCGGCTCTCGGGCAACCCTGAGGACGCCGCCGATCTCGCGCAGGACGTGTTTGTCCGCGTCTACCGCAATCTGGACCGCTACCAGCCCGGTACGTTCGACGGCTGGCTGTACCGGATCACCAAGAACCTATTCCTCGACCAGGTGCGCCGGCGCCGCCGTTTCCGGATGGAGCCGCTCCGGTCCGACGAGTGGGCTCAGCCGCCTTCGACCGAGCCGGGTCCCGCCGACTTGATCGAGCGTCGGACGCTCGAGGCCAGCATCGAGGAAGGGCTCCGCCGCCTAAGTGACGACTTCCGTCTCGCGGTCGTGCTCTGTGACCTCGAGGGTTTGACCTACGAGGAGATCGCGGGCGTCACGGGTTGGCCGATGGGAACGGTCCGCTCTCGCATTCACCGCGGGCGCAAGCAGCTCCGTGAGCACCTTGAGCGCGCGCACGAGGCGGAGAAGGCGCGCCGGTGAGAGACGAGTGCGCGGACCTCGAGCGTCTCCAGTCCGCCTGGCTGGACGAGCAGCTCTCCGCCATTGACCGCGTCCGGATGGCCGCCCATCTCGACGGATGCGCGGGATGCCAGGACCGTCTGGAGTCGCTCGCCCGCATGCGGTCCTTGCTTCGGAGCATGCCGGTGCGGCAGATCCCGGTCTCGCTGCTCAGCCGAGTCCAGGCGTTGATGCCGGTGGCAGAGCAACGGCCACGCGTGCGGTTGGTCGGGCGCGTGGCCGCGGTATGCGCGGTGTTCGTGGGCCTTGTCGGGGGAGCGGCCTTCGGGTTGGGAGGTCAGCCGCATCCGGCGTCTCAGGTCGTCCGGGTGCCAGTCGACGTCTACGCCGTGGACCATCTCGTGCGGACCGTGGGGCAGCCGTTTTCCACGCCGGTCCTGGTGAACGGATCGTGACCGTAGGACGCTGGCTCACGCTCGTCATCGCGCTCCTCCTCCCTTGCCTGATCGCGAGCGCCGGAGTCGCGAGCCCAGCAAGCACACGCGAGTGGCCCTTGGCGCTTCTGGGCACTGGCGGCGATTGGGGGATGCTGCTCTATCGTGCCGCCACGGCGACGCGGAGCGTTCCGTTCACCGGTGAGGCGATCTGGATCACGTGGTTTGCTGGGCAGTCTCACGTCATGACCTCCAGCGTGAAGAACGACCCGGCTGGTGAGCTGGAGCTACGGCCGCAAGACGGCAAGGTCGTGAGGATCGGCGAGGACCGCGGGGCGCTGGTCGACAGCGGGGCGAGCTGGTTCCTGTCGCTGCCCACGGACGATGCGGAGGATCCACGCGAATCCTTCGCGGCCTTGGAGGCGAAGTACCAGGTGCACGTCGATTCACCTGAGCGGATCATGGACCGCCCGTGCGCCCGCCTTGAGATCCGCCGCCGTGGGGATGGCAGCCTGCGGGAGCGGCTGTGGATCGACGAGGGTACCGGCCTGCTGGTCCGCCGCGAGACCTACGACGGGGGTCCTGAGCCAGTCCGCCTCGCTGCCTACCTGTCACTCGACCTGGGTCCGGCGGATGGTGCCGGACAACCGGCACAACCCACGCTCACCGCCGCGCGATCCCCGTTGCGTCGTCAAGACGCCTCGGAGATCGATGAGACTGGCCTTGAGGCGCTCCGCGGAGCAGGTTGGGTGGTGCCGGAGGAGCTGCCAGGAGGGTACGAGGCAACCGGCGTCTACGCGGTCACGTCGGACGAGGCCCAGCCCTTGCAGATCACGTATTCGGACGGCCTGTACACGGTCTCGCTGTTTCAGCAGCCCGGCACGTTGGACCGGACCTCGCTGCGCCCGGGCGCCGAGCCGCTGGCCGACCTCGGCTTTCAGGCATACCACTGGCCAGGCTCCGTCCCGGCTGCGTACGTCTGGGAGGCCGCCGGCCACACCTACTCGATCGTCGGCGACGCGCCATCAGGGGACCTCCACGCGATCGCCCACGCCTTACCCCAACCGCGGCCACCCTCGTTCGGCGAGCGTCTCGGCCGCGGGCTGTCCAGGCTCTGGTCTTGGGTGTCCCCCTGGCGCTGACGGCCCGCCGAAACCGCGAGTAGGTTGGTGGCATTGGAACTAGCCGGGTGTTCCGCACATGGTGGGCCGTAGGGTGTCCCGCATCCGCACGTGTTCCCGAACAGGGATTTCGGGGCACATACGCCCCTAAATCCCTGTTCGGGGAAGGTCTGGTGGACGCAACGCGCCTCCTTCGCCGAACTCGGTGCGGCTCGGCGCGATCACCTCGAGCACGCGCACGAACATGCACCACGCCAGACCACCCCGGGCGCGCTACCGGGACGCGTACCGATGCGCGTACCCCCAACTCCGGATCCTACGGGCCACCGCGGGCGCCGCATTTGTCCAGCCAACCCTATGTGCGGAAGACGGGGCTAGCGGCAATGCCACCAACTTAGGTGCTTCCTGTCTGGG
>JBOGED010000217.1:0-5324 GCA_050743625.1 Egibacteraceae bacterium | reverse complement strand
GCGCGCTGGCGCGCAAAAACAGCGGGCCAATAGGTGTTGTGGGTGTCCCGAGATCCCTTGGTCTGCGGCTTTGCGCGTACGCGCGCAAAAGCAACGCTTGACTCAAGACCCTAAATTGGTGGCATTGTCCCTAGCCGGGGCTCTCGAGCGCCCGCTTCAGCGTGGCCAGGGTCTGGCGCATCCCGTCTACAAGCATCCGCTCGCGCTGGGCCAGTTGCTCCCCGTTTGAGCCCTTCAGGGCCGAGGGGAGCCTCATCACCTCGAACGACTCGGTCACGCGGGTACCGGCGCCGCCGGGCTCGAAGATGTAGGTCCACCGGCTGTACCGAACACCCGGTCGCACGATCTCGTAGGCGAACAAGCGCCCCGGATCCGCAGCCGTGATCACGCATTGCGTCGACCATTCGAAGTCACCGAGCCGGTTGTACCCGGTGAAGCTGGTCCCGACCCGCGGCTCGCCCACGCCGTTGTTCCACTCGCACCGGTAGCACTCGGGACCGAGCCCCCCGAGCCGCGGCACGTCGCTGACGAGCGCATACACCGCCTCAGGCGTGGCTTCGATGACGATGCTCGCTGATCCGCGCATGCGCAGCCATGCTAGAACCGCGTCCCGTCGTCACCAAATGACGTGGAGTGCGCTGCGTCCGGGGTCGGTGCGGCTGCGGGTCCAGACGATGTCGTCGACCGGCCCTTTGAGCTGGAGGTTCGGCAGCTGCGGTGGACCGCCCGTGCGGACGCGGGACACCCTATAGCCCGACATGTGCGGAAGGCCTGGCTAGCGAGCGGCGGGTCCCGCCATCAGGCCCTGGCGAGCGGCCTCGGTCATCACGGCGTCGATGTCGATGGTCGTCATGTCGCTGGTCTCGAGGCGCACCTCGACATGGTCGAGGGGTCCGAGCTCGATCTCGCGCTCGCCGTCCAGGGCCAGTGAACCTGCCCGGCCAGCCATCTCGATCACGTCGGCGGGCTCGACCCGGCGGGTCTCGTTGACGCCGACGGGGACGACAAGCCCAGGGGCGAGCGCGGCGTGGACCACGAGCTTGGCCTCGGCCGGGTCAGCGAGGCGCAAGTGCACGCCATACGGTGCGTCCCGCGTGACCGGGTGGGCCATCGCAGCGACGGCCGAGAGGCCGATCGAGTCGGGGCGCGTGAACGAGACCACGAACTCGACGATGTCCCCCGCCCGCCACAGTGCTCGCGCGCCGACCCACCGGCCGGTCGCGAGCGCGACATCGACCAGGGCGCAGTCCTCGCTCCGGGCCGGCGCCGCAGGGCCGTCGACACAGACCCGCCACAGCTTCTCGCGGCGCAGCACCGCCGGGCCCGCCACCCGACCGGTAGCGACGAGTCCCGTCGCGATCCCCGCAACCGTCGCCTCACGCATCTCGGGAAAGGCGTTGTTCGTCCCGGTCGACAGCGCGCAGATCGGGACGCTCCCACATCCCTTTGCGACCACCCGGTGCGTGCCGTCGCCGCCAAGCACGACGAGAGCGCCGACGCCGGCCCGCACCATCCGGTCGACCGCCTCGGTGGTGTCCGCGGCGGTTCCCCGCAAGGACATCTTCAGGAACTCGAGTGCGGGGAATCGCTGCCCGTCGCCTCGGTGGCCAGCGCCGACGTGGCGGCGGAGGCTACCGGAGATCCCATCACCGGCCGGCATCACGAGCACATGCTCGACGCCCGTCGCGCCGAGACCGGCCATGAGCCGGTGGATCATGCTGCCCTTCTCCGCGTTGTCGAAGACCGACGCCCCCGTGACCAGCCGCCGGATATCCCGCCCCGACGCCGGGTTGGCCACCACGCCAACCGTGGTCAACGAGGCTGCTCCGGAAACGCCGGCGCGGCGCCGGTCGGGACAGGCTGCGTGCGAGGCACGCGTGTGACCTCCAGACCAAGCTCGCGGCAGGCTTCAGCGAACGTCCACGCGTCTCGAGGGGCGCAGCCTTGAGAGTCGTTGTTGAAGAAGACGTAGGCGTCTTGCTCAGGCTCCTCGGCGATGAGGCGGGCGCGGGTGAGCAAGGTCGACGGCTCGTAGCAGGGGCGCGGCTGCGCCAGCCCCTGATGGAAGCGGATGAACGTCCAGCCCGCGGTGCGCCACACCGGCGTGAGAAGGCGCTCGGCCCGATCGGCCCAGCAGAGCGCGGCATCGTGCCTCGCCAGTACCGCCCGCACCTCGTCGACGAACCACGAGGGATGCCGGGGCTCCACCGCCACCCGCGTACCGGGAGGAAACTCGGTGAGTGTCTGGCGGAGCCGTTCGGCGTCGACCGCGAGATCCGGCGGCAGCTGCACCAGGACCGGCCCCAGCTTCGAGCCGAGCGCGCCGGCATGTGCACAGAACCGCTGCACGGGCTCTCGGGGATCGCGCAGCCGCTTGTAGTGGGTCAAGTACCTGCTGAACTTCACCGCCATCACAAAGTCGGCGGGCGTGCGCTCCGCCCATCTCGCGAACGTCGCACGCTCGGGGAGCCGGTAGAACGTGTTGTTGACCTCGACCGTCTGAAAGCGTGCGGTGTAGTAGCCCAGCCAGTCGGCCTGGCGCAGCCCTTCGGGGTAGAACACTCCGCGCCAGTGCCGGTACTGCCACCCTGACGTCCCTACGAACACCGTCACACCGCCAGTTCTACCCTGGCACAGCGCTGTTTGGGGCGAGCAAATAGTGAAGCATCAGCTCGGTCGAATGCTGCAGTGCAGGATTAGGCTGGGCGCGGCCGTGTTCTTGGGCTCGGAGCAAGCGGGCGGAACCTCACTGTGGCGCCATCGTGGATTCGCTCGGACTGCGGCTACTGCGAGGGGACCAGGGCAAGCACGCGGGTCGGGCTTCCGGAGCCACCGACGATCTTGAGCGGAGCGGCGATCAGGAAGGCGCCGGTGGGAGGCAACTCAGCGAGGTTCGCGAGCTGGGTCAAGCCATATTTGCCGGCGCCAAGCATGAACGCGTGGCACGGGAAGGCGGGCTCGAACCGGTGCGCCTCTCCCGCGTCGGTGCCGACCGTCTCGACCCCGACGCCGATCAGCGGGCTGCGCTCGGCGAGCCAGCGAGCGCACTCGACGGAGAAGCCTGGGGTCCGCGCCCCGTTGAGGAACGCCTCCTGGTCCTCAGCTCTTCGATCCCAACCAGTGCGGAAGAGCAGCCAGCCACCATCGGGAAGGGGCCCGTGCTCGGTCTCGAACGACCGGATGTCGTCGACCTCCAGCAGGTAGTCGGGGTCGGCCGTGGCCTCGGCGACGCGATCGATCACGACGGCCGGTCCCATGAGGCGATGCGGGGGGACCTGGGAGACGTCGTCGAGGTCCTGGCCAGTCACCCAGTGAATGGGAGCGTCGAAGTGGGTACCCACGTGCTCACTGCCGTCGAAGGCGTTCCAGTACCACGCCGGGCCGAGCTCGTCGTACCGGCAGATCTGGCGCAACCTCCAGCCAGGCGCGTTCGCGAACGGCTCGGGCAACCGCAGGATCGGCGTCCGCTCCGACAGAGGTTGTGTGAGGTCGACCACCCGGACCGCGCCCGTGGCCAGCGCCTCGACGAGGGCGGCGATCGGTGTCACGCCGACCTACCTGGGGAGCGGAGGGCGCGCGCGAACTCGAACCGGTTCTCCAATAGGTGAAGGTCCATATGGAAGCTCGACGGGCCGACCGGCTCGACCTTCGCGACGACCAAGGCGAGATGATCGGCGGCGATCGCGGCGCGGGCGGCGTCCGTGAAGGCTTCGAGATCCGTGACGTCTCGCGCGTCGGCGATCCCGGCCGCGCGGGCGACGGCGCACAGGTCCGTACCGGTCGCCGTGGCGGTCGGGAAGCCGCCTACCGACAAGAGGCTCTCGTTGTCGAAGACAAGGTGGGCGAGGTTGGCGGGCGCGTAGCGGGCAAGGGTGGACAGGCCGCCTAGGTTCATGAGCAGCGATCCGTCGCCGTCGATCACGACCACCCGGACTCGGGGGAGCGCGAGCGCGATCCCGAGCCCCATCGACGAGGCGAGGCCCATCGCGTGCTGCAGGTAGAAGAAGTTCGGGCGGTGGCCAAGCCCGTACAGCTCCACCGCGACGGCACCCATGATCGTCACGACCGCGCAGTCGGAAAGGTCCTCGTAGACGGCCGCGAGGCAGTCGGCGCGCCTCACCCGTCGTCCTCCCACATGAGCTCGCGAGTGAGCAGCACGGCGACTGGCGAGAGCGAGGAGTGGGCCAGCGTCATGGCCTTGCCGATCCGCTGGTCGGCCTCGGCGGGGTCGGCCAGCTCGTCCCAGACGACCCCGAGCGCGTCGAGCACCGGACGGGTAACGCGGCCGCCAGCGGTCTGCCAGGCGTCGCGCTCGCCGAGGTGGCCGCGGTCGCTGACCAGCATCAGCAACGGGACACGATAGAGCTGGGCGAGCGAGACGATGCCGTTCACAGACTGTAAGAGCCCGTGGTTCTGCATAAGTAGCGCGGACCGCATCCCGGCCATGTGCGCGCCCGCCGAGATCCCGACACCCTCCTCTTCCTTGGCGAGGCGCACCAGGATCATGTCCGGGTCTGCCTCGGCCATGCGGATGAGGTGCACGAGCCACGTCTCGGGCAACGCCGAGACGAGGCGCACGCCCGCCCCGCGCAGCGCGTGATAGACCGCCTTGGATCCCCTTTCAGACACAGCCACGCGTCCACCATGCTTTCCAGACCCACGGCACGTCAAGCGGCGACGGCTACCACTTGCGGTAGGGCAAGAACTTGCCGTTGTAGGTGACCTGGACGCGGTCACCCTTTGGGTCGGGGACCCGCTCGATGTCCATGTGGAAGTCGATGGCGCTCATGATGCCGTCGCCGAACTTCTCGTGGATCAAGGCCTTGATCGTGGTCCCGTAGACCTGAGTGATCTCGTGGAAGCGGTAGATCAGCGGGTCCGTGGGGACATCGGCGTCCAACGAGCCCTTCATCGGGAACTGCTGCAACGCGGCCGACACCTCGTCATCAAGCTCCAGCACGGCGCACAGCTTGCCGGCCTCGTCGGCGTCCATCGCCGCCTGCCCGAAGATCGCGGACGTCACCCAGACCTCGTGGCGGCCGACCGCCGCCGCGATCCCGGCAAACGTCAGCCCCTTGGCCTGTTTCGCGTCGAGGATCTCAGCGGTGCAGATCTCACGGTCCATCGCGCCTCCTCATCAGTTGGTCTGGGGCAGCGTAGCGGTGTGAGGCGACGAGCCGAAGACCTCAGTCGAACGTAAGGGTCTGGGCAGGAATAACGTTGTGGTTTGTCCTGGTTCGGTCTGACCGTCGCGGTCAGCAGCCGGCGTGTTGTGTGCGGGATATCGGCGGTATTGAGGCTGTCGCAAATCGAGGCGCGTGGCG
>JBOGED010000216.1:0-2690 GCA_050743625.1 Egibacteraceae bacterium | reverse complement strand
GGATCGTTCAGATGGCGGCCAAGCTGGTGCTCGAGCCGATCCTGGAGACGGACTTCTGCCCGATCTCCTACGGGTTTCGTCCCGGGCGCCGGACGCAGGACGCCGTCGAGCACGTGCGGCGATTCATCAACGCACCCAGCTTCTACGAGTGGGTGATCGAGGGAGACGTCGAGGACTGCTTTGGCAGCATCCATCACGGGCTGCTGCTGGCCGAGCTGCGCCGTCGGGTGACCGACAAGCGCATGCTGAGGCTGGTCCGGCAGTTCCTCGGCGCGGGGATCATGCGCGAGCATGGCTCCCCGGCCGCAACGCCATCGGGCGCGCCGCAAGGGGCGATCCTCTCGCCCCTGCTGGCAAACGTCGCCCTCTCGGTGCTCGACCGCCACTTCGAGGCGGCCTGGAACGCGCACTCCTCTCAGGAGCGCTCGCGGCGCAGGGCACCGGGCCACCCCAGCTACCGGATGATCCGCTACGCGGATGACTTCGTGCGCCACGAGGCGCCATGTGACCGGGCGGAGATGCAAGGGCTCCGCCGTGGGTCTGTCGCAGCAGGCCGTGGAAGATGGGGGCAGCCTGAACTTGGAGATGCGAGGGAGGGTGGGAGCAGCCCCGACAACGACGGGACGGGCCGGGACTGCCAGACGGCCTGGGTCCGGCAATCGAGACGAGATGGTGTAACGAGAGTGAATCAGTGGCAAAGCCCCGTAAGCGGCGTGCCGGCCCTAAATCTGGCGGACATGGGTCGGTCAGCAGCGTGTGCCCACAGGTCCGACGTGGTGGGCAACTCCGTAGGCCGGGAGAAATCGCCGGTTCGGAGGCCATGGTGAAGGTCTGTGGCGTAGCCATGGCGAGGCTGCCGGGGCATAGCTGGGCACCTCCCTCGTCGACCGGTCGCATGAGTGAACGTGGGAACCGTCTCGGGTCGCCCTCCTGGTTGGCCATCCAGGTCGCCAGTGGGCAGGTCCGTCGTCGGCTGATGGCCTTGAGACGGGGCGGAGCCTCCGTAGTAGTCGGCGGGCGGGAAAGCCGTCCACATGGCGAAGGGAGGCAGCGAGTCTGCAGCGCTGGGGCTGGAATGCCAGGAGGTCGCTCGTGAACACGAGCGCGCTGTGGCCGACGCCGAAGCAGGCAGAGGCCAGGGTACTGGGGATTCAGACCAAGCTGCATCGATGGGCGACCGACGATCCTGATCGCCGGTTCGATGACCTGTACAACCTCGTGTGTGACCCGGCGTTCCTGCTGGTGGCATGGCGTCGGGTGCGGGGCAACAAGGGCGCCCGCACGGCCGGTGTGGACGGACAGACCGCCCACGCCATTGAGACCGGGCGGGGCGTCGCGGCACTACTCGAAGACCTGCGGGCCGAACTGAAGGCCCAACGCTTCGAGCCGCTCCCGGCCAGGGAGCGGACGATCCCCAAGCCCGGGACGCGTAAGCGTCGTCGGCTCGGGATTCCCGTGGTGCGGGACCGCGTCGTCCAAGCGGCGCTGAAGCTGGTGCTCGAGCCAATCTATGAGGCGAACTTCAAGCCGTGTTCCTACGGCTTTCGCCCCAAGCGCCGAGCCCATGACGCCGTCGCCGAGATCCGCCTGCTGGCCTCCAACTCTTATGAGTGGGCGCTGGACGGCGACATCGAGGCGTGCTTCGACGAAATCTCGCACTCCGGTCTTCTGGGCCGGATGCGACAGCGCGTCGGAGACAAACGCGTCCTGGGTCTGGTGAAGGCGTTCCTCAAGGCTGGCATCCTCACCGAGGGTGGCGCCGAGCGGGACACGAGGACCGGCACCCCGCAGGGCGGCATCGCCTCGCCGCTGCTGGCCAACATCGCCCTCTCAGTGCTCGACGACCATTTCGCCGCGTGCTGGGATGACCGCGTCGAGCGGGCCAAACGTCGCCGCCACGGACTCCCCAACTACCGGCTTATCAGGTACGCGGACGACTTCGTGGTCATGGTGTCAGGCACCAAGGCGCACGCCCAGGCCGTGCAAGACGAGGTGGCAGCGGTGCTCTCCCCAATCGGGCTTCGGCTCGCGCCGGAGAAAAGCGATGTCGTCCATATCGACGAGGGCCTCGACTTCTTGGGCTGGCGCATCCAGCGTCAGAACAAGCGAGGAACGGCGAAGTCCTACGTCTACACCTACCCCTCCAAGAAGGCGCTGCGCGCCATCACGGAGAAAGTGCGGACGCTGACCCGCCAAGGCACGAACCTCACGCTCGCAGCACTGCTGCACAGCCTCAACCCTGTGCTGCGGGGCTGGACCAACTACTTCCGGGCCGGCGTGTCCAGCGCAACCTTCCAATACCTGCGCGGCTTCGTCTGGCGCAGAGTCATGGGCTGGTTGCGACGAAAGCACCGCCGGGCTACCTGGAAGCAGCTCCGACGACGCTACTGCCCCGACGGGTGGTGGCCCGCGGAGGACGGAGTGACGCTGTTTAACCCCGGCGCGGTGCGGACCACCCGCTACCGCTACCGAGGAACGGCGATCCCCTCGCCCTGGCAGAGCGCGACATGATCAAACGCAACCCCACCGAGACGGACTCGTGGAGAGCCGGATGCTCGGCAACGGGCACGTCCGGTTCGGAGGGCGGACCGAGGAAACGCACCGAATCGAAAGAACGGCAGCGCGCCTCGGCCCGACCCTACGTGGTCATGGTGTCAGGCACCAAGGCGCACGCCCAGGCCGTGCAAGAC
>JBOGED010000215.1:0-2979 GCA_050743625.1 Egibacteraceae bacterium | reverse complement strand
TCCGACCCCATGCCTTTCCGCTGGTCTTGCTGTTTCTCAGCGAGCGTCGTATTGACATCTCAGATTGCTAGTTAGTTTCTGTCGCGAAACGTAGAAAGCGCTTGTGGGGGCAGGGTTTTTCGCGTGGTCGGGTGTGTCGGAAAGGTCATTGGGAGCGTTATTTTTGCTTGGAAATCGCGATTCCGGGTGGTTTTTTTGATTCCGGTTTCTGCAGTTTGAGGCGAGACAGCTCCATGCCCAGCTCGATCCAGGCATCCACGAGCTGGCGCAGGCGTCTGTAGTTTTGCAGCTGCCTTGTGACGGCGGGGAGGTCTTCGTGCCGCACGAACTGGCTGGTGCTTTTGCCCTGCCGGGTGAAGCTGAGTTGGTAGTAAGGGCCATGCTTGGAGGGGGGGTTGGCCTTGCAGCGGCAATCGGGGTTGCCGCAGACGTTGTATTGCCGCGAGAGGGAGCCGGGACGAAGCTCGTCCAGGGTTGCGATTTCCTCTTTGATTTTCTGGATTCTCGTTTCCAGGGAGTCCAGCCGTTTGCGGTCCATGATTTTCCCTCGGGATTGTAGAAGAAGTCTTGACGGCGAGTGCCGATAGCAGTATATTGCTCCCGGTCATACGGAGACCTAAGGAGACGAGAGATGAGAAGCCCCGCCCTGTTGCAATCCGGCTTCGCCGACCTGGAACTCCAAGCCCAGGGCGTCACTCTGGAGAAGTCCCTGCAGAAGATCTCGGCCTTTCTGGACCAACACGGCGAACTGATCGAAATGGTCCGCCAGGATCTTTGCCGCCAACTCAAGAGGCCCCAGACCGGACGAGAGGGAATCACCGCCGAGCAGGTCCTGCGCAGCTTTATCCTCAAGAGCGTCAAAGACTGGGACTTTCGCGAACTGGCCGAGCGCACCGCCGACGGCTATACCCTGCGCCTCTTTACCACCTTCTTCTGCCAGAGAGTCCCCAGGCACGATGCCTTCCACCGCGCCTTTACCCGGCTGACCCCAGAGACCCTGCGGGCGATCAACGACGCGGTCGTGCGGGCGGCCGTGGAAATGGGCATCGAGGACGGCAAGAAGCTGCGCGCGGATACCACCGTCGTGGAAACCAACATCCATTTCCCCACCGACTCGACGCTTCTCTACGACTGCGTGCGCGTGGTGACCCGGCTGGTGCGGCGGCTCCGGAAAAACCTGCCGACCCTCTCCGGGAGCCGCTTTCCCAATCACACCCGAGCCGCCCGGCGGCGTATGCAAGAGATCCAGCCGGAACGTGTCAATGGAAGTGAGACAGGTTCTTTTTGCATTTAGTGA
The DNA here is from genome assembly GCA_050743625.1 of Egibacteraceae bacterium. Classification (GTDB taxonomy): domain Bacteria; phylum Actinomycetota; class Nitriliruptoria; order Euzebyales; family Egibacteraceae; genus JBOGED01. The sequence continues at coordinate 1,682 of JBOGED010000215.1, read as the reverse complement.
CTCGCGGGAGCGAGGATTGGTTGTCCGGTCTGGATCAGCGAGGAAAGCGCTGCGGTGGTCTTGCGGGGTCCTGCCTCTGGTATGGCCGAGAGGGAGATCGCGGGTTGTAGGGCATCCTGGAGGGTCATTTTTTCTTGTGGCGGGTTGATCCAGACGGCCGAGGGGGGTTCGATGGGTTTGGGCAGGCCGTGGACGAAGCGTTCGGGATGCTGCAGAGCGGCGTGGGTGATGACGCGATGGCGGGCATCGAGGATTTCCTGGGCCCTGCCGTCATGGACGTGAGCCGGGGTCAGGTAGGCGATGCCGGAGTGGCGGTGCTGGTTGTTGTACCAGGCGAAGAACCGCTGGCCGAAGGCGCGCCCTTGCTGGATCGAGCTGAAGCGGCCGGGGAACTCCGGGCGGTACTTCACGGTCTTGAACTGCGCCTCCGAGAAGGGGTTGTCGTTGGACACGTGGGGCCGGCTGTGGGTCTTCTGGACACCCAGGTCCGACAAGAGCTGGGCCACGGGTGCTGGAGCGCATGGAGCTTCCGCGGTCGGCATGGACGGTCAACTGGCCGGGGGAGATGCCCTGCTTGCGGCACGACTGCGCGATCAGCTCCGAGGCCAGCGTGGCCGACTCGGCGTGGGCCAGAAGCCAGCCCACGACGTAGCGGCTGAAGATGTCGAGCAACACGTAGAGATACAGGTAGGTCCATTTCTGAAAGGTCAAGAGCTTGGTGATGTCCCAGGACCAGACCTGGTTGGAGCGGGTGGCCAGGAGCTCCGGCCTTTGATAGACCGGATGGATGAGATGGTTTCTGCGCTCGCGGCAAGCGCCCTCCCGCTCGAGCATGCGGTAGACCGTGCGGGGGCTTGCCAGATAGAGGCCCTCATCCTGGCAGGTGAAGACGATTTGCCGAACCGAAGAGTCCCGGAACCGCTCGCTGTTGACGACTTCCAAAATCCCGCGCCGTTGCTCGGCAGAGTAGGCCCGCGGCGAAGCCCTGCGGCCGCGCACGGGCACCGGGGCCTCGAGCCTCTGGCGCCGGCGGTAGACACCGGCCCGGGAAACCGCCAGGACGCGGCAGGCGGGCGAGACCCCATGCACGGGGGCGGCTTGTTCCACCAGTCCCCTCAAAAACTCTCGTCGCTCTCGGGGGTAGCCGAAAGCTCGATCCCCAGGAGCTCGGACGCTTTTTTTTGGAGCTCGATCAAGCCTTCAAGCTTCCTGTTGCGAAGCTCCAGACGGGCATTCTCACGATTGAGCCGGGCCACTTCGACGGCCAGAGGATTGACGGCCACAGGCTTGCGGCCCCGCTTGATCTGGCCGGCCATGCGGGCCGCCTCCCGCCGCAGCTTGCGCCAGGCCATCAGGTGCGAGGTGTGCAGCCCCTCGCGCCGCAGCAGCATCCCCACCTGGCCCGGCCGCTTGCACCCGTCGGCCTCCTCCACGATCCGCATCTTGTACTCGCGCGTGAAACTGCGCCGCTTGGCCACCGCCACCACCTCCGGGTCAGGAACCCCGAAAGCCGGGCGGCCCGAGGAACCGCTCCGCTCGCTACGCTCGCTGCGCGGCTCCTCGACTACTGCCGTGGCAGCCCCGAAAACCTCTACTTCTTCCATCATCGTCTCAAATTCCTTCCCCGCCCTGCTCTCTAATTTCTACCCAGACACCTGTCTCACTCATATTGGCACAGAGGG
>JBOGED010000214.1:0-2594 GCA_050743625.1 Egibacteraceae bacterium | reverse complement strand
ATCCCGCACACACCGCGTGAGCGCGGTGCGGGACGCGCTCTGCTTTCTCACCGCCCTGCCGTTCGGAGCGCCCCAAGGGCCGCCCGCCGCCGCCTCCGTGCGGTGGTTCCCTGTGGTCGGCTTGGTGATCGGGGCCGCGTGGGCGCTGTGCTACGTATTCGTGAGCCGGTTCTTCGGCCCGCTGGTCGCGGCGGCGTGCGTGCTCGTCGTGGACGCGCTGATCACCGGAGCGCTCCATCTGGACGCGGTCGCGGATGTCGCCGACGGGGTCGCGAGCCGCCGCCCGCCGGACGAGGCGATCGCGATCATGCGCGAGCCGAGCGTGGGCGCGATCGGAGCCGCCGTGCTCGTCCTCACCTGCGTGCTGCGCTTCAGCGCGCTCGAGCGAGCCGGCGCGCAGGCGATCGCACTGGTGGCGGCGCCAGTCGCAGGCCGTGCGGCGATGGCGTTGCTCCTCGCGCTGGTCGAGCCACGTCAAGACGGGTCCCTCGCGGCGGCGTTTTTCCCGGCCAGCCCAAGGATGAAGGGCAGAGCGACCGTGACCGCCTTGGCCGCCGCGGTCGTGTGCGTGCTGCCTCCGGTGGTCTTCGGGCGTGATCCCATGCCAGTGGTTGGGCTGGCTGTGGCGCTTGCCGGCGCGGCGGGATACGCCTGGTGGTGGCGGGCCCGGTTCGGTCCGCTGACCGGTGACGGCGTCGGCGCGGGAGGAATATTCGCCGAGACGCTCGCGTTGATAGCGCTGGGGATCGGCGCACAGCCGCGGGTCGTATAACGCCTCAAGGTTGACACCTCGAGCGGTGGATATGATCGACCTGGTAGCGTGAGAGTCTCAGCGCGGGATGCGCGCGGTCTCCCCACCGAACCCACCATCAGAAAGGTCTGTTGAACACGTATGGCAAGAAGACGCAGTGGAAGGACGCCCTCGAGATCGAGGCGGCACGTTGACGAGGAGACCAGGGCCAAGCGGGAGGCCCGCGCGGGCTCCGTGAAGGAAGCTGCCCTGGAGCTTGAGGGGGTCGTCGAAGAGGCACTTCCCAACACGATGTTCCGCGTCCGTTTGGACAATGGCCACACGGTCCTCGGTCACATCTCGGGCAAGATGCGCAAACACTACATCAGGATTCTCCCCGGAGACCGCGTTACGGTCGAGCTCTCCCCTTATGACCTGATGCGCGGTCGTATCACCTATCGCTACAAGTAACCGACATCGCGTCACACCGCGAGCACGATTTTCCCGACGTGCTCGCTCGACTCCATCGTGGCATGGGCCTCCGCGGCCCGTGCCAGCGGGAGAACCCGGTCGATCACCGGGCGCAGTGAGCCGTCGGCGAAACCGGGCCACACCTCGGCGACCATCTGCCGGGCGAGGATGGCCTTCGCATCGACGGATCGAGCACGCAACGTCGATCCCGTGATCCCCAGGCGCTGGGTCATCATGAGACCCAGATCCACCTCGGCGCGCGCGCCGCCCATGAGCGCGATGACGACCAGCCTGCCATCCGCGGCGAGGCAGCGGAGGTTCCGCTCCAGGTAGCTACCCCCCACGATATCGAGCACGACATCCGCGCCACGGCCCCCGGTGAGGTCGCGGACCGCGACGTCGAAGTCCTCCCGTTCGTGGTAGTTGATCCCGCCGGAGGCGCCCAAGGCGAGGCAGGCGTCCCGTTTTCTCGCAGACCCGACCGTGACCAGCACGGTGCAGCCCCGCCACCGCGCGAGCTGGATCGCGGCGGTCCCTACCCCGCTCGAGCCGCCGTGCACCAGCGCGGTCTCGCCGGCGGCGAGGCGTCCCCGGTTGAACAGGTTGTCCCACGCGGTGGTGAACACCTCGGGAACGGCGGCGGCCTCGATGGGATCCAGCCCGGGAGGGAGTGGCATCGCGCAGGCCGCGGGGACTACGGCTTGCTCGGCGTAGCCACCTCCCCCCAGCACCGCGCAGACGCCGTCACCGCGCGACCACCCGGTCACACCGTCGCCCAGCGCGGCGACCTCGCCGGCCATCTCCAGTCCCAGCACGTCGGATGCGCCAGGTGGCGGTGGGTAGCGACCCTGGCGTTGCAGGACATCCGCGCGGTTGACGGCGGTGGCGCGCACCTGGACGAGCAGCTCGCCTGGCCCGGGTTCCAAGTCGGGTAGGGTGCACAGCGCTAAGACATCCGGACCGCCCGGCTCACGCGCTTTGATCGCCCTCATAGACCCCCATGCAAGCACGCCACGCCACGCGGTCGCATCCCCACAGCTGGCTGGTACCCTTGCTTCATCTCACTTTAGAGGAACTCACCCCCCAAACCGACAGCGGCGCAGCCTGTGATGGGCCAGGCCGCGAGAGGAGAATGGTGTCCGTACAACCAGGCAGTGTTGTCAAGGGCAAGGTCGTCCGACTGCACGACTTTGGCGCGTTTGTTGAGGTGGCACCCGATACCACCGGGCTCGTTCACATCAGCGAGGTGCACCGAGATTTCGTGGAGAACATTCACGCGTACCTGACAGAGGGGCAGGACGTGGATGTCAAGGTCGTCGGCATTAAGGACGATGGGCGCATTGATCTTTCCATCAAGCGTGCCGACCCCACCTGGGAGGAAGAGACCCAGCGC
>JBOGED010000213.1:0-2557 GCA_050743625.1 Egibacteraceae bacterium | reverse complement strand
GCCGTGGCCGGCCGTGGACGTGCTGCGAGCGGCGTGCGAGTCGCGCGGCCTGGCGCTGGCTCCGCGGCTGACGGTGTATCCCGAGTTCGCGCTGGACCCGCAGCGGTGGCTCGATCCCGCACTGCGGTTCGGCGTGCTCGACCGCAGCGACGCGGAGGGGCTCGGCCGCGACGACCCAGGCGCCGTATGGCCCGAGCGGCACGCCGCCGCAGCCAACGTCGGCACCGGCGCCGAGGTGATCCAGATCGGCCGCCGGTCCACCGCCTGGTACTCCGGCGCCGGCGCCACCCCGCCGATGCTGGTCCCGGGGCCCTCAGTAGGAGCTGCGGATCTGGGCCTGGACGCTGTCGACGCGTCCGGACGCGCGTCCCGGATCGCGGGCGCGGTCGCCGAGGTGCTCGACGGCGTCCGCGCTGGGCAGGAGCCTGGAGTCGATGAGCTCGGGACGCTCTTCTCGGCCCGCGGCCCACAGGTGCGCGCGGTCGCCGCGGTGGCTGACGAGCTGCGCGCCGCAACCGTCGGCGACGACGTCACCTATGTCGTCAACCGCAACATCAACTACACGAACGTCTGCACCTACCGGTGCCGGTTCTGCGGCTTCTCGAAAGGCCCGTTGTCGCTTAACCTGCGGGGCAAGCCCTACCTGCTGACCCTCGACGAGGTCGCCGAGCGGGCGCTGGAGGCGTGGGAACTCGGGGCCACCGAGGTCTGCCTGCAGGGCGGCATCCACCCGAGCTTCGACGGCGAGTTCTACGTCGACGTGGCCCGCGCGGTGAAGCGCGCCGTGCCGGATATCCACGTGCACGGGTTCACCGCGCTGGAGGTCACCGAAGGGGCGCGCCGCCTCGGTGAGCCGCTCGCCGATTACCTGCGGCGGTTGCGCGACGCCGGGCTCGCGTCGCTTCCGGGCACCGCGGCGGAGATCCTCGACGACGAGGTCCGCGCCGTGCTGTGCCCCGACAAGATCAGCACCGACGAGTGGCTCGACGCCCACCGCACCGCGCACTCGATCGGGCTGCGGTCGAACGTCACGATCATGTTCGGGTCGGTCGAGCAGCCGGTGCACTGGGCGCGGCACCTCATCCGCACCCGGGAGCTGCAGCGTGCGACCGGCGGCTTCACCGAGTTCGTCGGCCTGCCGTTCGTGCACATGGCCGCGCCGATCTACCTTAAGCGCGCCGCCCGCCGCGGGCCGACCTGGCGTGAGGTGGTGCTCATGCACGCCGTCGCGCGGATCGCCTACCGCGGTCTCATCGAGAACGTCCAGGCGTCCTGGGTGAAGCTCGGGCCAGCTGGTGCGGGCCAGTTGCTCCTGGCAGGGGTCAACGACCTGGGTGGGACCCTGATGGACGAGAACATCAGCCGCGCCGCCGGCGCCACCCACGGTCAGGGGCTCGACGAGGCGGGCTTCGCGGCGATCGCGGCGCTGGCCGGACGCCGGCTCGTGCAGCGGACGACCCTTTACGGCCGGGCGATGGAGGCCGCGTCATGACGTATGAGCCAGACTGCGTCTACCGCTGGCGGCTGGGGCTCGCCAAGCGGGTCGGGCTCTGTGAGCCGGAGATCGCCGAGCGGGTCGCGCAGCTCGAGCAGTACTGCGCGGCGCACGGCATCACCCCCGATCGGCTGCTGAAGAGCTGGGAAGAGCGGGGCGACCTGACCGTGCGGCGCCGCCCAGGTGCGACGGAGGCGCCGAACCTGGCCGTCGAGAGCTTCCTCATCCACAACGGTGTGAACATCTTCGGCGACATCGTGTGTGTCGCAGGGCGGCGTCTCGAGGACCTCGCGGCACAGGGGCCACAGTTTGTGCCTCGCCGGTGAGGATCGTCGGCCTGGGTGGGGGCATCGGGGCATCCCGGCTGTGGAGAGCGCTCGCTGGCGCGGTTCCCCTGGAGTCGCTCACCCTCGTCGTCAACACGGGCGACGATCTGTGGTACTACGGGCTGCGCGTCTACCCCGACCTCGACACGACGGTGTACGCGCTCGCCGGCCGGCAGGACACCGAGCGCGGGTGGGGTGTGCGCGGGGAGTCATGGCGCTGCATGGCCGCCCTGCGCTCGCTCGGCCAAGCTTTGGGTCACGAGGTCTGGTTCAACCTCGGCGACACCGACCTGGCGACGCACCTGTTGCGCACCGGTCTGCTGCGCGAGGGCACCGGGCTCGCCGAGGTGACGGCCCGGCTGGCCGCGGCCATGGGCGTGCGGGCGCGGGTGCTGCCGATGACCGAAGACGAGGTCACCACCCGGGTCGAGGTCGCGGGCGGCCGGACCCTGCACTACGAGGAGTTCCTGGTCCGGCACAGCGCGGCACCGGCGGTGCAGCGGGTGATCTACGAAGGCGCCGGTCGGGCCACTCCCGCACCGGGCGTGCTCGACGCGCTCGCCGAGGCCGACCTCGTGGTGCTGGGCCCCAGCAACCCGTTGGCCAGCATCGCCCCGATCTTGGCTGTGCCCGCGCTGCGCCCGGCGCTGCGGGCTCGCAGGGCGGAGATCGTCGCGGTGTCCCCGATCGTTGCGGGGACCCCGATCACTGACCCCGGCGAGCAGCGGCGCGCGGC
>JBOGED010000212.1:0-1845 GCA_050743625.1 Egibacteraceae bacterium | reverse complement strand
GTTTCGAGTTGAGATCCTCCTGGCTCCGAACCCGCCTGACCACGTGAGCGCCCCGAGGCATAGTGGAGGGTCCCCGCGAAGCGTCTGTGGCCTCGCCAAGGCTTCAACCCCGAGCCCTCCGGCCCTTCTGCCTCACGCCGACTCATGCCGGCGTGATCGCCCGCCTGACGAGGGCTTGATAGTCCTCGACGACACCGGGCAGCAGTCGCAGGTGGACCACCGTGCCGCCTGGCCGGTCAACGAGGTCGACGACTTCGGCGACGGCCGGGGCATCGGCGTCGCCCGCCACGACGATGGCACCGGGTTGAATGAGGGAGGGATCCTGCCCGGAGTTCCGCAGTTAGTGGTCGGCGTGGGGCGACGAATGTGGCCTGTGAGCAGGGGTTTTGGTGTGGTCGAGCGGCGGGGGGCGTGTGCCTATGGCCGCGGTGCCCCCGCTGGAGGCGGGTCAGCCGGGTGGGGGCTGTCCGTCGCGGTGTTGATGCGCGGGAAGCGGGGCGGTTCGGGCAGGTCCAGCGCTTGCAGGATGGCCCTGTGGGCGGCGGTGAGCTCGGTGCGCTGGTAGACGGTGCCGTGCTCGCCGGTGAAGGTGCCCAGGTGGCAGCGGTCCAGCTCGTGACGCAGGTTGCGCCAGGTGTCGCCGGTGGCGTGCTCGGCGAGGCGGATCAGCAGCAGCGCCAGCCAGCACAGGATCACGTGGGCGCGGATGCGACGCTCGAGGCGGTGGTGGACGGGGCGCAGGTCCAGGGTGGACTTCATGTCCCGCCAGCCGCGCTCGACCTCGAGCAGCTGCTTGTAGCCCAGCGCGACGTCCTCGGCGGTCAGGGTGGGGTCGCTGGTGCGCAGCAGGAACTTGCCGTCCAGCTTCGCCTCGGCTGCGACGGCGGCCCGGTCGATGCGCAGCAGCCCGCCCTTGGTGGCGCGCAGGAACCGGCGGTAGGCGGGCTTGGTGGCCAGCCTGGTGCGCAGCGCGGCGCGTTCGTCGGCGGGCAGGGCGTCGCTGCCCTCGACGCGTTCGGCGAGCTGGGCGAGCAGCTGGTCGCGGACGGCGCGGTCACGGTCGGCCTGGTCGGGGTTGCGGCAGATCACGAACCGGTCGCGCATGGTGCCGTCGTCGACGACCTCCTTGACCTGCAGGTTCCCCGCCACCCGGTGGTAGCGGCCCTGCCGGGCCAGCGCCGCGGCGGCCTCGGCGCTGTCACCGCGCAGCTTCTCCCCGACGATGTAGTGCCCGCCCGCGCGTTGCAGGTAGCGGCGGTTGGCGGCGGAGGAGAATCCGCGGTCGGCGACCCACACCACCCGCGACAGCTGCCAGGCGCGCAGGTCGTCTTTGACCTGGCGGATCAGCGTCGAGTCGGCGGTGTTGCCCGGCCAGCACCACACCCGGACCGGGATGCCGGTGCGGGTCACCGCCATCCCGATCACGATCTGCGGCAGGTCGGGTCGGTGGTCTTTGGAATGGCCGTAGGCGCGGAAGGCGACCGTCGCGGCGTCCCCCTCGCCGTCCCCGTCGCCGGGGTCGGCGTGCTCGGTCTCGAAGTAGGTGGAGGTGGTGTCGAAAAACAGCAGGTCGACCTCGAGGTTGAGCAGGTCCGCGGTGGCCCAGTACACCTGCTCGGCGAGCTCGTCGCCGACCTCCAGCAGCCAGTCCATCGCCCGGTAGCAGGCGTCGTCGTCGACCGCGGCCAGGCCGGGCAGCGCGACCCGCTCGGCGACCCAGCGGGTCGCGGCCAGCTTCGAGCACGGCTCCAACGCCCGGTTCGCGACAAGCGCGAACAGCACCCGCTCGGCGCGGGCGTCCAGCCGGCGGCGCTCCGCCAGCCCGGCCAGCGCCCGGTCCACGCC
>JBOGED010000211.1:0-4845 GCA_050743625.1 Egibacteraceae bacterium | reverse complement strand
TTCACCGCCACGCTGGCCGGCGCCCTCCGACCGGCCTGGCAACCCGACGACCCCCGCGAGCACGCCTTGGCCGCCGGCTACCAGCTGCTACTGGCCGCCGCCGACCTCGAACCGACCCTGACCGCACGCCAGGCAGGCGCATGAAGGTCGCGCTCTACGGCCACGTGTCGACCGACAAACAAGCCGACCGCGGCACGATCGGCTCACAGCTCCAAGCCTTGACCCAAGCCGCTACCGACGCCGGCCACGACATCGTCGCCACCTATGCCGACGACGGCTACTCCGCTAACTCCGCCGGCCCCCGTTGGTCCACAAGAATTGACCTGCCAGAATCCCGGCGTCCACGATCACTCGGTGTAGGTGGCCTCGACGCGGTCGGCCCACTGTCGCAGTGTCGCGGTAATGTGCGGGTACGCCGGTGCGGTCAGGGCGAGGGTGGCGAGGTTTCTGCTGTCGTCTACCAGCACCAGGACGCCACGGCCCCGTTTGGTGAAGGTCATCGGGTGGTTCTGGCCAATGGCATTCACGCGGAACGACAGGCTGCGAGGGGCGCGGTCGTGGGCCGCTGCGACAGACTCGACGAGGGTGTCGATCTGCTCGGCCAGGGCGTCCACCGCACGGGTGAGGTCCCAATCGGACGGCCGGTCGTCCGCCAGCCGCCGGGTGTGGAACCGCAGGGACTGCAGGACGTCGAGCAGTTGGGCTATCCCTATGATCATGATGTTCCTGTCGTAATGTGCTTGCTTGGGCTCAAGCTGCGTTTGGGTCCGAGAAGGCTCGTCGGTGCTTCGCCGCTATTGCTTCAATGCCCGGAAGCCTGCCGGTGGGGCCACTGTCGACGGCCCGGGGCAGGGGAAGGACGACCCGGCCGACCAGCGCCGGCCTTGCCCTCCCGGATCCGACTGCCAGGTCTGTCGGGTCGATGGTGTGGGTGGCGAGGAGCTGAGAAACGCCTGTGGCGAGCTTCGCCTTTCATGGTGAAGGGAGGTGAGAGGTAGGGGCGTCGAGGACGTATGCGGGCGGATAGGGTCCTCGACGCCCCGGGCGGGCGTTCAGTCGCCCTCGGGCCGGTCCCCGCCCTGGAGAGAAGGCGGAGCGTCCCGGCAAGCGTGAAGGTCTTCCTCGCCGTCGGTGAAGACATGCACGACGTCGCGAAACAGCATCACGGCGGAGTGTCCGGGTATCGCCTGTTCACACAAGTCGAGCGCGTAGGCGGCGAGCTTGGTGGCCAGCGCGGCGGCCTCGGCCGGTGTCGGCTCGGGTGGTGGGACGACGGAGATCGTCATCGTGGCCTCCAGGCGACGCGCAGCCGATGGCAGCGTTGTGCGAGGCAGTCGAGCTGCCACTGTGTGCGGCGTTCCGGGTGGAAGATCACCTGGTTGGCGGTCACGCTGACCGCGGTCTCAGTCGGTCCGGTTGCCGGACCAGGCGCGCCGGAGCCAGGTTCAGCTGGAGGCATCTGGTAGCAGGCTTTGCGCGGCTGCGTCCGCTCGTCGAGGTGGGGGTTGTTCCAGCGGGGAGGGCGCTGTGGCCGCCTTCGACTGGCCGCACCGGGTGTACACCGGTTGCGGTGTCACGGTCGGTCTGTTCGGCATCCAACGGGCCGTCAGCCCGGCTTCGGGATGATGTCTGGTCACAGCGCCTGCTCCTGGGTTGGTGTTGGGCCAGTGGGCGCGTAACCCGGACTCGGCGGTGGGGTCGGCTTGGAGTTCGACGGTCAGGCGGGCGTCGCAGTTGTTGCAGACCGCCTGCAACCATGCGCCGGCGACCGCCTGATGTTGGGGATAGACGTGGCAGGCGCCGTGGCAGGGTGTGAAGACTAACGCGACATTCGGTATGAACACCACCATCGGCGCTTTGGGATGCGGTCGCTGCTTTGGCAGTTGCACCCATCCTGGCCCGGTCATGATCGCTCCCTTCTCATCCCTAGGCGGCGCGCGCGACAAGCACCGGCGAGCAGCGCCCATGTCGCCCCACTGAGAAAGATCGGCCGCGCAGGACTGCCCGTTTATCCGGTTCGTAGTCATCGGCGAAGGTCGTGCTTCCCTTCTTCGGTTTCTGGCCGTCTGCGGAGCGGTCGGGCGGTCGACGGGGATAGCATGATCGCGGGCCAGTTGTGAGCCGATGACCGCGATTGAATATGCCGTATGCCAGCGGGCACCAGCGCACTCCAACCAAGACACGCGAACTAATAGGCGGGGGATGGACTTGCGAGGTTCGGGGTTCCAGCGACGGGATATGGCGTGCGCATGAGACGCGCCGGTACTTGCCGGTACTGTCGCTCGTGCGGCGCCCGGTTGGCGCGTGATCAATCTGACGCGTACTGCACTCCTTGTCAGACAGCATTGGCCAACAGCGGACCGCCAGACGTACCGGATGACTTCTGGGATGCCGACCTCATTAGAGATGCGTTGGCGAGCCGGCATATGGGCCGTGTGATCGCCGCGTATCGCACCCACCCGTTCCATGGGCAGCCCTTGCGTCAGGAGGTGGTGGGCGGTTGGGTCCTCATGACCCAACCCCAACTGAGCCGTTTGGAGAACGGACCACCGATCAAGGACCTCGACAAGCTCATCCTGTGGGCTCGAACGCTGCGGATTCCTGGGTCCCTCCTATGGTTTAGTCTGCCTGAGGATGCCATCGGGGAATCCGGTAAGGTAAGCGGTCACACCAATTCTGGCAGCGGCGCCGAAGTGGGGGATGACACCGATTTCGGTGCTTCTCGGTTGCCGAGTTCCGAGTTCGATGATATCTTTGCGCTCGTCACCACTCCGCACTTGAGTACAGCAACTATCGCAGGGTTAGAGGCTTCGATTGCGGATTTCTGGAAGCGTGATGACCGATACGGTGGCGAAACTATGCGCCCCGCCGTCATCGCCCAGCTTCGGTATGTCCTGAGCCTTCTGGCCGAATGCAAGCGCGACGATCAGCGGAGAAACCTGGTCAGTATTGCGGCCGAGCTTGCGCGTCTCGCTGGTTGGATGTTCTTCGATGCCTGTCAATATAGCGTTGCCCGTTCGTACTTCGAAGAGTCGCTTCGGCTGGCGAAGCAGATCGACGATCATTTGTTTATCGCGAATGTCTTGGCCTGCCTGAGCCTACAAGCCACATATGAAAATAATTGTTCTGACGCATTGGCGTTGGCGAGGGCGGCACAGGACGTGTGCGGTGGGACCGCGCCTCCACGGCTCATGGCGATGCTGTCGATGCGGGAGGCCTTCGCGCATGCGGCGCTGCCGGACAAGTCAGGCTGTCACACAGCCATCTCGAAGTCGCATGCGAGTTTCGAGAGTATCGGCAATGTGGATCAAGATCCTGCCTGGATTGCTTACTTTGACGAAACCAAGCTGATCGCGGATACCGGCATCGCGTTGAGCAGGCTCGGGGACCACAAGGCGGCCGAGCCGATGATTGGCCTTGCTCTCGACCATCAGGACCCCAGCAATACGCGCACGCTTGCCTTCCATACATTCTGGCTATCGAAGACGCATCTTCGGGCAGGTAATCTCGATCAGGCGTTGGGGACGGGTATCAGAATGTTAGAGCTGGCTGCGTCGGTGGACTCAGCCCGGATCGTCGGGCACATCCAGGAGTTCCAATGCAGCCTAAAGCCCTTCGACCGGGAGAAGAGCGCTAAAGACTTCAACGCGCGCGTCCGGGAGCTCTTCAAGGATGACATCGTTCAATCCTTGTAATCCAGCAGTATATACATCAACGCTACCAAAGACGCGCTGCTGACGATCTCCCGCCGATCAATCATGCCGCGAATATCAGATAAGGGAATCCACTCCACACGATCTGACTCATTGAGCTCGGTTGGCTCGCCAATGTATGCAGCTTCCTCGGCGCGGAACAAGAAGTGCTCAGAATCCGTGATCCCATTCGCCGGTTGTGCATAGACGATGGGCGTAAGCGGCCCCGGTCTCCATCCGGTTTCCTCTTCGACTTCTCGGATGGCTGCCTCTTCGGGAGTTTCGCCCTCTTCGACAAGTCCCATCGGCAGCTCCCACGCCCATGTGTCGGTGACGAACCGATGTCGTAAAAGCATCAGCACACGCTGACGGTCATCCACCACAGCAACCGCAGACAAGTGACGCATACGCACGACGTGGTATTCCCAGCGACCGCCATCCGGCTGCTCGACATCGACCAACCACAGATTGACCCACTTGCTCTTGTAGATGGGGCGTTCGCCGTGAACCGTCCAGCGCATGGCAGGACCCCTTTCATCGAGTCCCTCCAGCAGCTCAATCCATTTAAGATCAAGGACCCGTTCGTCTCGGCTCGTCATGCTTCCCATGCTCGCACGAGACGTGGAACACTCAATATCCTAAACCTCTATGCCGGATATACCGGCCTCGAACCATTTGCAGCAATGGCCCTGAGGGCTTGGCTCCCGACTCCACGTACTCGGCGACCACTGTAGCTTTCCACTGTTTTAAGCGAATCACCTCGCATTTCCTTCACCGGCTTTTCTGTTGGCCACCTCAGAGGTAAAGTCGACTGACGACAAGTTCCCTCCCTGTACGGAGATGCGTAGATGACCCCGAAGCTCGAGGTGGCGCTGCCGAAGTATGTGCAGGTCGCCGACTACATCCGTGAGCAGATCATGACCGGCGCGCTCAAGCCCGGAGACGCGCTGCCCTCCGAACGCCAGCTCGTAGATGAGTGGGGGGTGTCACGCCCGACGGCGACCAAGGCGCTGTCGGCACTGCGGGTCGAGGGGCTTGTCGAGGCCAGACAGGGGTCTGGGACGTTCGTGCGTGCGCAGCCGACGCTGTCCCGACGCGCTCGGGATCGGTATGCCCGCGCGAGGGCGACGGGACGCTTATACCTGCCGGACGA
>JBOGED010000210.1:0-8437 GCA_050743625.1 Egibacteraceae bacterium | reverse complement strand
CGCGAATCCCGTCCGACCGCACCACATGTGCGGAAAACGCCGCTAGCGTGACTGCTGTTGCTGGGATGGCAGAAGGACGCGCATGGCTGATGAGCCGGACCTGGGAGGAGACAGCGCGCGGCTGCGTGCCGCCAACGCCAGGCTCCGGCAGGTCATCGGTCGTCAGGATGCGCAGCTGCAGGCCCAGGCGGCTCAGATCACAGACCAGAGCGCTCAGATCGCGGCGTTGACACAGCGCATCACCGAGCTGCACGCGCGGTTGGGACGCAACCCGCGGAAGTCCTCGGTGCCGCCGTCATCGGAGGGTCTAGCGAAAAGCCCGCGCGGCCCCGCCAGCGCGGTGCCCGCAAACCGGGCAAGCAGCCGGGTAGTGAGGGCAACAGCCTGGCGCGGTGTTACGGGCCGGGCGTGCGCGCGCTGATCGTCTATCTGTCGGTCTATCAGCACCTGCCGGCAGACCGTATGGCGCAACTGCTCGACGACGTCTTCGGCGCGCCGGTATCGACGGGCACGATCGTCAACACCTGGCCGAGGCCGCGCGACGAGTCGCGCGATCACGCGGCGGTTGGCCCAGGCCAAGGTGGTCTGTTTCGATGAGACCGGCGGCCGCGCCGCGGGCAAGCTGGCCTGGTCGCGCTCGGCGTCCACATCCTGGTTGAGCCTGTTCACGGTGCACGCCAAACGCGGCAAAGCCGCGATGGGCGACGCCGGGGTCCTCCTCCGGTTCGCCGGGGTGGCGGTGCACGACGGCTGGAAGCCCTATTACGCGTACCCTCAGGTCACACGGGCTTTGCAACGCTCATTATGCCGACCGGCGGATTATGCCAACTGAGTTGCTGAAGCCCTGGTGAGAGGGAGAAGCGGCGCGCTGATGTCGGCATAATCCGAGGCTTGTGAGCAAGGCCAGCCGGGATCGGGAGCCCGGAAAGTGCCGCTTCCATGCCTCGAATATGGACGTTTGGTCAGGATCGCCCTTCCTGTTCGACTACTTCGGAGCGGGAGGGCGTCGATCAGCGTTCCCGGATTATGCCGATGTTTTTCTAGCCCCGGCTGGGTAAAACCCCCAAGTCAGACCTCAGCCGCCACCGGTCGTCGGCATAATCCGGAGGTCGGCATAATGGACGCACACGACTGCGAGATCGAACCCGAGGGAAGGGAACGGCTGCTCGGCATTAGTCCGCTGATGCGCTCCTAGAGACGAGGAGGACTGACGGCTGGGACCGCTCCGCCCAGGCCACGACGACCGCTTCCGCGGCTTCGCCAGGTGTTGCTGTCGTCGTGTCCACGTCGAAGTCGTACGGGCCGAAGGTGTGGACGCCGTCGACTTCTACGTGCGTCCGGCCTTCCCCGATCCGACGGTCACCTCGAGCTGCTTCGCGTCGGTCGATCTCGGCAAGATCGCAGTGCACACCGACCAGGAACACGTCGTCGCCGGCGAGCAACCCGCGAAGCTCGGTCCGCCAGTCCAGTGCTTCGATCAGGTGGTCGACCAGCAGGTCGTTCCCCGCAGCCGCGAGCGCCGCAACTGATGCGTGGAACCCGGCGAAGAACCGACGTCGCATCGGAAGCCACCACCGAGCGGGGCCATCTTCAGACCACGGAAGCATCCCGTCAGCGAACAGATCGGACGACACATGCAGGAACGGAGCGGGCAGCAATCGACGTTGGATGGCCTGCGCCAAGGAGCTCTTGCCCGTACTGGATGCCCCGTTCAACACGATCACCCGTCCGCTGCTCACTCCGCTCATCATGAACGGTTCAAAGCAGCAAGGCACGTCCAAGCGGTCTCGGTCGCGCCGGGGCTTGTCAGTCGAGGTCGATGTCTGCCCAAATCGCGGCGTGGTCAGATCAGAGGCGGATTCCCAACAAGCAGCCCGGGCGAGGACCGCAGGTTGAGTCGACCTGGGGGCGGTGTCGGCGCTTACGCGTCGTGGCTCTGTTCGATGACGAAGACCGCGTGGGAGTGCTCGGCGCCCAGCCGGTCGAGCAGTTCCAGCACGGCCGGTGGCTTGCCGCCGTTTTCGTACCGCCAGGAGCGCGTCCCGGTCCCGCCACGTCGTCTGAATGCGCCACACGCCGTCTCGCTCGGCGTGCCGGTGGGCGTCTGGGCCGTGGGCCCGCATGATCGTGGGGTCGGTCTCACTAAGGTTCATATTTGAGACGGCGACGCGGGGCGGGCCGGAGGTGTGATCCGCAGCGGTAGATGGCGCGGATCTGGCGGTGGTTGTTGGCGGGTCCGTGTGCGGTTGTTGGGGATGCCCGTGGATGTCGCCACCAAACCGGGCGCCGGGTTGAGGACCGACGCCTAGAGGCGCGGCGTCCTGAGTACCGGATTGTCCTGAGCGCCGGATCCCGGCCGGTTGTCAGCGTTCAACCCGCTTCCTGCCAGTTCCGCGGTCAGCCGGGCCAGGTCGATGCCGCGCGCCTCGAAAAGCGTCCTCAGCGGGTTGGGCCTGCCTGCGCGCCACATCCGCTCGAAGAGCCCAAAATTCTCGCGTCAGGACCGCGATTCTGCGCAGGATTTCCGGACTCCGGGCCAGTGGCGGCCCCTCCCCGTTACTTCAGTTCCCCCGTCCGAGTAGACCCGGGCGCGAGAAACCAGCGGGTTGCACGCGGGTGCGGTCCCAGTGCCCTGGTGGCCCTCGGCCGTGGATCGTGGCGAACTCCTCCAGATAGGAGCGGACCTCATGCTGCACCCAGTGCGTCACCACGACTTCGGGAGCACCGCCAGGTTCGCTCACCTGCGTGTCCCGTCTGCGAGGTCGAGGACCAGGCCGTCATGGGCGGTGTCCCAGTCGCTGAGGTCGTAGGCCAGGGCGGTAGGCGACATGTGGGTCAGGATCAGGAATCGGCAGCTGAGCCGACCACGGTGTACGGCGAGGGTGTCGAGGTCGAGGTGCCAGCGCACCGGGCTGGGCGCGTAGCCCTCGCAGAGGAAGACCTCTGCGCCATCCGAGGCTCGATCAAGGCGTCGGTCCATTCGGTGTCCCCGGAGTAGGCCAGGGTGGCGTTGGTGGCGGCGTCGGTGACCCGCAGCGCGTAGGCCGGGGCGCCGGAGGCGTGACGGACCTCGAACGGGGTCACGCTGAACCTGTCGGTGCGGTGGGCGACGCGGTCGGCGTGCTCGATGACCTGCACCGAGAAGCGGCGCCGCGCCGTGCTCGAGCCCGGGAACAAGGCTTCCATCGCGCCGGTGAGCCGCGACTGGGTGCCGGGCGGCCCGACCACGGTCAGATCAGTGCTGCGGCGTCGGAACTGGCCATCGAGGATCAGGAACGGCAGCCCGCCGAAGTGGTCGCCGTGCAGGTGGCTGATCAGCACCGTCTCGAGGGCGTTGAGGTCCACGCCGTGCTGGCGGAGGGCGACCATGCTGCTGGCGCCGCAGTCCAGCAAGGTGTGCGGGGCGTCGGCCGGGTCGGCGCCGGCCAACGCGATGCAGGTCTGGAACCGGCCGCCGGAGCCGAACGCATCCCCACTGCCGATTACCGTCGTGCGCATAGACCCTCCTGATCGACCCGCCCCGCCATCAGTTCAGGCCGGGAGGGTGCGCGGCAGGCCGAATTGGGCGGCCCCGCCGGCTCGCTCACTACACCTCCGGCCGTGCGCGGCCGCTGGAACCGGCTACCCGGCCCCACTCCGACACGGCGCGCCCAGATCCTCGACGCGTCGGCGGACAGCTGCGTTCAGGCGCGGTGGCGGTCGTCCCGCTGCCGGGCCAGCTCCTCCACCGCACTCGGGAGGGTCGTCTCGAAGTCGATCAGCTTCGCCCAGGTCGGGGTGACGACGATCCTGACCATGCCGTCGTAGAGCGAACGCACCTCGGCCTCCCACTCGACGCGCTGCTCGGGCGTCATCGTGTAGGTGCTGGTCGTCTTGAGGTACTCGTCCGGGATGCCCTCGACGACATCCAGCTCGGCCCGGCCGCGGATGAGCAGGATCCGCGGCGGATGCACCTCGGTGTCGATGGTCAGGGCGACCGCCGGGTTGTGCCGCAGGGCCGGGACCTTCGCGGCGTTCTTCGCCGTGCACATGACGATCTCCGAGCCGTTCCACACGAACCCGATCGGGATCGACCGTGGCGAGCCGTCCTTGGCCACGTAGGCCAGGCGGGTCAGGTCACGGGCCAGGAGCTCCTGGCTGATCGGACGGTTCAGGACCTCGGTGATCTCGCTCGGCTGCACGGTCAGCTCCTTTCCCACTGTCGTTCATTAGGGCCGCCCGCAGCCCGAAGGCTATAGGCCTCGACAGTGGTGACCGCTCATGGGCAAGAACTCATCGCCTCCGGCGGCCGGGCTCCGCCCGAACCGGCACCGCTCATGGTCACCAGGATGCGCCGCACCGAGCTGGTGGCCCTCGGGCCCGCGGACCGTGGCGAACTCCTCCAGGTAGGACCGGACCTCAGGATGCACCCAGTGCGTCACCCACGACTGCGGGACCACGGCCAGGCTCGCTCACCCGCGGTGTCCCAAGTCGCTGAGGCCGTAGGCCAGGGCGGTGGGCGACACGTGGGTCAGGATAGGGTCGCCGACGCTTCCCGACCGCGGCCTCGCTGGTGTCGAGCATGGCGGCGACCTCGGCGACGCGAAGGCACATCATGTCACGGAGCAGCAGTGCGGCGCGCTAGCCCGAGTTTCCGGGTTAAGGTCTTTTGGTCTGTGAAATGTGCTGGTCGGCAGCGGGTTTTGGGTGTAGCGGCTGTATTACCCATGTCAGCGTTGGGGTGCGTAGCGGTCGAGGCCGAACAGGTCGAAGAGGCGTTGCTGTGTGGGGGTCATCTCGGTGAGCATGCGTCGGGCTCGTGGCCGGCCACGGTCGCCTTGGTAGAGCAGCACGGTCTCTTGGATGCCGGCCAGGGTGTCCAGCAGTTGGCGGACGCTCATGACCAGGCCTGCTTGGGCGGCCTGTCGGCGCAGCAGGTGGGCGATGGCCAGGGCGAGCACGCAGTAGAAGACGTGCACGCGGATCTTCTGGTCGGTCCAGTGGTGCAGCGGGGAGAAGGAGACGACGTGCGGGTCTTTGAGCTGGCGGAATCCGTCCTCGGCGTCGGATTGGGAGCGGTAGGCGGCCACGACCTCGCCCACTGGCCAGTGGTCGCGGTTGGCCCACAGGATGCGTTTGCCGAAGACCTCGGCCTCCAACAGGTCGCGGGCGGGTTGGTCGATCCGCCAGCAAAGCCGCATCTCGGCGGGGTTTTCGCCGGTCAGGGTGACGGCGATGACCCGGGAAACCCAGCGCGGTTTGCGGATCGCGGCGATCTCGGCCTCCACGCCTGGGCGGGCTTTGCGGGTGCGTCCTCGTGCCAGGCGGGCGGCCAGCTCGTCCAGCCGACGGCCAGCCTTGGCCAACGTCTGCGTGAAGCTCCTGGCTTGAGCCGCGTGGAAGGTCGGCGAGTGCGTCACGACCGCGCGATGAGTCACGCCCAGTGCGGTGGCAGTCGTGTCGTAGCAGGTCAGCCCGCCGAACCGCCGCGTCGACCAGGCTGAACTGGCTGGCGGGGACGGCGAGCAGGTCGGGGTGGTCGGAGACCACCAGCGACCCGACGAACCCCAGCCCGGATTTCTCGATGTGGGCCTGGTTGGCGGTCGAGTTCTGGCCGGCGTCATAGACCATAGTCAACGACTCCAGGGCCTTCGCGAGCTGGCGGTAGCGGGCGACCAACTCGTCGATCACGGCAGAAAACTGGGTGACGTCGGGACGGTCGCCCGGGTAGGCGTGACAGACCAGCGGGATCCCACCGTCGCGGGTGACGACCAATGCCAGCCCCACCAGCCGCAGGTCGGTGCGTTTCTGTTTGGCTTTGCCGCGCTGGGCGATCGGCGCCCGCTCGTTGGCCGAGTCGATGAACGTGGCGAAGTTGGTCATGTCCAGGACCAGCGCGGACAGGTCCAGCCCGAACTCGGTGACCATCCGCTGGGCGATCACCCGCTCGACGGCTCGCAGGTCGTGGTCGGACAGTGCGTCCCTGGCGTCCCAGAAGCGGCGGTGGTCCAGCGCGCCTGCCGGCGCTTTGAGCAGGCGCGGGCCTACCGTGGTGTCCCACCAGTCGGCGAAGGCCAGCTTGGAGCAGGGCGCCACGACCCG
This sequence comes from Egibacteraceae bacterium, assembly GCA_050743625.1. Classification (GTDB taxonomy): domain Bacteria; phylum Actinomycetota; class Nitriliruptoria; order Euzebyales; family Egibacteraceae; genus JBOGED01. Next base: position 2,356 of record JBOGED010000210.1, on the reverse strand, counting down.
GTTGGCGGTCGCCAGCGTGAGGTAGGCGCCGGTCGACAAGGCCGCGTCCGACCGTCGTGCCCCCACGACCTGGTCGATGGTCCCGCCCACGTCCAAACGCTGCAGCATCGACCAGACAGCGGCCAGGTCCCCGAAGTGTTTGTGCTGGCTGCGGTCCGGCTCACCAGCACTGCCTCCGTCCAGGCGGGCCATCACCTCTTCGGCCGTGCCCAGGTACCGCTGCGACACGATCCGGGGCTTGCCGTCCACCCGGGCGGACTCGACCAGGTAATAGTAGGTGTGCTTGCCGCGCCGCTTCCCCACGATCGAAGGCATATATGGGTAATACAGGACTCGATGTCCCAAAGCAAGGACCCCGAACACGAACCCGCAGATCACACCCTACAACCACCACACACCCCAACACCGTCAACCAGCCCCGAACCCCATAGCCCGGAAACTCGGGCTAGCGAGGCGGGAGATTCTGCAGCGCGGCGACGAACGCTAGCGAGATCGTCTCGATGGACCCTAACGGGGCTTCGCCCCGGCCCGACGAGCGTCATCGCCAGCCAGCTCGTAACTCGTGCAGCACCTGTACACGACTCACACACCTGACTCACGCGCAACGACTTTGCGGATCCAAGTCCCCTAGCCTCGTCTTCCGCACGTAGGGATGGCTGGACAAAGCGGCGCTGTGGTGGCCCGTTGGGGGGCCACGCGCGTCGGTACGCGTCCGGTCGCGGGCGGGGTGGTCTGGCGTGGTGCATGTTCGTGCGTATGGTTGAGCTGATCGCACAGCGCGTTACCCAGTGGGACCGAGTTCAGCGAAAAGGCGCGTTGCGCACGCGGGACACCCTACGGCTCACCATGTGCGGAACCCCAGCCTAGCGGGCGTCCGGTCCGGTGCCTGATCGGGCATGGCGTGCAGGGCGGCGTCGGGGTACGGCTACAGCCAGCTCGGCTCCCGGGTAGCGGGTCCTCAGCGGTCAGGACGTGGTGGCCGGTGCAGATCTGGATACTGCGGTCACGGCGGGTGGTCTGGACGAACTTCTTGATCGACCACCCGGTGCGGGCCCTCGATCAGCCGGGTGACCGCCAGTGCGGCGAAGACGATGGCCAGGTGCGCGTCGATCGACTCGCGCTTGTGGTGGTAGATCGGGCGCGCGCGCAGCTCGTGCTTGGACATCCGGAACGACTTCTCGATCCGCCACAACTGGGCGTACGCGTCGATGGCGAACTGCGGGACGGGTTGGCGATGTTGGTCGTGTAGCCCTTGATCCCGGCCAGCGCGCGGGCCTTGGCCTCCAGGTCCCGGTTCACCGACTTGGCCGCCCCGGTCAAGTGATGAACCGGTTCCGCTTGACCGGCGCCTTCCCCGCGACGGCGCTCTCGGCCTTGGTGATCTGCTCGTCGATCCCGCGCAGCGTGCGCCGGGCCCGGTCGGCGGAGTACCGGGTAGTAGATCGCCTTGTCCCGCGACCCCATTCCCGCTCGGCGGTGCTGGCGGGCCAGGGCTAGGTGAACACATGGTGTTCTCGCCGCCATTGCGCGAGCACGTAAGGAACCTCGGGGATCTTGGTGCCGAGGATGAACGACAGGCCGGCGTCCTGGATCCCGGCCTGGTTCGCGGCGGAGATCATCCCGGCGTCGGCGACCACGACCACATCAGTGAGCTGATGGGCGGTCATGAACGCGGTGATCACCGGCAGCATCGTGGTCGTCTCGGCCTTGTTCCCCTCGAACGCCTCGATCATTAGCGGGAACCCGGTCGCGTCGGTGAGCAGCCCGATAGGGATCTGCGGGTCCAGCCGGCGCTCCTTGGAGAACCCCGGCTCCCGGAACCATCGCCGGCATCGATCTCGAAGTGCAGCGTGGAGACGTCGTAGAGGACCAGCGAGGCCAGCCCCAGCGCCGCGTGCGCCGCGCACGCGCTGCCCAGGGCGCGCTGCCACGACTCGGTGGCATACACCGGCAACCGGCGATTCAGCGTCGGATAAGACGCCGCGGGGACTCCCACCTCGGCCAGCACCCGCAGGCTGTCCGCCTTGCTCGTCGGCTCGGATCGAGCGCGACGTCGAGAGTGCTGACCGGATGCTTCTGGGTCGAGTTACCTACGAGGAGCTCTTCGGATACTGGCCATCGCAGCCGGATGACGTTCCGGTCGCGGCGGTCACCAACCAGGGCACGGGCGGCTCCTCATTCGCGACAGGCCAGGCAGGCATCCCCATGGCGCCAAGCCAGTGCCGGACTCGTCGTGCCTGGTAGGGCGCGCGGTTCGCGCAGTCGGCGCCGGAGCCCGGCGGAGCCGACCGGGACCAGCTCGAGCGGTGCCGGACGCGGGCGGTGCAGCGCGACTCAGGCGGTGCGGGGGCGGCTC
>JBOGED010000209.1:0-5964 GCA_050743625.1 Egibacteraceae bacterium | reverse complement strand
GTTCGGGAACAGAGGGTAGGCTGCGCAGCCGTGGATGCTCCCTTGTGGGCCGGTCTGGTCGCCGCCGCGCCGCTCGTGGCCCTCGGCGTACTGGTGTTGGCGACCCGTGCGAGCCTGGCCGCTTCGGCGTGGGCGGTGGTGGTCCTCACGGCGATCCTGGCTTTCACGCGGTTTGGGCTTGGCCTGACACCGCTGCTCCTCGCCATGGGCAAGGGCGCCTGGACGGGTGTGTGGATCTTGCTGATCGTCATCCCCGCGTTGCTGTTGTACCAGGTCATGGACTCGTCGGGTGCGCTCGACGTGCTCAGCGACGCGCTGAGCACCGTCGCGCCCACCCGCGGCCGGCTGCTGCTCTTGGTTGGGTGGGCATTCCCGTCTTTCCTCCAGGGTATGGCCGGGTTCGGCGTGCCAGTCGTCGTCGCGGCGCCGATGCTCGTGCGGGCGGGGATCCCGTCGATCACCGCGGTGGCCGCCTGCCTCGTCGGATATCACTGGTCGGTGACGTTCGGATCGATGGGGTCGTCGTTCTTCGTCGCGGCTGGCGTCGCCCAGCTCGACGCGCAGGCGACGTCGGCGTTCGCACTGCGTGCGTCAACGATGCTCGCAGTCCTCTGCCTGGTCGCCGGGCTGATCTTGCTGCTCGGCTGGGCTCGGGACGAGCTGCGGACCGCGATACCGCGCGCGCTGGCGGTCGGTGCGGCGATGGGCGGGACACTCGTGGGCGTCGCCGCGCTCGCGCCCGCGCTCGCGTCGACCGCCGCGGGCCTGGCGGGGCTCGGCGCGGCCGCGCTGCTCTTGCCCACGCGCGGCACGCGTCCCGCCTGGCGGAGGCTGCTCCGGACCGCGGCGCCCTACCTCATCCTCACGGCCATGGTCGTCATCACGTTCGGCGTTCCACCGGTGCGTGAGCTCGCCAGTAGGGTGCCGGCGATCGCTCCTTCCTTCCCAGTGACCCGAGCGGCGTTCGGGCACGTCAACGAGGCCATCTCGGCACACCAACCGCTCCGGCCGCTGCTGCATGCCGGCCCGTACCTGCTGGTCGCCGCCGCGATCGGGGCGGTGCTCTACCGCCGTCTCGACGGCAGGGGTCTCGCGACGCTCCCGTACCCAGCACGCACAGTGCTCACGCCATGGGCTCACCGCTCGTTCGGTACGGCGGTCTCGCTGCTGGGCCTCACGGTGCTGGCCGGGGTCATGGTCGACGCCGGGATGATCGAGGCGATGGCCCAGGCACTGACACGGGCGCTTGGCCCCGCTTACGCGGTGATCGCGCCCGCCGTCGGCGCGGTCGGGACGATCATGACTGGCAGCACGACCGCCTCCAACGCCCTCCTCGCCCCCCTGCAGGCCAGCGCGGCGGCCCGACTCGGCCTTTCCGCGCCCGCTCTCCTCGCCGCTCAGACGGTCGGCGGCAACATCGGCAACGTGCTCACGCCAGTGAACGCCCTCGTCGCCGTCATGGCAGCCGGGTCAGACGGCGAGGTGGGAGCCGTCCTCCGCAAGGCCGCCCTACCCGCGCTCCTGCTACTGCTCGTCGCAAGCGCCGCCACGGCGATCCTGACCCTGCGCTAACCGGCAAACTCAGGAGGTGTAGCGTGCGTGCTACGCTCCTCGTATGACGCGAACGATCACCCAACGAGAGCTGCGCAACGAGAGCGGCGAGATTATGCGTGCCCTGGATCGCGGCGAGGACTTCGTGGTGACACGGCATGGTGTGCCCGTCGGCGAGCTGCACCCCGTCCGGCGCCGCCGCTTCGTCGCGCGCGACGCGCTGCGGGCGGTCTTGGCCGGTGCGCAACCCATCGACCCCGGTCGGTTTCGGGACGACCTTGACTCCGTCGTGGAGCAGTCCATCGAGCCACGCGCGTGACTGAAGCTACCGCCGCGCCCCGCCCCACACGCGGACTGTTGGACACATCGGTCGTGATCGCGGTAGAGCACGTGCCCCCCACCGCGCTTCCCGACGAATCGGCGATCTCGGCTATCACGATGGCTGAGCTCGCCGCCGGCCCACACGCCACGGACGACCCGCGGGAGCGGGCCGTGCGTCAGGAGCGCCTGCAGCGTATCGAGGCGACGGTTGACCCCTTGCCCTTTGACGACCGAGCGGCCCGCGCGTACGGACGCGTCTACGCCGCCACCCACGCCCAGCACCGGAAGCCACGCGGGGCCCGTGCGGTGGACCTCTTCATCGCCGCCATCGCGCTGGCCAACGAGCTCCCGCTCTACACCCGCAACGCCGCCGGCTTCGATCATCTTAGTTGCATCGGGCTCACGGTCCACGCCGTGTGATACGGGGCGAAGGCGTTGCGCTTGTGGCCAGGCGACGTCCGGCAGTGGGTTCAGCCCTCATCCCACAGGTTGTCTTCGTCGTGCTGTCCCAGTACAGGCGGCGCCAGAGGGGTCCCTGGGGCGGTGCGGCTGTAGGACAGTGGGCGGCCCGGAAGGCGGACGGGGCCGAGGGTGGCGTGCTCGACGACGTCGATCAGGCCGAGGTGGTCGACCTGCGGGGAGCCGTAGACCTGGTCCAGCGTACGGATCCTCCCCGCGGGCACGCCTGCCTCGTCGAAGCGCTTGATCCAGTCCTCGACGCATAAGCTGGTGAGCGCGGGGGCCATGGCGGCATCCAGCTCGGCGAGACGGACGACACGGTCGGCGTTCGTGGCGAACCGCTCGTCGGCGGGGTCGAGCCCGACGACGGGCGCGAACCGGCGCCAGAGCCCCTCAGATCCCACGGCGATGTTGATATCGCCGTCTGCGCAGGCGAAGGCCCCGTAGGGAGCGATCAATGGGTGGCGGTTGCCCGCCGTCTCCGGGACCTCACCAGCGATAAGCCAGCGGGTGCCCTGGTAGGTGTGCACCGCGATCATCCCGGCGAGGAGCGACGTCGACACCTGCTGCCCCTGACCGCTGCGCGCACGCTCGGTCAGGGCCGCGGCTACCCCGAACGCCCCGAACATTCCCGCGAGGATGTCCGCGATCGGCACACCGACCTTACTCGGCGGACCACCCTCGGGTCCCGTGAGGCTCATCAAGCCGCCCTCACCCTGAGCGATCTGGTCAAACCCCGACCGATGACCGTCCGGGCCGCCATCCCCGAAGCCCGTGATCGACAGGGTCACCAACGCGGGGTTCAGCGCGGCGAGCGCCTCAGGCGCCAAGCCCAGCTGCTCCATCACCCCCGGTCGAAAGTTCTCCACGAGTACGTCCGCTTTGCGTACAAGGTCTCGAAGGCGAGCGCTGCCCTCGGCCGACTTGAGGTCCAGGGTGATCGAGCGCTTGCCGCGATTCACCGACAAGAAGTACGGAGACTCGCGCTGGTCTGTGCGGGCCGGGGGATGGGCGAACGGTGGCCCCCAGCCACGCGAGTCGTCACCGTCACCTGGCCGCTCGACCTTCACGACATCGGCGCCCGCGTCGGCGAGCATCATCGTGGCATACGGCCCCGCCAGCGCCCGGGTGAGGTCGAGCACCTTGATTCCTTGCAAGGGACCGCTCACTCCGCCCTCCTGGCTCGCGATCCCTCCAGGCTAGATCGCCACGTGGCCCATGTTTGCGCATGTACGCGCAAAAATCGTAAGCAAACGGCTTGTAGGACACCTACGGCCCGTGTTGCTGGCAGCTTTTGCGCTCCAGCGCGCAAAAGCTGGCAAGCGCCCGGCCGCCGAGTGCTACAGCATCACCCACTCGGTCTCGAGGACTCGGGCGGTGTCACCCAAGCCGAGCCGGCACAGCATGCTGACTGGTCCTCGAGCGACGCCCAGGAGCTGGAAGCGACCGCGGGCGTCGGCGTCGAGGTCCCGGTCGCCGCGTTCGTGGCGGACCTTCAACGTCCAGGCTTGTGGGGGGAGGATCTGACCCTTCAGCCAGCGATGGCCCCCTGCGTCGTGGACCTCGAGTTCGATGGTCACGTCGGCGACCTCGAACCTCAGGCGACGCGGCTCCTGCGGGTCGAGCGGGTCCTCGGAGTCGAGTTGCGGGGAGTCGAGGACCGAGTCGTAGGTCAGCTCGGCAAGCTCGGCCGCCACCGTACGCCAGGCAAAAGCGGCACGAGCGGCCTCGTGAACTTCTAGCGGGATCGAATCGCAACCCATGGGCATGGCCTTGGACACGCTCTCATGGCCGCGGCCCGATGCTTCGAGCAGCGCGGTGTCCGGCTCATCGCGGTCAGCGGTGGAGGGCACAGGGAACTCGGACGTGTTCGAGGCGAGCGTTGTGAATAAGAGCGTTGGATCGTGCGGTTGATACCTTCCCCTCAATCCCCGCGACCACGCTCTTACCCGCGATCACGAGCCCGGTGGCCAGATCGAGCCCCGACGTATGACCGACGCCGAGCAGTTCCTGGACGGCACCGCCGATCGGGGCGGCGCCAACGAGGGCGGCGAGCAGGCGGCCCGCGGGACGGGCAACCTCACCACGCGCCGCATGAGCCAGCAGTGCCGCAGACGGCGCGGTCGTACGCATGCTCGCTCCAGCGACGGCCTCGGAGACGGCCTTGGCGAGGGTGCCGGCCAAGCGATCTCCGCCGAGCATCGGAGTCCTACACGCTTCAGGAAGCAACCGCAGACCGCTGAGGAAACCGGCGACGATGTCGTCTCCACTCGGCGTGAACCCAGGTCCGAGGCCGACGAGCGCCACCGCGGCTCGCGCCGCCGCATCGACGCGCAACGCGGCGGCGGCGGTCGCCAGCGCCATGGCGCGCTCGCGCACTGCGATACCGACCGGATCGACCTCATCGTAGGGCCAGGGCTCCAGGAGTCGCTGTACCTCGATAAGGCGCGTCGCGAGCACCGCGGGGTCAGCGGTAGGCAGCCGTGGCACGGGGTCCCACCATCGGTGAACCTGGACGACCATGCCGTGGATCTCGATCCTGCCAGCCCCGATGCGGGCAACCTGCCTCGGCGCAACCTGGGCGAACGGAGCTGATCGGGCAAGCGCGCTGACGACCACCGCGTTCGGGAGCGCGACACCGTCCCGGGCGACGACCGCGACAACCCGCGCCGCCTCCCCGACTTGGAGGTACACCGCCGCAGCCCCCGCCACGAGCACCCGAGCCTCGGCCGGACGCGCGGTCACCACGTCGAACAGGGCGGCACTCGCCGACCCGCTGACCCATCGAGCGGCGACGCTCACGATGCCCATGCCGCCGCGAGCAGGCGGGTGCCTTCGGAGAACGACGTGCCATAGGCGCCGATCGCGCCAGCGGGCGGCAGCAGATCGCGTGCCAGGAGGTCCGTTACATGCCCGGGAAGGGGCTGGCTTCGGCACACCACTGGAGCATTGTCGCGTAGGCCTTGGATCACGTCGGCGAGCCGAAGGAGATCGGGCCCCGCGATCGGGACGATGACGTGGAGGTCAGCGGGACCGGCCATGACCCGCTCACGGTCGACGGCGGCGACAGCCTCGGCGAGGTCGCCGGCGTAGAGGGGAGCATGGCGACCGGGCCTCGATCCGTCGTTCGCCGTACTACCGGCCAGCGCGGCCGTCAGGTCGTCGTCCGGCCCGTACGTCAGAGAGGGACGGAACACGACCGACTCGAGCGGCGCGTCGGTAAGCAGGTCCTCCGCCTCGGCGCAGGCGGCGAGGTAGTCATTGCCCTCAGGAGCCTCGGCGCCCAGCTGGGAAAGCCAGATCACCCGGCGGCATCCCGCCCCGATCGCGGCGGAGAGCACGGTAGCGGCGGCGTCGAGCATCCGCTCTGGATCCTGCAAGGGAGAGGATGCGAGGTGCATGACCGTATGCACCTGTTCAAGGGCGCTTTCGAGATGACCCTCGTCGTCCAGCGCGCCACGAGCCACCTTGCAACCCAACGCATGGAACGGCGCGGGGTCCGCGGCGCCGGCCCGCTCCAGATCGAGGAACACCCGTACCTCACCACCACGCCGGGCAAGCTGGGTTGCCACCGTGCGGCCCACCGCGGTCTCGGCTCCTGTCACAAGCACTGGCATGAGGAAAGGGTAATGC
>JBOGED010000208.1:0-8537 GCA_050743625.1 Egibacteraceae bacterium | reverse complement strand
GCAGGAGCTGGGGAGGAGGGCCTCGATGCTGTCGACGCATCGGGGTCCATCCGAAGCTCAGCCTCGGCGCCGCCGCGGCAGGGCGACCAGGCCGCCGAGCAGTGCCGCGCAGCCGATGCCCAACAGCGTGGCGGTGATGCCCATAACACCTATGCCGCTCGTGGCCGCTCCACCCGCGCCCGTCTGGGCGCCGCCGACCGGCATCTCGCCGTGATCCTCGTCATGGCCTTCGTCGTGGTGCTCCTCTTCGCCCTCGGCGGCGGGCACGACCGCGCCGCCCGCGGTGGTCACCAGCACTGGTGCGGGCTCCTCGCTGCCCTCCGCACCGATCCACTGCACCGCCGTGCCGCTCGCGTAGGACTGCACGGTCGGCAGCGTGAACGTGCCAGGCTCCGCGGGGGTGTGCACGGTGAACGGGTACAACGCATCGGCCTGGACCGACGGGTCGACCCGCGTGAACGTCACGACGGGCTGAGCCGCCGAGGCGTCGACCGTGCAGGACCAGCCCGCCTTCTCCCCGCAGGTGGCGTCGCGGAACCCGGCCGGCACCTGGATCTCGACCGTGTCGGTCCGATCGCCCTGGAGCTCCTCTGGCACATGCAGCTGCAGGGACTGCACGGTGTCGGCCGGAACCGAGGCCACCGTCAACTCCGCGTGCGCCCAGGCAGGCGCCGCCAGCGCCACCAGGACAACTCCCGTCAGCATCGCGCCAACGAACCGCCGTCGCATCACCTCGACCTCCCCCTCCTTATGCGGTCACGGCACGGTCACCGCAGAGAAGAGTGCGCCACGGGCCCCGAAAAGTTCCCACAAGCCTGGGAACCGCACGGTGAGCGGTCCGCACCCCGCGGATCCGTCACGACCACCTACGATGAGCGCCGGAACTTTGTGGCCTCTGGGCGGCGAGGGGAGCGGGCATGCACATACCGGACGGGATGGTGTACGGCCCGGTGGCGCTGGGGACAGGCGCGTTGTCGGTGGGCTTGGTGAGCTATGCCGTGTCGGTGTCGAAGCGGCGGTGGCACGAGCGACAGATCCCGCTGGTCGGAGTGACCGCCGCGATCGTGTTCCTCGTTCAGCTGATCAGCGTGCCGGTCGGTCTCGGCACCAGCGTGCACGTGCTCGGTGCGGCGCTGGCCGGGATCGTGCTCGGCGCCTGGCCAGGAGCGCTGGTGGTCAGCGTCGTGGTCCTGCTGTTCACCGGGATGGGCGGTGGCGGGGTCACCACGCTCGGTGCCAACCTCTGGTGGGCGGTGTTGGCGACCGTCGGCGCCACCTACCTGTTCCGCATCCTGGCGCGGCTGCTGCCCCGCACGCGCCGCGGAGTGCTCGCCGCGAGCGCGATCGCAGGCTGGGTCAGCGCGATCCTGGCCGGCGGGACCGTCGCGGCGATCGTCACGTTCGGTGGTCCCTTCGCCGGCGCGACGGCGGGAGTGTTCGCGGTCATGATCGGCGTGCAGGCGCTCGTCGGCGTCGCTGAGGCCGCACTTACCGCGGTCTTCCTCGGCGCTGTCCTCGCAGCCCGCCCAGATCTGCTGGCGAACGCCGACGTGCTGCCGCTACCACAGGGATGAGGTCCGCGGGCCGGGGTACGGGTGGGGTACGCACGCCCAACCGGCGAAAGGAGAGCGTATGACAAGCGCTCATGACGTGCTTGCGACCATTCCGGAACCGACGGTCGGTCTTGAGGAGACGGCCCGAGCTATCGACGCGCTGTTCGAATGCGAGCGCGCCGCGACCGCCTGCGCGCTGGCGATGGTGGCCGAGGGCCAGATGACCAGCGAGGTGCACGCCGCGTTGGACAACGCCGACCTGTGCCAAGCCGCGCAGAGGGTCCTGACCCGCACGGCCGCCCAGGACGAGCAGGTGTTGCGGTCCACGCTGCAGGCCTGCATCGCCGCCTGCGAGCGCAGCGCCCGCGAGTGCGGCGCGCACGCGGACCAGCACGGCCACTGCCGTATCCACTCTGACAGCGCGCGCACCTGCGCGCAGGCCTGCAGCGCGCTGCTGGAGACCATCGCCGCATAGGCCGTTGTACCGGTACCGGTGGTGTTCAGCGCCCGGGGAGGCTAGGTCCCCGGAGCGCTGAACGTTTCGACCAAGCGGGGCCACCAGTCCTCGGATGCCAGCAGCTCGTGGAACTCCAGCAGGTCGTCGGGGGTCAACGCCGACGCTGACGGTGCGGGCGCGCGAGGGCGCAGCGCGGCGCCCGACAGGGCGAGCAGCTCGAGAACCCGCGCGGGCGCCGCCAGCCGCACCTGTGCGAGGCAGTGCGGGCAGCTGAACTCGTAGAACCCCGGCAAGTCCTCGTCCCCGACGGCAACCGCGACCTCGCGGGCCCTCACCGCGACCTCACCACAGGTCTGGCAAGACGCTTTGAACCTCGCCACCTGCTCGCCCTCTCCGCTCACGTCACGAAACCCGCGGACCGGTGCCGGTCCGCCACGTCGATTCGTGACAGGGGTGGCACAAAGCCGCGAAAAAGTTCCGGAACTTGTCCATGCTCTGGCGGCACTCCTGTGGTGGCAAGACGGGAGCGGCAGTGCATGCTGGGCGACATCGAGGCGGTCGCGCGCCAAGCGGCGCGCGGGGACAGGCGCGCCTTCGAGATGCTGTGCGCGACGCTGCAGGACGACGTCTGGCGCTACTGCCACGCGCTGACCGGTGACCGGGAGCTGGCGTTTGAGGCCGTCCAAGAGACGTTCCTCCGCGCCGTGAGCGCGATCGGTCGTTGGCGGGGCGACGGCCCGATCCGCGTGTATCTCCTCGTGATCGCCCGTCGTACGTGACCGAGGTCTTGCGCCTAGAGCGCCGCTACTGGGATACGGTCGCTCAAGCGCCCCGATCCCACGTCTGGGTCCCTTGCGTGACGGGAGCGGTCGACCTGGCGCTGCTCATCGACGGGCTGCCCCCGACCATGCGGCAAGCCTTCACCCTCACCCAGCTGTTGGGTCTGCCCTACGACCAGGCGGCCAAGGTCGCCGGCTGCAGGGTGGGCACGATCCGGTCCCGGGTGTTCCGCTCCCGAGCTCGGCTCGTGGCCCAGCTCCAGGCCGTGGAGGAACCCAGTGACCGGTGACGGCGGCCGGCGAGTCAAGGCGGGCGGCGGGCCCGAGCAGCGGTGCTCGCCTGACCGTCCAACACAGCCTGACCTACGTCACGGGACGGCGATGTGGGCGCCCCGGGGAAGGCCGTCGGGCCCGACAGGCCCCTCATCCCCGACAGGCCCCTCATCCGCGGCGGCGGCGATCAGGACCCGGGTCGTCGGGCCGACCAGATCCCAGTCGCATCGTCCCTGGCAGCGGCGCTGGCACGCCTCGGGCACGCAGCCGCTGTCGTCGAATGGCAGGAGCTGCCCGCAAGCGCGACAGCGATAGGTCGTGTTCACGTCGCTCATCGGCGCGGAAGGCTAGCCGCGACGCTTACCGCCACCCAAACCCGAGCGCGGCACCCGCCTGCCCTCTGATGCTCGGGAACTTTTCGGCGTGCCGCGCGCACTTCTCTCGGGTGCGTGTATTCCTGACTTGCGTGACCGCGATGGTGCTCTCGCTTGCGTTCGCCGCGCCCGCAGCCGCGCACGCGAGGCTGCTCGGGACCGCCCCGGCCGATGGGGCGACGGTCGCTGAGCCGGTGAGCGCGGTGATCCTCGAGTTCAACCAGCTCGTCGGTCTGCCCGAGTTGGCGGTCAGCGGCCCCGATGGTCAGCCGCTGTCGCTGGAGCCGCTGCCGAGCGAGGGGCAGCGGTTCGTGCAATCCCTGCCGCCGTTGGCCCAAACCGGTGTCTACACGGTGACGTGGCGGGTGGTCTCGGTGGACCGCGACCCGGTGGAGGGGCAGTTCAGCTTCACGTACGCCGGGCCGTTGGCCTCGCCTCCGGCGGCGGCGACACCGGCTCCCCCGGAGCCCGCGGTAACCGCCGAACCGGCTCCGTCACCCGCCGAGGAACAGCCGGGACCGCAGAGCCTGAACTCGTCCAGCCGGCCGCCCCCGAACCCTCGGCCACTGGCAGCCCCTGGCCGTTCGTAGTTCTCGCCGCGGCGATCCTCGCCGTCATCGCCGGGGTCGTGCGGTGGCTGGCGCGTCGCGGCCGGTCCAAGGCACCCTGACACGGGCCAGGGTACAGACCCACCAATCTGCTCGGAACTTCCCCCGGACGGCGAGGGCCGGGCGAACGACGGCCCTCGCCGTCGCTTCGGCGTGGCACTCGGTACGTCTCGCACACAACCACGCTGGCATCGATCCGATGCACGGCAGGGAACTCTCGCCGCCTTCCCCACCACCCCTTTGGCAGGCAAGTCACCCCGGGTGATCCGGGACGAACCCAAGGCGGTCGAACGCATGACGAACGCCGCATCCTATGACGACTGTCCACAACGGTCCCCGAGGCCGATGAGCGCCCAGGCGCGTGCCGCAGCCGGTCGCCGCGTGCTGACGCCATGACCCTGCGCCAGCGCCTCGCCGCGCTCGCGGCGTTGGCGAGCCTGGTGCTGGCAGCGCTCAACTGGCTGTACGCCACCGCTGACGCTGTCGAAGCACCGACGCTCGCCTATGCCACTGCTCAGCTACGAGGTCACCGGCGTCGACGCCTCCCCAGGGAGGCTTGCGGTCGCCCGGGCCAAGGCAGACCACGCCGGCTTGCGCGTCACGCTCCACGAGGCGCTCGCCAGCGACCTCGTGTTCGAGGACCAGGCCTTCGACGCGGTCTTGAGCCGGTTGGTCACGGGGTCGCGCTCGAACCGGAGGCCAGCGTCCGCGAGTGGCACTGCTGCGTCCGTCCCGGCGGCCGGATCGTCGCGCTCCACAACGTGCACGCGAATCATCTCTCGGTCCGCTGGGCAAGGCGCGTTAGGCTGCCTGCCATGCAACTGGGGCGCTTATGTGGCCATCCCAGCGGGTTCCTCGGAGGAGCGGAGCAGGTCGCGCAGCTCCCGTTGTGGAACACCGAGACCCGCCAGGCGTACCGCAACGTCTTCGTCCGGGCGGGGCTGACCCGGGTCTTGGTCGAGGAGCTCGTGGGTCTCGCCGCCCTCGAACGCCGCCGCACCTCCTGGCAGGGCCGGATCTGGCCCAGGCAACCGCTGTACCTCCTAGAGGGCACGGTCCCGGCGGCGGTCGGCGGTGATCTCTAGGCTCAGATGTCCCAGAGAGCGCTGATGGGGAGCGCGGCGAGCTTGTTGCCGAAGGGGGTGGCTTCCGGGGCGGTGGTGAGCAGGTAGCCGTAGGTGAAGCGGTCACGGAGCCTGTCGGCGAGGAAGCGCAACCCCCTGAGGTGGTCGATCCGCGATGTACTGGTGGCCTTGACCTCGATGCCGACGACGCGCCCGTCGGGAGGCTCGAGTACAAGGTCGACCTCGATGCCACTGCGGTCGCGGAAGTGAAACAGTGTCGCTCGGTTGGTCGACCAGCTGAGCTGGCGCAGGAGCTCGGTGGCCACGAATGTCTCGACGAGAGGCCCCAACGTCCGGACGTAGCTGCCGAACCATGCTCCCCGTCGCGCTGGCTGGCGCTTGACGGCTTCGGGAAAGCCTCCCCGCAGTGCGCGTTCGATAAGGTCTCCACGTGTCATCGTCCTGCTGCGCAGTAAGGCTGTTGGCTGGTCGAACGCCATGTCGATGAAGGATGGCCCGGTGGGGGAGGCGAGCTCTCGTTCGGCGAAGGGCCAGAGCTCAAGGATCTCGAACCTGCCGACCGGGCGTCGGCCATGTCCGGCGCGGCCAGCAAGCGCGACGAGCCGGTCAGCAGGAACCGCCCTGGTCGCCGGTCCCTGTCGACAGAGGCTTTGATCGCGCGGAACAACCGCGGCTCGAGTTGGGCCTCGTCGATGGCAAGCGTGTGAGCCGAGCGCTCGACGAAGGCACACCGGCAGCTTTCCTCCATATCCGGAGGATAGCTGCGTCGTTCGATCGGCCTCGCCGATTTAACCTGCAGGATTCCTCCATATCCGGAGGAATCCTGCAGTTGAGCGGGTCGCGTCGCCTTCGATGAAGGAGGTGGGGACCCAGGGGTTGGGTGCGGCGGCGGTCACGGCCCAAACACGGGGTGCAGCGCACGCGCGAGGTCCTCGAGATGCTGCGCGACCCGCCAACCGGCGGTGGCCGCCACGTAGTCGGTGCGGAAGACGCGGCGGTCGCGGCTCGCCGTTCGCGGCCTCTGCCTGGTCGCGGATCTCGTCGAGGGGCGTGTCTGCCAGATGCGGGTGGCGGTGCAGTTCCAGTGCACGTCATACAAAGCGGGGGCCGGGTTCGCCCGAACACCGCAACTGGTAGGAGCGCCTACACTGCCTCGCCAGCCGGGCGTGGGTCGCCTCGTCGATCGCCGACGGCAGGGCTCTGGATTCATCAAACCTCCTCTGCGGTTCGGGTGCTCGGTGCGGTGACGACCTCGCGGTCCGCGGCGTCGGCGAGCGCCTGGATCTGGTCGTCGGTGATCTGCCGCAGCGGGGAGAGCCATCCGACGGTCGCGCTCATGGCGACCCCGGCGGTGGCGGCGAGCAGAGCTGTGCGGACATCACGTGCGTCGGCGAGTAACCCGCCCAGCGCCGCGCCGAACGGTTGGCCGCCCCAGGCGAAGATCAGCACCACGGTGTGCACCCGGCTCTGCAGCCGGTCGGGGGTCAGACGCTGGCGGATCACCCGGCCATTGCTGATCGCGACCAGCCAGGTGACCTGCCAGGCGAACAAGACGACGAGGCTCGCGAGGAACTCGCCGCTGACCGCCAACGCGCATACCAGCGGCACATTCACGCTCACCGCGACGAGACTGAGCCGGGCGGCGCCGAGCGGCCGGGCCAGCCGCGGCAGCAGGATGGCCCCGGCCAGCGCGCCGGCCCACCCGGCCGAGAACAGCACGCCAATACGGGCGTCGTCGTCGGGGAGGCCGAGCTGGCGGGCGGCGTACACGACGAGGAGCCCGAGTACCGCTCCGGCGGTGAAGCTGTTGCCGAACCCGATGACGGTGAGTGTGCGGATCAACTGGTGGCGCCACACGAAACGCATGCCCTCGGCGATGTCGCGGACCAGGCCGCGGACCAAAGGGCCGTCCGTGGGCGAGGTCGCGCCGGTGCGAAACGCGCGGGGGATCCTGGCGAGTGCCAGCGCCGAGGCGAGGTAGGTGGCGACGTCGACCCAGATCGCCGGGGCCGCGCCGATGGTCGTGGCCAGCACCCCACCCAGCGCGGAGGCCACCACGAACATGATCTCGTAGGAGGCGGTCATGGCGCTGCTCGCGGTCAGCAATCGGCTCTTGCCGACGATGGCCGGCAGGGCGCCCATCTCGGCGGCGTTGCCGAAGCAGTAGGCCGTCGCGGAGACGAGCGCCACCGTATAGATCATGGCTACGGTCAGCGAGCCGGCCGCCGACAGCACCGGGATCGCGGCAAGCGCGGCGGCGTTGACCAGGTCGGCGCCGACCATCAGGACGCGACGGTTGACCCGGTCCGCGACCGCGCCGGCCAACAGTCCCACCGTCATGTTTGGCACCAGCTGCAGGATCAGCAGGGTCGAGGTCTGCAGGGCGGAGCCAGTGAGCTGGAACACCAGAATGGGCAGGACGACCCGGGTGATAGCCGTCCCGGCGGCAGAGACGGTGTAGCCACCGAACAGCAGGAGAAACGAGCGGTCGCGCCAGATGCCGTCCGCAGCCAACCGCGGTCGGCGCCAGGCCCCGGTGGTCATGGACCCGCCGGAACGGTGCCCTCGATCAGGTACAGCGGCCGGGCTGGACCGAGGCGGTACCGCTGCGCCCGCTCGTGGCGTTCGAAGTGCCTGATCCCGGCGAGCTCCTCGACGCGGATGTCGATCAGCCCGGCGCGGCTGAACACGTTCGGGTACGAGCGGGTGATGTCGCTACCCCACAGCGGCAGCTGCGCCATCTGCTGCACGTGGAAGAGGGACCCAACGGCCGGGCGTCCGTTGAGCAGGCCGCACAGCCATCGCCGGGCGCGGTCGATCCGGTCGAGCCCGATGTCTCCGTGCTGGCAGTCGATGACCGTGATCCGCCCGCCCGCTCGGGTGCAGCGACGCCATTCGCGCACGGTTGCCTCCGGGTCGAGCATCATCCAGAACACGATCCGGTTGATGACGGCGTCGAACACACCGTCACCGAACGGCAGCCGCTCGGCGCGTGCCTCATGCACCTCGACGGTAAGGCCCGCCGCGGCGGCCTTGCGGGCCGTGGTCTCGACCATCGCCGCAGCGGCATCGACGGCGGTGACGCGGTAGCTAAGGGAGGCCAGCATCAGCGCCAGCAGCCCGGTTCCGGTGCCGACGTCGAGGACGTGGGCTGGCGGGGGGCCGACCAGGCGGCGCACCTGCAACTCCCAGGCCCGCCGAGACGCCGCGGTGAGCCCGGGCGTGACCGTGTGGCGGGTGGGAAGGTCGCTGTCGTAGCGAGCCGCGGCGCCGTCCCAGTGGGACCGGATGGTCTCGAAGTCCATGACCTTCGCCTCGTCGGTGTGACGGGTCATCACTCACCTGCTGTCGTGGGGGGACGGTGCCCTCGATCAGAAAATGCGGCACCCAGGGTTGGGTGCGGCGCCG
>JBOGED010000207.1:0-1618 GCA_050743625.1 Egibacteraceae bacterium | reverse complement strand
CTACGTGTGCTGGACGGTGGCGTGGTGGTCTTCGATGCGGTGGCCGGTGTGGAACCACAGTCGGAGACAGTGTGGCGGCAGGCAGATCGCTACAACGTGCCGCGTATCTGTTTCGTGAACAAGATGGATCGCACAGGTGCGAACTTCGAACGCACGATGCAGATGATTATTGATCGTCTGAACGCGAACCCAGTGCCTATTCAATTGCCGATTGGTCGAGAAGCTACCTTCCGGGGTATCGTTGATCTGATCGACAACAGCGCGATTATTTATACCGATGATCTCGGTACCCGCAGCGAGAAGACGGCGATTCCAGCCGATCTGGTCGAGGAGGTCGAGACCGCGCGTGAGGCGATGATCGAGAAGATCGCCGAAACGGACGACGAGCTGACCCTCAAGTTCCTAGAAGGAGAGGAGATCACCGCAGACGAGTTGCGTGCTGCCCTGCGGCAGGCGACACTGGCCGGCCAAGTAGTCCCAGTGCTCTGTGGTGCGTCGCTCCGTAACCGGGGCGTACAGCGTGTCCTCGATGCGATCGTTGATTTCCTGCCCTCGCCGGTTGATGTGCCGCCCGTCAAGGCGACGCGGCCGGATGATCCGGAGGAGATCGTACTTCGTGCGCCGAGCACCGACGAACCGCTCGCTGCGCTAGCCTTCAAAATTGCCGTTGATCCATACGTCGGTCGTCTGGCCTTTGTGCGGGTCTATTCCGGATCGCTCAACAGTGGCGAGACGGTTATGAATACCACGCAGGGCAAACGGGAGCGCATCGGCCGCATGGTCCGCATGCACGCTAACTCCCGTGAGGACATCGAGGAGATCCGCGCCGGCGACATCGGGGCGATTCTCGGACCGAAAAACACCTTCACAGGTGATACGCTCTCCGATCCGGATAATCCGGTCGTGCTAGAGAAGATCAGCTTCCCCGAGCCCGTCATCCGCGTCGCCATCGAGCCAAACTCCAAGGCGGACCAGGACAAGATGGGTGAAGGGTTGCGGCGGCTGGCGGAAGAGGATCCAACGTTCCGCGTCGAGGTCAACCCGGATAGCGGTCAGACCGAAATCTCGGGCATGGGCGAGCTTCATCTCGAGGTCATCGTGGATCGCCTGATGCGCGAGTTCAAAGTCAGCGCGCAGGTGGGTCGTCCGCAGGTCGCGTACCGCGAGACGATTACCCGTCCCGTCACCGCTCGTGGTCTCTTCAAGAGGCAGACCGGCGGCCGTGGCCAGTATGGCGATTGCGTCGTCGAGTTCAGCCCGGCGGAGCTGGGTCAGGGATTCGTTTTCGAGAATGCGATCGTCGGCGGCACGATCCCGCGTGAGTATATCCCGGCCGTCGAGAAGGGGATCCAGGAAGCTCTAGAGGGCGGCGTGATCGCGGGCTACCCGATGGTAGACGTGAAAGCGCGTCTGGTAGATGGCTCTTACCACGAG
This sequence comes from Egibacteraceae bacterium, assembly GCA_050743625.1. Classification (GTDB taxonomy): domain Bacteria; phylum Actinomycetota; class Nitriliruptoria; order Euzebyales; family Egibacteraceae; genus JBOGED01. The sequence continues at coordinate 184 of JBOGED010000207.1, read as the reverse complement.
GTGGACTCATCGGAGATGGCTTTCAAGATCGCCGGCTCGCTGGCGCTCAAGGAGGCTGTGCCGAAAGCCGGTCCGGTTATCATGGAGCCCCTGATGAGGGTTGAAGTGGTGGTGCCGGATGAGTTCACGGGCGCCGTCACTGGCGATCTATCGAGTCGGAGGGGACAGATCGAGGGTATGGAGC
>JBOGED010000206.1:0-6734 GCA_050743625.1 Egibacteraceae bacterium | reverse complement strand
CCCCCCCCCCCGCGGCACCCCCCCCCCCCCCCCCCCCCTGCCCGCGGCCCCCCCGCCCGGCCCCCTCCCCAGCCACCCCCCCCCCCGACCGCCGAGACACGACCGCTGCTCGGCTCCGGGGGAACCGCGGTCGACACACCCTCTACCTATCTAAAGCGGTCGCGATAGGTCAGCTCGGCGAGAATCCGCTGTCCACTGAGGTTGGGGTGGAAGTAGTCCCATACGCTGACGTGTTGCAGCTCGAAGTCATAGTTGAACACGGCGTTGCCGTCGAACCTGCAATGCGGAGTGTCGTCGCAGATACGCTGTAGCACGTCGTTGTAGTCGATGACCCTCTGCTGGACGCGGTCGCGTCGCGCCGCATCTTCCTCGGCCTCGGACTGAGGATTGGCCAGCATGGACTGGCAGATGCGGCCGGCCGTCCAAACGGCACGAGCATCGGCGTTGTCTTTGCCAATCTTCCAGAGGCGCTTGATGTCGGGGATACTGACTACCAGAAGCGTGGCTTCGGGGAGACCGGTCCGCAAGGTCGCCATGCCGGTGCGCAATTGATCTTCGAACTCGCTGACCGGGGTCATGCCGTCTTCGGTGGGAGCGCAGGCATCGTTGGCCCCGATCAGGATCGTGACGTAGTCGACCTGCTGTCCCACCGCGAGCTGCGCCTGGCGGTCTAAATCCGCCACAGTCGCACCGGACCGAGCGTCGTTGAAGGCGCGGCCCTCAATGTCCGGGTTGCGCTGGAGGATGCGCAGGTAATGGCTCTCAACGAGGCCACTGAACCCCGTGGACCACGAGACCGCGGGGCAGTCGACGTAGAAGCCGCATGCGTTGAACGCTCGGGTGATGGAATCGCCCAACGCGGCCATCGAGTCCGGCCGTTGAGGCGTTGCTTGGGCGGGTAGTCCCCCCAGCATAAGCACGGCGGACAAGAGGAAGATGAGACCGAATTTGCCTCCACCACGGAGAATGCGGCACGCCATGGACTGCGCCTTTCGCGGTCAACGTGGAGAAATGACTCCTAAGGATACACGACCACTCAAAACATGACAGACAGGCAATGCCAGTTACCGGTCGCGGTATTCGCTGAGGTCCGTGACCGCGCTGATCACACGGAGCACGCCATAGACGAGGCCGAAGATCAGCCCGAAGACTGCGGCGGCGCGTACCCGAGGGTCGATCTGTTCCCACAGGGAGGCCGGTGAGGGACCGAAGGTGGCGAGCAACGGCAACCCGACCCAAAAGGCCAGCGTCGTCATCGCGAGGGCAGATCCCGCCAGCCATGCCGGCCTACACCCTGCGGCGACCCCGCGCGCCGGCTCGGGGTCGCCGCAGGCGTCAGTGTCAGAGCTCATCGGCCACGCTTGTGAATCTTGTCCCTTCTCTCCCTTCATTAGCATGGACTGGTCTCCCCCTATGGCCATCAAACAACCCCCCGTTTGGGGGACGCCTTGGCTCGTTCGGGAACAAGACGCTCAAGAGAAGCCGTCGGATTCGGTCAACATCGAGGTGGATCAGATCGATCAGATCGATCATCTCAAGCCGTTGGCCACCTGGTCACTCGCATGACCGTCCTGACAGGTGGAGTCGTGCCCATTTTCGACCTCAATAGGAAGGCCTAACGGCTCCACGACGCGGACAATCAGCCGTTCAGCCAATCCCGCGACGAACGCCGTAGCCAATACGGCGGCGGTACTCGCTGGCTTGAACCCGAGAATCCCCGCTTCGAGCGTCACATAGGCGGCGAGCGCGGGGATCACGCCGAGCAGGGGTCGGACCATCGTGAGGAGACTCGAGAGCAGATGTTTGGGAGCGCGATGACGGCTCACGCGGCCGGTCAGCGCTCGAAAGGCGCTCAAGCCTCCGCCTAGCGCTCCGAAGAGCGCGACGTAAAGCCAGAGCGTGTTGCCCGCTGCCGAGGGACGACCTTGCAGCGCGATCGGGACCATGGTGGCGAGCAGCAGGAGCGAGATGAGGATGCAGACCAGCATCACGCCAAGCACGAGGAGTTGGCGCCGGAGCCGCATGAGGCCATGCGTCTCGCGAGTGCCTTCCTCGTCCCGCAGCGCGGCAGCGGCATACACCGCGGTGCGTATCGCCTGCTCACGTTGGAGGGCCAATCCGCCGATCGCGCGAGCGGTTTCGGCAGGGCGCGCGACACCCGCGTCTTCGAGTAATCCCGCGATGTGCTCGAGGGTCTGGGCTCCGGGTCCCTCGCCTCCGCCCGCGCCCGCGAGCAGGGCCTCGACCTTGTCCGCGACCGCGCTGTCGGTGATCAGTCTTGCCAGGCCGGAGGCGAAGGACTCGTCGGGTGCGGCGAGCAGCCTCGTGATGGCCGCGTTTCGCCACGATGTTTCCTGCCCAGGGCGCGACGCCTCAGCGTGGAGCGCCGTCCTTTCGGCGTTCAGCTCGTCTGGGGTGTAGGCGAAGATCTCCATCCGACGGGCTTCCCGGTAGCAAGCCCACGAGGTCTCGAAGTCGTAGCGCCGCAGCGCGACCTCGGCCTCTGAGAGCAGGGAGTCCGCGGCCTCCCCCCACGTCCCGAGCGACGTCCCGGCATCGCGGGCGGCTTTCGCCCGCCGGTACAGCTGTCCTGAGAACGTCGTCCGCAACGCGTCGAGCTGGCGCTCGTCGGCGGACCGGGTGCGTAGGCGCACCCACTCTCTGGTCCTGGTCAGATTGCTGGACCGCCTCGGTCGCGGCATGACCGGGGCGATCTCTGCGGTGTCCGGAATGGCGTGTTCACCTCCCGCCGGGGCAGGTTACGCACGGAAAATCCTGCATGTAAGCCTGACGGATCACGGCGAGATCCCTGCCTGGCCGTCTGGACGGGCTACCATCCCTTGCAGGATCCGTAGCTGACGGGATCGATGGAATGACGACGAAGGTTCGGACCGCGATAGTAGCGCTCGCCGGCTTGCTCCTGACGGCTTGCCAGCCCTCTGGATTTACGTACGTGCACAACAGCCAGGAAGGCGCGTATGTCAAGTTTCCGAGTGATTGGCATCTCTTTGACGCCGAGGAGGTGCTGGAACACCAGTCTTCGAACCTCCCGCCTGGTGCGCGCGACATCATGCGTCAGCAGATGTGGGCGGTCGCGTTTGACGCCGACCCTGAGCCGACGCTCGAGCACCTCTTCGCTCAGCCGAACGATTTCCCTGTCGGGGTAATGCGGGTGCGCCAGCTGGGGGAGGAGGAGCGGGACTCCTTCTCTTTGGCCTCGTTGCGGAACGAGTTCGTATCGATCGACGACATCTTGCAGACAGACCCCGGACGCATCGAGCTTCTCCAAGAGGACTTGACAACGCCCGAAGGTCTGCGCGGCATGAGGCTTCGCTTCAACGTCGCGTTGGTCGACGGGGTGTTTACCTACGACCAAAGCGCCTACGTCGACGCCGAGACCAGGACCGTGTACCTCTTGGCCGTCGGATGCACCGTCGAATGCTTTAGAGCCCACACCTCACAGATCGACCAGATCGCCGAGTCGTGGACGATCAAGGAGCCCAACGTATGAGCGACAAGCCGGGCCTCGCCTGGCCCGCACCCGACCAAGGTCCGGTCCCCCCGAAGGAGTACGAGTCGAGGGAGCGCGAGGATGAGCGGCGGACCCGGAAGCCGCTCATGTTGTGGGACCGCGTGAAGCTCCTGCTGTTGCTCGGCGTGGTCTGGATGTTCATGTTCTTGAACACCGTTCAAGAGACCCAGATCATGCCGCTGAGTGAAGCGGCCCGCACGACGGCCCGGACGGGCGTGTGGGTGATCGTCCTGGCGGTGTTGGAGGCGACACGCCAGCTGCACTACCTGATCGCCGAGCACTGGCCAGCCTACTACGGCGCCTGGAACCGTTTCTTCGGGTTGTTCAACCGGCGCGCCGGAAAGATGAACGACTGGACCCGGTACCGCCTCAGCCGCGTCGTCAAGGTACTGTTCTATCTGTTCCTTCTCGACCTGCTCATCGCCGCCTTCCTGGACTTCCCGATCGCCACCGCGTTGCTCCAGGCGCCGCGGCTGTTGTTCCAGGCGATGCCGCTCGTGCTGCAGTTCGCGCTCGCCGGGTTCTTCCTGATCTTCCAGTTCGGCGCCCTGTTCTGGTTCCTGAGCCGTGGTGGTACCGAGACCTATTTCCCCGACGACATCAAGACCCGGTTTACGGACGTGTGGGGCCAGGACAGCGTGCTCGCGAAGATCAAAGAGAACCTGCTGTTCCTAGAGGACCCCGAAGCGATCGAGCAACGCGGAGGCTATGTGCCCGGCGGCATCCTGTTGTGGGGACCACCCGGCACGGGCAAGACACTGATGGCGGAGGCCGTTGCTGGCGAAACCGGCAAACCGTACATCTTCGTAGACCCTGGCGCCTTCATCAACATGTTCATGGGTGTCGGTGTGCTCAAGGTAAAGTCGCTGTTCCGCAAGGCGCGGAAGCTCGCGCTGCGCTATGGCGGCGTGATCATGTTCTTCGACGAGGCCGACTCGCTCGGCAGTCGCGGAGCGCTTGCGCAGGGCGGGCCGGGAGGCGGGTTCCGTACCAACCCAGCCCCTTGGGACAACGCGCGCGCGTGCAACGGGATGTCCTACCTTGACCAGCGCACCCAACAGATGCTGTTCCAAGGGGAACAGGCCAGCGAGGGCGAACCACGCGGTACTCTTCGCGACCGGATCATGATGGGCGGGATGATGGGTGGCGGTGGGATGGGCACGCTGAACGCCTTGCTCACTGAGCTATCCGGGCTTAAGAAGCCGCGTGGGTTCTTCAACCGAATCGTCCGGCGAAGCCTTGGCATGCGGCCGAAGCCACCTCCGAAGTACCGCATCCTTGTCATGATGGCGACGAACCTGCCGGAGGCCCTGGACGAGGCCATGCTGCGTCCCGGTCGCATCGACCGCATCTACAAGGTCGGCTACCCGTCGAAGGCAGGGCGGATCCGCACATACGAGGGCTACCTTGACAAGGTTTCGCATGAGCTCACCGCCGAGGAGGTCGACCGCCTCGCCACGATCACGCCGTACGCCACCGGGGCCAGCATCAAGGACCTGGTCAACGAAGCCCTGATTAACGCGATTCGCGACGGGCGTGAGGTCATCACCTGGCGTGACATCGTCAAGGCCAAGCATCTCAAGGCCCTCGGGCCACCGGAGGACGTCGAGTACATCGAGCGTGAGCGGCACGCAGTCGCCGTCCACGAGGCCTGCCATGCGGTCGCCGCGTATCGGGTGCGTCACCACCTCACGATCGACATCGCGACCATCGAGAAGGGCGGTACCTACCTCGGAATGGTCGCGTCGATCCCGCCTGAGGACCAGTTCACCCGCTGGCGCAGTGAGTACGAGGCCGACATCATGGTCAGCCTCGCGTCATTGGCCGGAGAGCGGATGTTCTTCTCGGGTGACAACTCCTCTGGTGTCTCTGGGGACCTCGAGTCCGCCACCATGGTCGCCACCTTAATGGAGGGCTACTGGGGAATGGGCTCCACGGTCACCTCGCACGCCTCGACCCGGTTCTTCCGCACTCCCGGCGGTGGCGGCGGGAAGCCTGGTGAGGATGGCCGCGAGCAAGAGTTGCTCAAGGAGACGACGCTCGGCGCCCGGATCGAAGAGAAGCTCGCCGAGTTGCTCGACCGCGCTGAGGCGCTGCTGGTCGAAAATCGCCGTGAGGTGCTCGCCGTCGCGCACGCGCTCGAGACGAACAAGACTGTCACCGGTGAGGACGTCGCGGCGGTCATCGAGGGGACGGAGGGTCCGCTCATCGACGGCCGGCCCTACCACACGGACGAGTTCCTCGAAGCCGCCGAGACCTACCACAGACGTGCCGTCGCGGCGCACCAAGCGCACGGCAAGGTGAGTCTCCCACTGCCGGACCTGCCCCGCGTGGAGTTGGTCGGCGTCGCCCGGCGCAATCAGAAAGCGCTCGATGAGTCGCGGGCATCAGATCCCCAACCAACTGACGGGGACATCGGGGACAGCCCCCGCCCCTCCAGCGGCTCCTGAGCCAAGCGGAGCGGAGCGTGCCCGGACGATTGTCGCGGGCGCGCTCCACGCCACGCTCGCGACGCTGTCGCCGACGGGGCATCCGTTCGCCTCGGTGATCAACCTCGTGGTCGACGACCAGGGCCGGCCACTGACCTTTCTGAGCACCCTCGCGCCGCACACGCAGTACGCCCTCGCGGACCCGCGGGTCAGCGTCCTGGTGGTTCAGGACGTGCCGGCCGGCGCGGATCCCCTGGCGGCGGGACGCGTATCGCTGGTGGGCGACCTGCTGGCGTCTCCCGGTGCAGTCGGCGCGCGGGATCGGTTCCGCGCGCGCCATCCCCACGCAAGCTACATCGACTACGGTGACTTCGCCTGCTACCGCCTCGAGCCTCGCGCCGTCCGGTGGGTCGGCGGGTTCGGTCGGATGGATTGGATCGACGTCGAGAGCTACGCTGCCGCCGCCCCCGACCCGCTCCGCGAAGTCGCCCCCGGCGCCATCGACCATATGAACACCGACCACGCCGACGCCCTCGTCGCCTGTTGTCGGGCGTTTGGCGGCGTGGCCGATGCGTCGTCCGCCGTGATGACCAGCCTCGATCGCTACGGCTTCGACGTGATCGCCGAGGCGAAGTCCGGGCGGCGCGGGATCCGGATCGCGTTCCCCACGCGGTTGGACGGGCCCCGGGAACTGCGCCCCGCCATGGTCGCGCTGATGCGACAAGCCCGCGAGGCGACCTCTCCCTAAGAGCGTGTTTTGCGAAGTGTCCCGT
>JBOGED010000205.1:0-6250 GCA_050743625.1 Egibacteraceae bacterium | reverse complement strand
TAGTGGTCCGTCGGCGAAGTCCTTTGAATGTCCGGGGTGCGATCTGCGCCCTCCTCGCTTGTGCCGAGGAGGGCGCATATCGGGAGCATATGTAACCGACGAGCAACGCCGCGAGGCCCGGGCGTGGGATGTGCGGTCCGGCGTTAAAGGAATTTCGGCGACGGGCCACTAATGAGGGCTGCGCCCACGCAACTTGCGTCTTGCTCACGTTGCGTGAAGCCCGTCACAGCGTGTGAACTTGTCACAACTGTAAAGATCTCAACCACAGAGGAGCCCTAGCACACGCTGACCGACCTGCTCCAAGACGGTCGAGCTGAGTACGGTTCCACGGAGCGGTCGAGGACGGCCGCGTGATATGGACGCCTGCGAGCCGCAGACGGGAGTCGGCGCTGGATGAGCGCTCCAGGATCCGTCCGCGGCAGCCGCCGGTGACAAGACCACAGGCCTGGCCGCCGTGCGAGCAGGAGCCTGCGTCGGCCGCTCAACCACGGTCTTTCCTCCGCATGCTCCAGGATTGCTGCAGGCCTCCTGGCGGGTGAAGCCCGTAGAGTGCAGGTTTCCTTCGGGTCCGGAGGAAACCTGCACTCCGCCGCAGAGATACGGTGCGCACCAAGGGCGGCGCTGCGCCCGTTCGCCCGGCGCGTCGAGCGCGCAGACCCGGGCGGGCGACAAATGTGTAAGCGAGGCGCAAGGGGTACGGCATCGGCGGCGTCGGCGATCGCGCGGGCGTCCGGCAGGGAGCGGGCGCAGATGGGGATGCGCGCCTATCGTGGGGTTGTGCTGTCCACGGGACACCTCGTCGCGTTCACCCTGACCGCGCTCGCCGTGATCGCGGCTCCAGGCCCGAGTGTGCTGTTTGTCATATCGCGCTCGCTGGTGTTGGGCCGGGCCGCCGGCTTGGCAACGGTGTTCGGCAACGCCTTGGGTGTCTACATGCAGGTCGTCGCCGTTGCGTTCGGCATCGGCGCCCTGGTGCAACGCTCAGTCGCTATCTTCACCGCCATCAAGCTGGTCGGAGCGGTCTATCTCATGTACCTGGGTGCCCAGGCGATCCGGCACCGGCGCTCGCTTCCCGGCGCGCTCGACGCGGTCGTCGAGGCAAAGACGCCCCGCCGTGTCCTGCAAGAGGCCTTCGTCGTTGGCATCGCGAACCCAAAGAACATCGTCTTCTTCACCGCGATCCTCCCGCAATTCGTCGACCGTCAGGCCGGGCACGTCCCAGTCCAGATGCTGCTACTCGGCGCGGTGTTCTTCGCGGTCGCGCTGATCTCGGACAGCGTCTGGGCGCTCGTCGCGAGCGCGGCCCGATCGTGGCTGGGCCGATCGCCTCGCCGGCTGGAGGCCATCGGCGGTGCGGGCGGCCTCGCCATGATCGGGATCGGCGCGCGACTCGCGCTCACGGGACGCAAGGACTAGCCGGGCTTTGGCCCCAGCCCGACGAGGGTGTGGGTGGTGGGGCGGTGGCGCGTGGAGTTGGCGGCTGTTCTGTGCTGGATCGCGGCGGAATGCCGCCGCGATCCAGCACACAGCCGGCCCGGGGACACGACGTCAACATGACTCCCAAACTTGACTCACGCGCAACGACTTCGCGGATCAAAGTCCCCTAAGAGGACGATCCGGGCTGACGCCCTAGAGGCGGCGAGTCTTGGTGCCGACGCGGTCGGTCACCTTCGCGAAGAGCTCCTTGGCCTTGCGCTGGTTCTCTGGCTTGCTCGCCTCGCGACGAGCGACCTCGATCGCCTTCATCACGAGGCCGGTCTTAAGAGCTCCCTTGAGCAATCCCATTTTTTCGCTTCCTCACTCACGCCTGCCGTCGGTATCACCAGTATTGCCTGATGCCGCGGCGTTAACCCTGGCGGGGGGGCCATGCGCCGTGAAAGGCCCGCAATGCTCGATAGCATCGTTGTGCAGGGGAAATCGCTGATCGACGAGATGAGCCATGGGGCGACCTGAGCGTCCGATTGATCCAAAGGAAGGTCCGCTGCAGCGGTTCGCGGTGGAGCTGCGGCAGCTGCGGCAGGGGGCGGGTGGTCCGAGCTATCGGCAGCTGGCCAAGCGTGCGTGCTACTCGGTGACGGCGCTGTCGGAGGCGGCCGGTGGTGAGCGTTTCCCGACGCTCGACGTAACCCTTGCCTACGTGAAGGCGTGTGACGGGGACGTGCCGGAGTGGGAGGCGCGCTGGCGGGAGGTCGCGGCGGAGTTAGCGGCGCCGAACGGGGCCTCCGCGCAGGCAGAGCTTGCGACGGGGGTGAAGGATGCACCGTATCTAGGATTGGATGCCTTCCAGCCCGAGGACGCCGATCGCTTCTTCGGCCGGCATGACGACGTCGCCCGGGTGGTAGGCAAGCTGGCGGATAGCCGGTTTCTCGCGGTGTTGGGCCCTTCGGGTTGTGGGAAGAGCTCGCTGGTCCGTGCGGGGGTGGTGCCGGCGCTGGCACGCGGCGCCGTGGTCGGCAGCGATTCGTGGACCCCGCGCATCGTCACTCCGACGTCTCGGCCGTTGAGCATCTTGGCCGCGGTGTTGGGGCGGCTGCTGCCTGACGAATCGATGCAGGAGACGATCAACCGGCTCGAAGCCGACAAGCGCTCTGTGGATCTGGCGGTGTCGTTGGCGTTCGCCGAGCGCGGCGACGGGGAGCGCCTGTTGCTGGTGGTGGACCAGTTCGAGGAGACCTTCACCCTGTGCGCGGACGAGGGCGCGCGGGCGATATTTGTGGCCAACCTGTGCCACGCGGCCACCGTCCCGGGCGGTCGTGCGGTGGTGTTGCTGGCGATGCGAGCCGACTTCTACCATCACTGCGCCGCCTACCCGCAGTTGGCGGAGTTGATGGCTGATCGGCAGTTCCTCGTGAGCCCGTTGGGTTCGCAGGGGCTGCGCCAGGTTATCGAGGAGCCGGCCCGGCGAGCGGGTTTGGAGATGGATGCCGGATTGGTCGAGACCATCCTCGCTGATGTCGCCGACCGGCCGGGCACGCTCCCGCTGCTCGAGTACGTCCTGCTGGAGGTCTGGCGGCGGCGCCGCAAGACGTCGTTGACGCTGGAGGCCTATGTGGCCAGCGGTGGGGTGGAGCGTGCGTTGGCGCAGCGCGCCGATGCGATCTATCAGGCCTTTACCCCTGGTCAGCGGCAGGTCGCTCGTCGGGTGCTGCTGCGGCTGATCCAGCCAAGCGAGGGAGCGGAGGACACGCGTCGCCGGGCTGAGTACAGCGAGCTGCTCACACCCGGAGAGGAGGGGGAGCTGGAGGCGGTGGTCGGCGCCATGGCCAACGCGCGGCTGTTGACGACCAGCCGTGACGAGGTCAGTGGCACGCCCGTGGTCGACGTCAGCCACGAGGCGCTTATCCGCGGTTGGCCGCGCCTGCGTGGCTGGATCGACGAGGACCGCGACCTTCTACGAGCCCAGCGACGCCTCACCGACGCAGCCATCGAATGGAACGACAACGGTCGCGCGGACGGGTTCCTCTACGGTGAAGGGCGTCTCGCCGCCTGGCGCGATCGGCCGACCGCGGACCTCAACCATCGGGAACGAGAGTTCCTCACCGCAAGCGAACGGCACGAGGAACGGAAGCGCGCCACCGCGCGAAGGCGGGCACGGCTGGCCGCGCTCAGCCTTACCGCGGTGCTCACCGTGATCACCGTCCTCGCCGTCTGGGCCGCGGTCAATCGCACTGTGGCGATCACCGCGTTCTCTCGCCAGGTCGCGACCCGCGCGCAGGCTCAGCTCGCGCTCGATCCGGAGCTCAGCGTCCTGCTCGCAAAGGAAGCGCTCGAGATCAGCCCGACGCCGGAGGCGGAAGCATCGCTTCGCCAGGCGCTACTGAACCTGCGGCCCTACCGGGAGTTCGAGGGTCACGAGGGTCCCGCGAACGACGCCGTGTTCAGCCCAGACGGGCAACGGCTCTTCAGCATCGGGGAAGACGGCTCCCTGCGTACCTGGGATCTTACCGGCCAACTCCGACCGGTCGTGGTCCACGAAGGTCCCATGAAGAGCCTTGCCATCCGTCCTGACGGCAGGCAGCTGGCGAGCACTGGTGAGGATGGGACGCTGCGCCTCTGGGACCTAGTCGACGGTGCTGACCCGCTCGTGCTCCGTGGGCATGAGGGCATTGTCTACGCTGTCGCGTTCAGCCCAGACGGGCAGCGCGTGGCCACCGGGGGTGAGGATACCACCGTACGGGTGTGGGGTGTGGCGGGTGGAGGCGAGCCGGTCGTGCTGCGCCATGACGGGTCCGTCTACGGCGTCGCGTTCGGCCCGGACGGGACACGGCTGGCCGCCACCGTTGCCGACGGCACGGTCCGGATATGGGACCTCGTGGGCGGAGCCGAGCCGATCGTCCTGCGCGGCCACCAGGGCCCGGTGTACGGCGTCGCGTTCAGCCCAGACGGGCAGCGGGTAGCGAGCGCCGGCTTCGACGGCACGCTCAGGTTTTGGGACCTGGCAACCGGAGCCGCCAGCGCCGTTCTTCGCGGCGATCAGGGCATCGTGTGGGAGGTCGCCTTCAGCCCCGACGGTCGGCAGGTGGCAAGCGCCAACAACGACGGGACAGTGCATATCTGGGACTCCTCCGGCCAAGGGGATCCTCTCGTGCTCCGAGGGCAGAAAGGTCCGGTATGGGACGTCGCGTTCAGCCCCGACGGGCGGCGCCTGGGAAGTCCCGCGGACGACGGCAGGGTACGGGTATGGGATATTCAAGCCATCGGCGGCAAGGTGTTCTCCGGCCACCTCGGCAGCGTCTACCGTGTGGCGTTCAGCCCCGACGGGCGACAGGCCGCAAGCGCGGGGCAGGACGGCACCGTACGCATCTGGAACGGGATAACGGGCACCGCGAGCGGAGCCGAGCCCCTCATCCTCCGCGGCCATGAGGGTTACGTCTACGGGGTCGCGTTCAGCCCCAATGGGCGACGCCTCGCAAGCGCGGGGCAGGACGGCGCCATACGGGTGTGGACGCCAGGGACCACGGCCGATCCCCTCGTGCTCCGCGGTCACCGCGGCTCGGTCAACTCGGTCGCGTTCAGCCCTAACGGGCAACAAGTCGCAAGCGCCGGCGGGGACGGCACCGTACGGGTATGGAATCTCGCGACTGGAGCGGACTTCCTCGTGCTCAACGGCCATGATGGCCCGGTGGAACGAGTTGCGTTCCACCCGGACGGGCAGCGGGTGGCCAGCGCCGGCCAGGACGGCACGGTACGGGTATGGAATCTGGCAACCGGGGCGGATCCCCTCGTGTTCCGCGGCACCGGCGGCCCGATGTGGAGTGTCACGTTCAGCCCCGACGGGCAGCGGGTGGCCAGCGCCGGTCAGGACGGCATCCTGCGGCTATGGGCGTTGGAGCGCGGAGCGGTCCCCGTTCAGCTCATCGGTCACGAAGGGGCTGCGTATGACGTCGCGTTCAGCCCCGACGGGCACTGGCTGGTCAGTGGTGGCGAGGACAGCACCGTCCGAGTATGGGAGGCTGCGGGTGGCAGTGCCCCGGTCGTGTTTCGTGGTCACGCCGACCTGGTATTCGGCGTCGCGCTCAGCCCTGACGGGAGATGGCTGGCAAGCTCCAGCTACGACTCCACCACACGGGTATGGAGCTGCTCGGTTTGTCGTCCTATCGCCGAGATGATCTCACTGGCCGACGAACGCGCGACTCGCGAGCTCACGCCCGAGGAACGCCAAGCCTTCCTCACCGAATCACCACGTTCGTGATTGCTCCCGGGAACCCAGAAACTGCGGATCGGGCAGGTCAGACATGGCAGCATCGGGTAAAACAACCCATGAAACGTGTAATTGAATACACACCAACGATTTGAGGCTCCCGAATGGTCAGTGTAGTCACACGTAAAGTCGTGCTGATAGCGCTCTTGATCATGTTTTGGGCACTTGCGCTTCCGGCACAGTCAGCATTCGCCGACCCACCACCCAGCACCCCCCCGCCGTCGCCGGCGCCTCAGCCGCCGCCCTGCTGCTGAACGCGGATCTCTAAGAACGTGTTTAAGAAGTGGCTCAGGGTCGGAGTTCCTGGGCCTTCGGTGCTCGACGGCAACTTTCCTCCGGATCCGACGGAAAGTTGCCGTCTGGCGAGCCCGACAACGCAGTTGAACAGCAACTTTCCTTCGCATGCGAAGGAAAGTTGCGAGCTGGACGAAGTGGCCTGCCGAGTTTGCCCGCGAGCCAGCGAAATCGAGTCCGTGGGACCTCACCGACGTTCTCAAACACGTTCTAAGAACCCCTAACTCCGACTTAGGAGAGCATGCTCCCCTAAGT
>JBOGED010000204.1:0-2096 GCA_050743625.1 Egibacteraceae bacterium | reverse complement strand
CCGCGGACGCCAAGCGGCCCTCAGTCCAGGCCCTCCTGGCGGCCGTCCGCGCCGCCGCCGCAGGTCTCGGGTGGCCCGCGCCCGGCGAACCCGCGGCTTGAAGTCTGCGCGACGAGAAGCTTTGCGTGCCACGCGATAACTCGCGAACGGGTCGATCCGCGGAGCGCGGTCGAGGACGTCCGGCCACTGCCGGGCGACGACCCGGGTCGGGCGGCGCGCCGGTGGCCCCGGCCTTGTGGCTGCTGATCGGCGTCGCTCTCTTTGTGCTCCGCGCACGGCGCCCTCCCAGGGACGGCGGGAAGGGCGCTGCCCAGACCACCCCAACCCAACCCATCCGAACATAAGAGCGCACAATGCGCATCGGACCCGGGCGTCGCGATTCCGCTCATGCGGGTACCGCTCGGCGAACGGGAAGGGCAATGAGCACCCGGGTTGCGGGGCCGCGGCTCGACATGGGAAGGGCGACCGGAGGCCAACCCGCTGCGAGGTCGTCCAGCGCCGCGGGCATCTCTCATCAGTTTTCCTCGCCGGCTTCGCCGGCCGCCCGCGGCGGGTGAAAACGATGGATGATCCGGGGGTCGTTCGCTGACGTCGTGTTCTTCTTGGTGCCTTGAGCCCGTGGTTCAGTTTGACGTGGGGGCCTCGCCCGGATCCCGGGCCTGCCGCTATGAGCGCGCTCCTTAGACTCGTCTGTTTCCGAGGTCCCGTGCGGGCGACGGTCCGGTTGTCGTCGAGCGGGAGGTCGTGATGGACGTGATCGTGCAGCGTCAGGGCGCGATGGATGTGCACAAGGCGCAGGTGACGGCGTGCGTTCGCGTGCCGGGCGTCGACGGTGAGCGTGTCGAGCATGTCGAGCAGTTCGCCACGACGGTCGGCGGGCTGCTGGTGCTGGGCGACTGGCTGAAGGCTCACGCGGTGACGCATGTCGTGATGGAGGCCACCGGCGACTACTGAAAGCCGATCTGGCACATCCTCGAGAGCGATTTCGAGTTGATGCTCGTCAACGCCCGCGACGTCAAGCAGGTCCCCGGTCGCAAGACCGACGTCTCGGACTCCGTGTGGCTGTGCCGGCTGGCCGAGGCCGGCCTTTTGCGCGCGAGTTTCGTGCCGCCCAGGCCGATCCGCGATCTGCGGCTGTTGACGCGCTACCGGCGCACGCAGATCGCCGAGCGCAAGCGCGAGGCTCAGCGGCTGCACAAGGCCTTGGAGGACAAGGCATCAAGCTGGATTGCGTCGCGACCGACATCCTGGGCAAGTCCAGCCGCGCGATGCTCGACGCGCTCGTCGCGGGCACGACCGACCCCGAGCTGCTCGCCGAGCTGGCCAGGGGCAAGCTGCGCAAGAAGATCCCCGCCCTGCGCGAGGCGCTGGAGGGCCGTTTTGAGGCGCTGCACGCGCTGCTGATCGGCGCGATCCTCGCGCACCTGGACTTCCTCGATGAGCAGATCGAGCAGCTCTCTGCGGCGATCCAGGAGCAGATGCACCCTTTCGAGAAGGCCGTTGAGCTGTTGTGCACGATCCCCGGCGTCGGTCAGCGCACCGCCGAGGTGATCATCGCCGAGATCGGCACCGACATGACCGTGTTCCCCTCGGCCGGACACCTGGCCAGCTGGGCCGGCCAGTGCCCGGGCAACGACCAGTCGGCCGGCAAACGCCGCTCCGGACGCACCCGAAAGGGCTCCAAGAGCCTCAACTTCGCGCTCAAGGACGCCGCCATGGCCGCGCTGCGCACCAACGACAGCTACCTCCAAGCGCTCTACCGACGCAAGAAGCCGCAGCTCGGCCACGGCCGCGCGCTCGGCGCCATCAAGCACTCGATCATCTGCGCCTGCTGGCACATGCTCTCCACCGGAGAGCTCTACAACGACCTCGGCGGCGACTACTACACGCGCCGCGACCCCGCCCGCACGACCCGACGCCTCATCGCCCAGCTCGAACGCCTCGGACACACCGTCACCCTCCAACAGCAGGCCGCCTAGGGCTCAGGCGCGTTTTCCCCTTAGAAGGCGGCCGGCCAGCCGTGCCTCCGGCCGATTGCGGAGAAACGGCGTGCTCCTGCTTCTCCACGCGTGCAGGAACGCCACGGCAGCCGACCC
>JBOGED010000203.1:0-1688 GCA_050743625.1 Egibacteraceae bacterium | reverse complement strand
CTCACCGCCGACTTGATCGCCGAGGTCTTCGGCGTCCGCGCCCACCGCTGGCACCACCCCGACACTCACCGCCCCGTCCTCGCCTTCGACCACCTCCCCACCCAACCACCCGTCCGCAGCCCCAGCTAACGCCAGTCCCTACTCCGGGTCAGCCCTCCAGCCGCTGCCAAGCGGCGTCGAGGCGCTGGGCGAGCCGCTGGTCGGCCGCGCGTGCGCGGGCAAGGTCGGCCTCGGCGTTACGCGCGCGCCGGAGGGCATCATCAGCCCGGCGCACCGCCTCCTCCACCTGGCGGCGAGCCGCCTCAGCCCAGGCCCTGGCCTCATCCGCCTCACGCCCCAGCCTGGCGACCTCGGCCTTGGCATCGCGGAGCTGGCGCTGGATGGCCTCGACCGTCCCACGAGCCTCGGCGAGCGCTCGGTCCTGTGACGGGCGGGCCCCGCCGGCCACGGTCGTCACCCACGACCCTGTGACATCGCCGAACCCCGACGGCGCCACCAGCTCCTTCGCCAGACGACGGCGCGCCACCCGCTGGCCGACCTCGGCGTCGGTCGAGGCGGCGAGCAAAGTCTCGCGGACGCGCCGGGCTGGCCCCTTGGGGGTCCCAGTCTCCGCTCACCGCCGTCCCGATGTTGCCCGCGGCCAGCGCGCTTGTCTGTTTTGCGCGCTAGCGCGCAAGTACAGCGGACCAACAGGTGCTGTGGGTGTCCCGAGATCTCTTGGCCTGCGGCTTTGTGCGTACGCGCGCAAAACAGAGCTTGACTCAAAACGCTAAATGGTGGCATTGGTCCTAAGCCCGTGCGGGCAGGCCTGGCCCGGCCGCGGTCCGGAAGGTCCGAGCGGTCACTGCCGCAGCGCGATCCCGCTTGCGAGAAGATGTAAGCCGAGCGAGAATAGGCCAACGACCAGGGCTAATACGGTCGGGCGGGCAAGAGCGGGCGAGTGCGATGGTCTGGCTGGGATACCGGCGCGCCACTGACCTGGCCCCGGCTTCAGCGAGGAAAGGTTGCCGCATGTCTCCTATCCAATGCCTTGCCTGGCGGCGCGTGGCCGCCACACTGCTCCTCGCCGCCGACTTCCTCGAGGGGAACGCGGACCCTGGGACTGGCCTGCTGCCCGACACGCTGCCCCAGGCGATCGCCAACCAGGTGACCGATCCCGCCCAGGCCGCCGCGCTGCTCGACGAGGCGGGCTGGCTCGCGGGAGCTGACGGCACCCGGTCCAAGGACGGGCACTCCCCTCGTGATGGACGTGCTCCTGTACTCCGAGCGCGAGCAGTTCCAACCCGTCGCGCTAGCCATGCAAGACCAGCTCGGCGCGCTCGGCATCGGCGTCGAGATCACCGAGCAGCCCTACGACGCCGGCATGTACGACAACCTGTCCCGCTGGGACGCGGCGCTCTACCTCGACTACTCGGTGTCGGGCTCCGGTGTACCCGACACGGGCCTACCCACCTACCTGCACACTGGCGGCTTCGCCAACTTCGGCCAGATCAGCGACCCACAGCTCGACGGGCTCCTCGACGACCTGGCCGTGGCCGGCGGCAACGCGGACCAAGGCGACGACCTGCTCCGCCAGATCCAGGAGGTGGCGGTGGCCGAGCAGGCCTACGTCATCCACATCGGGTACGAGCGGGACGGCTCGGTCGTCGGCCCGGGCTGGTGTCCTACCGCCCGTCGCAGGACACCTA
>JBOGED010000202.1:0-4829 GCA_050743625.1 Egibacteraceae bacterium | reverse complement strand
CGCTGCGAAGGGACATCGACGCCGGCCTGTACCGCCCCGGTGATCAGCTCCCATCCGAGTCCCAATTGGTGGAACGCTTCGGCGTCAGCCAGCCCACCGTGCGCGCCGCGATCGGTGTCCTACGCGCCGAGGGCCTCGTCGAAGCCGTCCACGGACGCGGCACCTTCGTCCGCCAACGCCGCCCTCTCCAGCGCATCCCCCGCACCCGCTCCCCCCACGCGCGTGGCGACCGACAGGGTCACGAGCTCACCTTTGCCGGCCGGATCCCCGCGCCCGACGACATCGCCGAGCTGATGGGCATCCCCCCTGGCCACGACGTCATCGTCCGACGCGCCACGCTCTGCGACGACGCTGGCAAGCCCACCGGGCTGGCGGCCAGTTACCTCCCCCTCGCGATCGCCGCCGGGACCGACCTCGAGCAACCCGTGGCCACACCCCAACCGCTGCCCCAGCGCATCGAGGAGCTCACCGGCCGCCGCTACGCCAGGGCCCGTGACCGGCTCACCGCCCGCATGCCCACCCTCGACGAGGCCATGACCCTCGACATCGGGCCCGGCAACCCCATCATTCACGTCCTGCACGCAGCCTACGACGACCACAACGACATCTTCGAGGTCACCGAGACCGTCTGGGCCGCCGACCGGGTCGAGATCACCGACGACTACGACCTCCTCCACCACGCCACAGCATCTCCCACGATCACTTCGGGTGCGGCAGGTAACGGGCCCGCCCGGTCTCTCGACGATGAGGGATCGTATTGAGTTAGCGCGTGTGTGGGGTGCTTGACCTGGTCTGTCGGGTCTGTAGTGTTTGTGGCCGGTGTGCGGTGTTGTCGCAGGTGAGGTCGCTGGTCTGCGCCGGGAGCTGGTCGGGGCGCAGGCGTTGCTGGCGTTGTTCCGACAACAAGCGCTGCTGTCCCAACAGCGCATCAACGAGCTGGAAGCCGAAAACGTCCGGTTGCGTGAGGGGCTGGAGGAAGCGCGGCGGGCGGGCAAACGGCAGGCCGCGCGTTCTCCCGCGGGCAGAAAAAGACCAACCCGGCCAAACCAGGCCGCAAACCAGGCGAGCGGTACGGGCGCAAGGGCAGACGGTTGCCGCCCGCCCCCCAGCGGGTCGACGAGGACATCGACGTGCCCCTGCCACAGTGTTGCCCCTACTGCGGCGGGCAGCTCGAGCTCGACAAGGTCGTGGAGCAGTTCCAAGAGGAGCTGATCCCCGCGCACAGCCGTATCCGCCGCTACCACGTCGCGTTGGGCCACTGCACCGGCTGCCGCCGCCGGGCCCGCGGCCGCCATCCCGAACAGACCTCTGATGCGTTGGGCGCAGCGGGGGTGATGCTGGGGCCGTTGGCGCACGCGCTGGCCGCCTGGCTGCGTGTCGGGCTGGGCGTGCCGATGGCCAAGGTCGCCAAGATCCTGGCCAAGCTGGGCGGGCTGTCGGTCACTCCCGGCGGGCTGCATTCCGCGTTGCACAAGACCGCCGGGGACGCCCAGAGCACCTACCAGGCGCTGCTGGACGCGCTGCGCAGCTCCAAAGCGGTCGCAGCCGACGAGACCGGCTGGCGCATCGACGGCGAACGCAACTGGCTGTGGGTCTTCGTCGGGGACCGGGTGACCGTCTACGACGTCGCGTCCGGGCGAGGCTTCGAGCAGGCCGCCGCGATCCTGGGCAAAGATTTCGACGGGGTGTTGGAGCGCGATGGCTGGGCGCCCTACCGCAAATTCGTCGATGTCGTCGTCTCATCAGACGTGCCTGGCGCACCTTTTGCGCCGTTGCCACGAGATGATCGCCGACGCCGCCCAAGGGCAGGCGCAGGTCCCCGCCGAGCTGCGGGCCATTCTCCTGGACGCCCTCTGTGTACGTGAACGCCACCTCGCCGACGATGCGCTGGCCGAGGCCGTCGCGGCGCTGAAGGCTCGCGTCGAGACCCCTCTGCGCTCGCACGCCGGCCGGTGACCCCGACCGGCGTCTCGTCACCCACGTCACCAACGAAAAGGACCACCCGTTCACGTTCTTGACCACCCCGGGGGTGCAGGCCACCAACTGGGAGGCCGAGCAGGCGCTGCGCGGCATGGTCGTGGCCCGCAAGCAGTGGGGCGGCAACAAGACCCGCAAGGGCGCGGACACCGCCGCGGTCCTGGCCAGCGTGCTACGCACCGCAGCTCAGCAAGGCGTCGACCCGGTCGAGGCTCTGGCCCAGATCCAACGCACCGGCGCCGTCCCCTCACAGCTGCAGCCGGCCGGGGCGGGACGCTCCCCATGAGCCCCCGCATCGGCCCCCGCCCCGCCGGGGCCCGCTACCGGGTGGTCGTCACCCAGATCAGCGACCACGGCGCCGAAGTCACCTTCGACCACACCGGCGACGCCTACATCGCCGCGACCGCCGACCTATCCGACACCGCCACCCGCATCACCGCGACCGTCGACCATGACGGCGACCTCGCCCTACGCCAACGGCTCGTGATCTACATCACCGACGCCATCCACCGACCCTAACCCCAAACGCGCTAACTCAATACAGTTCAGTGAGCAAATGGGTAAGTTATCGTCGTTTCAGTCGCCACCGAAGGGGTCATGGCCTTATCGCCAGCATAGCGGCATGGTTTTCTCATGTCGGACCATTGCACCGGGCTGGCCGCCCAGCGAGGCGGCCGAGATCGGGATTGGGTTTGGGAGATCGCGGGGAAGAAGGGGACGGAGTCGTCAAATGTCGCGCGCCTACGACCTCGGCCGTTCCTACGCGAGCCAGAGGATCTCGATCCGTTCCGGGTCGAATCGGTTCGCTCCGGACCTGGCTAGCTTGAGCCTCACTTCGGCGACCACGGCGTCGAGTAGTTCGCGCTTGCGCTCGACTGAGCAGCTCGTACCACTCGCGCAGCTCTTCCGTGGTGCGCGGAACTTAGGCGAGTATCCCGGCGCTCTGCTGGTGCGCGAGCGTCCTGCGAGAGGCCTCCACACGCCCGGCAAGAACGCCGCGAGCCTCCAGGTACGCTGCCTTGCCGATCTCCTCCAGGGCGTACCGCACCTCCAGTCGGGACAGCGTCTCCTCGTCAGCCCGCAGGCGCGCGACGACCGCGGCTACATCCGTGCTCAAGTCCATGCCCCTCCCGCAGGGTGTATGAGCCGACGCCGGCCACTACCGCCCCGGCGATCCGCTCCCTGCGAATCCCAACTCACCGAACGCCTCGGCGTCGGACAGGCTGAATGCCTCGCCAGCCGCACGCCCTACCAGACCCTGAGGCTCCGCGGGACCGGGCAGATAGGCATCTTCGTCCTCGGTGATTTCACACAGATAGTAATCCTCGCCTCCCACGCCAGGCTTGGCTGTGTCGATCAACCGCCTACCCTGGTTGTCCCGGCCGCAGGCCGGCCAAGCCGCATCAGATGATGCATACTCGTTCGTCTTGGAACTGGCTAGGTGCGCTGACGGTAACCGAGCGGTGAGGCAATGCGAGCGATGTGAAGGACGAAATTTGTGCAGATGAGGACGCTGGAGTGGTGATGACGGTGGTGATGGCGACGTATGAACATGCAGGTGAACGAGCTGGAAGAGCTGGAGAGGATGGACGTGGTGAACAAGGCTGATCTGGGGCTATATGAATGAATCAGTACGAGCTGGAATAACCAATTGAGATTGCAAATCCACTACGCGCGGGTTCGATTCCCGCCCCGGCCTCCAGTATGACCAGCGGGTTTGCCTGTCCTGGCCTCGCTGGGACTCGCCCCTGCTAACGGCGATCCTACGTCGGCTCGCTGCTCGACCGGCCCGTCGACGACTGGGTGCAGACCGCCATGGCAACAGGCAAGGCCGGCAGCGGGTCCCGGACCGTCGGCCAGCTACGTTACGCCTACCGCAAGCTGACCGACCTGGTCGGAGGCGCTGACGCCGACAGCGAGTTCGCACGCGATACCTGGCGTGCCGAGGTCCTCGGGATCTGCACTCTCAAGGGCGCCCAACAGATTCGTTTCGGTAACGTCGCCCAGGCGTGGCTACGGGAACCGGTCAAGCGTTACGCACGGTTTCGCCTTGCCACCGGCAAGGCGTTCGCGTCGGTCGACATCGACGTGCGGTCTGTGCGCTGGTTCTCGCGCTTCCTCGCCCAGCAGCATCCCAAGATCCACGTGCCGGGGCAGCTGAGCAGAGCGGTGATCGAGCACTACCTGTCGTGGCTCGCTGCCGTGGGGATGGCCGGCCACACGACCAACACGCTGCTTGTGTGCCTGCGCGCGTTCCCCGAGACCTGCCGCCGTTACGGCTGGCTGCCCGGCCTGCCGGCCACGACTGCGATCTACCTCGACGAGCTGCCGCGGCGGCCTCAGCCGCTGCCGAGGTTCGTGCCCGAGTTCGTCATGGCCCAGATCGACCATCCCGCCCACCTTGCCCGGCTGCCCGACGACACCACCCGACACCTGCTCGTGCTCATCATCGAGACCGGGCTACGCGCAAACGACGCCTGCGCGTTGCCGTTCAACCCGATCATCGACGACTCGGTCGGCTGGCCGTGCCTGAAGTTCTTCAACCACAAAATGAAGGCCGAGCAGCTCGTGCCGCTGTCCGCGAGAGCCGCCGAGAGCATCCGCGCCCAGCAGGCTCACCTGCGCTTGCGGTGGCCCGACGACCCACCCGCGCGGCTGTTTCCCTCGCCCTACTGCAACCCCGACGGGCTCCGGCCGTTCTCCTACGCCACCCTCCGACAGCGGCTGGCGCGGTGGGAGGAGGCCATCGGACTGCACGACGAGACCGGCCAGCCCGTGCGGGTGACCGCCCACCAGTTCCGTCACACGCTCGCGGGGCTTCGCCCCGGCCCGATGAGCGTGTGAGGCATGAC
>JBOGED010000201.1:0-19889 GCA_050743625.1 Egibacteraceae bacterium | reverse complement strand
CCCGAAATCCCTGTTCGGGGACCAGCAGCGATGCGGCGAGTGGTCATGGCTGGACGGGGGCACGGGCGGGCTCCCAGCGGTCGATCCTGCGGCCGCGCATGATGTTCCATACCGCGCAGGCGCAGGCGGCGTTCACGAGGCAGAAGTAGGCCGGGAGCTTGAGGATCTTCAGCCGGCTTCCACGCGCGAGCCCCAGCGCGGCACAGCCGTAGAACAACCCCTGAGCCGCGGCGGCGGCTTGGTACCAGGGATGCCCGGCCGCGGCGAGGACGGCGCTTGACACCGCGAGGGTGGTCAGCGGCACGATCATCAGGCGCCGCAAGATCTTGTGGGAGAACAGCTGGAGGGCGTAGAAGCCGTGGCGGCGGGCGTCGAGCAGCTCGCGGCGGGCTCGGACCGCGCGCAACCCGCGGGTGATCACGCGGACCTTGCGGTCGAACTCGCGGGAGCCTGAGGCAGCGGGCGGCTCGTAGGCGACCGCGTCCGCGGCGAACACGAGCCGCTTGCCGCGAGCGATGACCCCTGTCGATGTGAAGAAGTCGTCGGTGACGCCGTCCGGGATCGGCTCGAACAGCTCACGCCGGACCGCGTAGATCGCTCCGGTGGCGGAGATCGCATTGCCTGCGCGGCTCTGCAAGGTCTTGAGGAGCCGATCGAGCGCCCAGTACCCACGCTCCCCCGCCACGATGCCGTCGGCCCGCCGATCCACGCGGTAGCGCTGGTCGCCCGCGACCCCGCCGACATCGGGGTCGGCGAACGGCCGGACCAAGGCGCGCAACGCATCCGGCGCGTAGAGGCTGTTCGCGTCGGAGAATACGAGGATGTCGCCGGTGGAGGCGGCGACGCCCGCGTTGAGCGCGGCAGCCTTGCCGACGCGGCCCAAGCTCAGCACCCGGACGGCGTGCCCGCCTCGCGCGGCGGCGATCTCCCCGGTCCCGTCCGTCGAGCCGTCCGAGACGACGACGACCTCGAGCCGTCCCTCGTCGTAGTCGAGCACGAGGAGGTTCTCGACCTTCGCGCCGATGGATCCCGCCTCGTTGCGAGCGGCGATGACCATGCTCACCCGCGGGGCCACGTCGCCGCTGAGGTAGCCGCGCGGGCGCAGGAGCCCCCTTGCCAGGACCAGCGCGGGGAACGCCACGTAGGTGTACGCCACCAGCGCCAGCGAGCTCCAGAAGGCGGCGAGCGCCGCGATCACGACGTCAAGTCTCGGGTCGGGCCTTGGGTTCCGCGGGGGGTCCCGCTGGGAACAGCGCGCTTCTCGCCGTTGGCCGATTCGTGGCCGGTGGCGTCCCGGGCCGCGGACCACGTCCTCGGCGGTGGGCTCGCGGACACCTGGCCCGATCCACGCCAACGGCGGGCGCGACCCTGCTCGATCACGGTCCCGACGACGGATGAGCCGACGAGGCGCAACGTCTGGACGACACGCCCCAGCTCCTCGCGCTTGATCTTGTCGGGCCGCACGACGAGGACCGTCGCGTCGACGGTGCGCGCGCAGATCAGCGCCGCGGCCGACCGGTCGACCGGGGGCGCGTGGACGAGCACGAAGTCGGCCGAGGTCAACAGGCGCTCGATCAACCAGGGATCAAGCGTCACCTCGGAGGACTGGCCCGCCGCCGGCTGGCCGAGCGGCATCACGTCGACTCGGGGATTGAACGAGTGGAGGAACGGGTCGACCGAGATGCCCGCCCCGTCGCCGCGGTCGATCTGCTCCAACCACTGGGTCAGCTCGGCCAGGCCCGGCCGCTGCTGCTGGCCGAAGGCGACCGTCACCTCCGCGGTGTCAGAGTTCGCATCCACCACGACCACGCGCCGGTGGCGGCTCGCGAGCACGAGCGCGACGTTCGCCGTCAGCTCGGCGGACAGCGACGACGATCGGGCGCCGACCAGCAGGACGCTGCGGATGGGCTGAGATCCCGCGGACAGCTCGATCTTCGTCGCGAGCAGCCGGTGCGTCGCGGCTCTCGACGAGTCCGGGCTCGTCTGGACGACAAGCAGGCGGTCGGCGCGGCCGCGTTGCCGGGTGGGGATCGAGCCGAGCAGCTCGCTGCCGGTCAGCTGGAGCAGCTCGGCCTCGTTGCGGACCGATTGGTTCAGGTTCTCGAAGACGAGGATGAGGGCGAGGACGCCGAGCGTGCCCGCGAGCGCGGCGATGATCACGATCAGCATGGACCGGCTCGCGGTGGGCTCACCGACGGCGGCGGGGTCAATGACGTTGAGGGTGCCCTCGGCCCGTGGGATGAGCTGGCCGGCGGGGCCTTGGACCGGCGAGGCCGTGATCCTCATCAGCTGAGCCGACAGGTCGTTCGCGATCGCGGCGGCACGCGTCGCGCTGCTGTCGGTCACGCGGATGAGCAGGATACGAGTGGACTCGTCGGCGGTCGCGTGGATCTGGTCACGCAGGTAGTCGAGGGGAATCGTCAGCTGGAGCGACTTCACGGTGCCGTCAAGCACCGCCCGGCTCGTCATCAGCTCGGCGTAGGTCGTGGCGAGCTGCCCCGACGCGCGCTGGGTGTCGAGGTCGGTGTTGGTCGGCCCCACCAGGATCTTGACTCTGGACTCGTAGACCCGAGGCGCTTGGGCCTCGGCGTAGTAGCCAGCGAGCCCGGCAAGGCACATCGCGAGCACCAGGGTGGTCCACCATCGCCTTGCGACGTGGAGAATTCCGCCAAGCTCCACTGCTCTGCCCCTTCTGCGTATTCCCCCGCGAATCCAAGGATCTGCCCCATGTTGCCCGGCCCGAGGCATCCATACCAGTATGCCGCGCGCGAGAGGGTTCCTCCGCCCGTGTAGGTCACCGTCCGTGATTCAAGCGGGGTCCTATACTGCTCACCGTGTCCGAACAGACAACGTCGTTCGACCTGCGGGGGTTGGTCGGGATCCAGGTCGTCGGTGCGACACCCGCAGAGGCCGCGGCGGTTCGCCGCCAGCTCGGCCCCCTAGAGCGCCCGCTCGATCGCGAGCCGGACATCGTGATCAGGTACTGCGACCAGATCCCGGTGACCGCCCCCGTGCGCTTGATCGGCGTCGACGAGATCGGGTTCACCGACGATTGCTTCCTCGTCCTGCGGGGGAAGCGGGAGGCACGGGTCCGCGTCGCGATCCCGATGGACCAGGTCGGTGGGCGGTGCGAGATCCTTTGCGAGCGGGGAGCGCTCGGCGTCCCGTTGCTCATCCCGATCGTGAACCTGACCGCGCTTACCCGCGGGATCCTGCCCTTGCACGCGGCGGCGTTCGTCTACCAGGGGCGAGGGGTGCTCGTCACGGGCTGGGCGAAGGGAGGCAAGACCGAGACGCTGCTCGCGTTCATGTCCCACGGCGCTCGCTACGCAGGGGACGAGTGGATCTACATCGACCCGGCCACGCGCCGGCTGGTCGGCATCCCCGAGCCGATCCGGCTGTGGGATTGGCACCTGCGAAGCGCGGTCGAGTATCGGGCGGCGGTGCCGGCCAAGGCGCGCGCCAGGTTGGCGGCTCTTCGCGGTGGCGTCTCGGCCCTCGAGGCGCTCGCCGGCACGCAGGCCCTCGCCGGCGCGCAGGCGCTCGCCCGGCGCGCCCTGCCGATCGTGCGTCGCCAGCTAAACGTCCAGGTCACGCCGACCAAGCTCTTCGGCGCGGGCGCCTGTGTCGACGAGGCGACCCTGGACCATGTGCTGCTGGTGGCCAACCACGCGTCGGCGACCATCGAGGCCGAGCCCGTTCCCGCCAGCGAGGTCGCCGACCGCATGGCGTACTCGCTGGAGTACGAGCGGTTGGACTTCCGGTCCTACTACCAACGGTTCCGCTTCGCGTTCCCCCGGGCCGCCAACCCCCATCTCGACGAGGCCGAGACCACGGAGCGGCAGCTGTTGCACAAAGCGCTCGACGGCGTACCCAGCCACGCCGTCCGCCACCCCTACCCGGTGGCAATCCCCGCGCTCTTCGACGCCATCTCCCCGCTGCTGGGAACGGCGTAGTGGCCGCACAATTTCTGCACTGTGCAGAGTTATGCCGGTGTTCCGGCCTAAGTCTGCACAGCAGCTCATGCCGGCTGGCGCCATCGACAAACCTCCGGAAGATGAGAATCCGGCAAACCAGGCATCCCGCAACTTTTCCGCGCTCGAGCGGGGCATCGAACGAAGCGCCGGGCGCTATTGTGCAGAGTTTTGCCGAACTACCGGCATTACTCTGCACAGTGCAGGATTGGGCCGCCAACCGACCGGCGCGAACCCGGCAAACCGGGCAACGCGTAGGCGGTCGAGCGAGCAGCCGGGCCCGGTGGGCCGGTCGACCGCGTGGGCCGGCATGTTGACGGTCGCGCTGATCGGCGCCGACGGCGCGGGGAAGACGACTGTCGCCCGCCATCTCGCACGCGTCCTGGACGTCCCTGTGACGTACCTCTACATGGGCGTGAACCTTGAGGCCAGCGGGCTGATGCTGCCGACGACACGGCTGGCGCTGGCGCTCAAGCGCCGGGCGGGCGGCCAGCCGGATATGACCCTGGGGAGTGGACGGCCACGGCCGGTACCATCCGAGCCCTGCGCGCTCCGACCGGTACGAATCTGTCTAAAGTCCGCGCTCCGGACGGTGAACTGGATCGCCGAGGAGGGCTTTCGCGAGTCCGTGGCGTGGTACCACCACAGGCGCGGCCGTGTCGTGCTCTGCGACCGCCATTTCCTTCCCGACTACTACGCCCATGACGTCACCCGAGTCGACCCCGCGCGCCCGGTCGCGAGCCGGGTCCACGGGTTCTTCCTGCGGCAGGTCTTTCCCAGGCCAGACCTCGTCGTGATGCTCGACGCGCCCGCCGAGGTGCTTCACGCGCGCAAGCCCTCGGGCAGCATCGAGTTCCTGGAGAGCAGGCGGGCCGAGTACCTGCAGGTGCGCGAGGCCGTGGACCGTTTCGAGGTTGTGGATGCGACGCAACCCCTGCCCGTGGTGATCACCGCGGTGGCTGACCTTATCCGGCACGCGTACCAGGAACGGCGAGCGACGCGACGCTGAGGTGTGCAAAACAGCACATGACCCCTTTAGGTCACGTGCTATCGTTGGATTCGTGGGCAAAGCGGACTATCGTCTCACAACACTCAGAGTAAAGGTCGGATTACCGCGAGCGGGAGGCGTGTACGGGTATGAGGATTCTTGTCGTCAGCTCCCTTGACCCTGGGGCACTGGCACTGCTCCGGGCGGAGCACGACGTGGTGGAAGTGCGCAACCCTGGCGAGGAGCGCCTGGAGAGCCTGCTCGAGGACCGGGAGGTCCTGATCTTGCGCAGCGGGGTCGTCGTCGGCGCCAAGGCGCTGCGCAGCGCGGCGTGCCTGCGGCTCGTCCTCCGGGCCGGGAGCGGGTTCGACAACGTCGACGTCGAAGCGCTTGCCCGGCGTGGCATCGCGTTCGAGCGAGTCCCAGGGCCTGGCGCGCGATCCGTCGCTGAGCTGGCGTTCGGGCTGATGCTTGCCCTCGCACGCAACCTCTTGCCCGCGGATCGGTCGATGCGCGACGGTCGGTGGCGCAAGGCGGAGATGACCGGGCACCTGCTTGCCGGCAAGACGCTCGGCGTTGTGGGGCTTGGCACCATCGGCACGCGTGCGGCGCTGATGGGGGCCGCCTGGGGCATGCATCCCATCGGGTGCGTCGAGTACCCGACCGCCGCCCAGGCCAACAATCTCGCGAGCCTCGGGATCCGCCTCGTCACCCTCGACGAGGTGTTGTCGAGCGCGGACTTCGTGACCGTCCACGTGCCGGGAAATCCCCGCACGGTCGGGCTCCTCGACGCGGGCGCGCTGGCGCTGCTGAAGCCTACGGCGTTCCTGGTGAACCTCAGCCGGGGCGGCGTCGTCGACGAGGTCGCGCTCCGCGACGCCTTACGGGCCGGGCGGCTCGCCGGTGCGGGGCTCGACGTCCACTCGGTGGAACAAGACGGGCATACCTCAGCGCTCGCGGAGCTCGACAATGTCGTGCTCACACCCCACATCGGCGCCTCGACCGCCGACTCGCAAGCCCAGATCGGTCTTGAGATCGTCCGGATCGTGTCCGCGCTGGCGGCCCGCTCGAACGGGCACACCGCGCTCGCCCCCGCGGGCAGGGAGATCTAACGTCATGCACCTTCGCCCTCCCTGCGCGGACGAGAAGCGCCTGCGCCTACGGGCCGGACTGCGGTCGATGGCTCCGGTCGTCACCGTCGGCGCCCACAATGCACTCACCGCCAAGCTCATCGAGCGGTACGGCTTCGACGCCGTCTGGGTCAGCGGGCTCGGCGTCTCGGCGATGGCGTACGCGCTGCCCGACCTCAACCTCATCTCGATGACCGAGGCGCTCGATGCCGCCCGCCGCATCGACGCGGCAACCGAGCTGCCCGTGATCGCCGACTGCGACAACGGCTTTGGCGGGTTCTCGAATGTCGTGCGCACCGTCGTCGAGTACGAGCGGGCGGGGATCGCGGGCATCTCGATCGAGGACAACGCCTTCCCCAAGCGCAACAGCCTGTACCGCGGCGAGACCCGCCGCGAGTTGATCCCGGTCGACGAGCAGGCCCGCCGCATCCGTGCCGGTAAGCGAGCGCAGTCCGGCGAGGCCTTTGTGATCATCGCTCGGATCGAGTCGCTGATCGCTGGGTACGGCCTGGCCGACGCGTGGGAGCGCGCGGACGCCTACGTCCGGGCGGGTGCGGACGCGATCCTGATCCATTCGAGGGACGAGACCCTCGCCGAGATCGACGACTTCCTGTCAGGCTGGAGCGGCACCTACCTGGTTCCCCTGGTCGCTGTGCCCACGAGCTACCCGACGTTCACCGCGGCGCAGCTGGCGGCGAAGGGGTTCAACATGATCATCCTGGCGAACCAGCCGATGCGGGCGGCCGTGCGGGCCATGGAGGAGACCCTTCGGACGATGCGTGAGCACGGCAACGCCGCGTCGGTCGAGGGATCGATCGCCTCGGTCGACCACATCTTCGACCTGGTCGGCACGACAGAGGTCATCGAGGCCGAAGAGCGGATCACGGTGACGGCCCGATGACCGATCTCCGCGATAGACCAGTCACCACCGAGGCGCAAGCGCTCGGTGTCCCTCGCACCGGAGAGGCAGCTCCCGCCGTCGTGATCGGCCTCGACTGCATCACGGGGTTGCAGACCGCGCGGATCCTGGCCTCGCGCGGCGTGCCGGTCATCGGTATCGCATGCGAGCGCACGCACTTCGCCTGCCGGAGCCGTGCGGTGGGCCGGGTGATCGTCTCGCCGACCTCCGGAGGAGCGTTGCTGGCCGCCCTCGCCGAGCTCGCGGGCGGCCTGATGCCAGGCCGTCCCGCCGTGCTGTTCCCCTGCACGGACGCCGCCGTCGCGACGCTCTCCGCTGGCCGGGACTGGTTGGACGGGCGGTACCGCTTGCTGCTCCCCGATGACCACATCGTCAAGCGGCTCATGGACAAGCGCGCGTTCTCCGAGTACGCGACCACGCATGGCCTGCCGATCCCTCGCACGATCTGCCTGCGCAATCGCGCGGACGCCGAGCGAGCGGCGACCGAGCTGACCTTCCCCGTCGCGCTCAAACCCGCGGTGAAGACCGGGCGTTGGCTACGACTCGCCGGCGCGAAGGCGTTCAAGGTGGCGGATGCCGCCGAGCTGCTCGCGCAGTACGACCGCTGCGCGGGATGGACCGACGAGCTCGTCGCGATGGAGTGGGTCGTCGGTGGCGAGGATTGCCTCTACTCCTGCAACGCGTACTTCGACGCCGACGGGCGGGCGCTCGCCACGTTCGTCGCGCGCAAGCTGCGCCAGTGGCCGCCTGAGACCGGTACGAGTTGCCTGGGCGAAGAGGTCCGCAACGACGTGGTGCTCGACGAGACCGTGCGCCTCTTCCAGGGCGCGGGCTTCCATGGCCTGGCCTACCTGGAGATGAAGCGCGACGAGCGCACGGGCCGCCACTACATCATTGAGCCGAACGTCGGGCGCCCGACCGGCCGCTCGGCGATCGCCGAGGCCGGCGGTGTCGAGCTGCTCATGACCGCCTATTGCGATGCGCTCGGCGCGCCGTTGCCAGAGGCCCGCTCGCAGACCTACGGCCACGCGAAGTGGGTGTACCTCCGCCACGACCTCCAAGCGGCGGCGTACCACTGGCGGCGTGGCAACCTTTCTGCCCGCGAGTATCTCCAGTCGGTCTCAGGGCCGAAGGTCGACGCCGTGTGGAAGCGGCGCGACGGTATTCCCTTCGTCCTCAACCTATGGAGGCCACTACGGAAACGGGCGCTTTGGTCAAGGAGCACCGAGCGCCGCGACGACGTAGTCGATCGAGGTGGTGAGGCGCTCGACGTCGGCGGGTGCGATCGCCGGGAACGTGGCGATGCGCAGCTGGTTGCGCCCGAGCTTGCGGTACGCCTCGGTGTCGACGATCCCGTTGCCCCGTAAGGTGGCGGTCACGTCGCCCGCGGGGATCGAGGGATCAAGGTCGATCGTGCAGACGACCGGGCTTCGCATCGACGGATCGGCGACGAACGGCGCCGCCCACGGCCGGGCTTGGGCCCAGTCGTAGAGGATGGTCGACTTCACGGCGCAATCCTTGACCGCGGCCGCGAACCCACCTTTCTCGTTGAGCCAGTCGAGCTGCTCGCCCATCAGGAACAGCGTCGAGATCGACGGGGTGTTGTACGTCTGGTCCGCGGCCGAGCTCCGCAGCGCGAGACCCAAGTCGAGCATGCTCGGGATGTACCGGCCGGTCGCGCGGACCGCCTCGACGCGCTCGATGGCCGCGGGCGACATCAAGGCCACGAACAGCCCACCCTCGCTGCCGAAGCACTTCTGGGGTGAAAAGAAATAGGCGTCAGCTTCGGTAACGTCGAACTCGACGCCGCCCGCGGCGCTGGTCGCGTCGACCGCGACAATTCCGTCGGCGCTTGGCCGCCGGATCGGCATCACGACACCGGTCGAGGTCTCGCAGTGCGTCAACGCGTAGAGGTCGACGCCCGCCTCGGCTCGCACCACCGGATGGCTGCCTGGCGAGGACTCGGCGATCACCGGGTCGTCGAGGAAGGGCGCCGCTTGGACCGCCTGCGCGAACTTCGCGGAGAACTCGCCGAAGACCGCATGCGCGCTGCGCCGGCTGACGAGGCAGTGGGCGGCGGCGTCCCAGAACAGCGCCGCTCCCCCGTTGCCCAGCACGACCTCGTAACCGTCTGGCAGCGAGAAGAACTCGCGCATTCCCTCCCGAACCCTACGGACCTGAGCCGTTACCCCAGCCTGCCGGTGGCTGGTCCCGAGCAACGATCCCGCGGCGACGCCCAAGCGCCGCATCCCTTCCTGGCGGACCTTCGACGGCCCGGACCCGAACCGACCGTCGGCGGGCAACAGCGAGACAGGGATCGTGATACTTGGCATCGCAACACTCTAGCCCGCGCCTGTTCTCAGGCGCTAGGCAGGGCCGATGCGGAGCACGCGGTCGTCGCCGTCGTTGGGGCGGCCTCGGCCGTCGCGGTTGTTCGTGAGCAGCCACAGCGAACCGTCGGGCGCTTGGGTCACGGTCCGGAGGCGGCCGACCTCACCGACGAGGAGCTCCTCCACCTCGGCGATGCCGCCGTCAGCGCCGAGCACGAACCGGTAGAGCCGCTGGCCCCGCAGCGCCGCGGCGAAGAGGTTTCCCTCCCACTGGGGGATCGCGCCCTTGACGAGTATGGCGGCGCCGCTCCACGAGGCTTGAGCGGGCGAGGCGACGGCCTCAGGATCGATGAAGCCGGATTGATCGGCGTCACCGCTGACCACCGGCCACCCGTAGTTGCCACCGGCCCGGATCCGGTTCACCTCGTCGTGCTCTCCGGGGCCGAACTCGGTGGCGTACAAGGTCCCGTCCGCCGACCAGGCAAGCCCTTGGACGTTGCGGTGACCGTAGGAGTACACGACCGAGGAGCGGAAGGGATTGCCGGGGGCGGGTCGGCCGTCGGGTGTCATGCGGAGGATCTTGCCGTTCAGGGTCGTAGGGTCTTGGGCCTGTTCCGCCTGGGTGGCGTCGCCGGTCGTGGCGTAGAGCATCCCGTCAGGGCCGAACGCCAGGCGCCCACCGTCGTGGATGCTCGAGGCCGGGATGCCGGTGAGAATGGGCTCGGGGGCCTCGCCAAGGCGGAACCGGACGATGCGGTTGTCGCCTTGGAGGCTGGTGAAATACGCGTAGAGCAGGCCGTCCGTCTCCCACTCGGGGGAGGCGGCCAAGCCGAGCAGCCCGGCCTCTCCGGACGCGTTCACGTCGAGCCGCTGGACCTCGACCGCCTCGCCGTCCACAAGCTCCAGGATCCGGCCGGTGTCCCGCTCCGCCACGAACGCCCGCCCATCCGAGGTGAACGCCGCTCCCCATGGCGCCTCTAGGTTCGATGCCACCACCGTCAACTCGATCGGGACCGGCGAGCCCGCTTCCTCCTGGGTGGCGGCGGCCGGCGAGGTCGGGCTGTCGGTGGTCTCCAGCGGCCGCGGGAACTCGGGAGCGGTGCGTGAGGCCTCGTCCCCGACGCAGGCTGCGCATATCGTCGTCACGGCCAACGCAACGATCAGATATTTCGGGCGCACATCACTCCTTAACCTATTCCAGACACTGAAGTTGTAAGCTTGTTACTTGTTCGTGGGTGCGGGCATACAAGGAGGCTTCTTCACATGAAAGTTCTGTCGTTCCTCGGGGTGGCGCTGATGCTCGCGGCGTGCGGGGGCCCGTCCCGCTCGGTGTCGTTCGTCGAGCCCGCGGACGGTGCGACCGTCTCGAGCCCCGTGCATGTGGAGATGGCGGCCACCGGTCTCCAGATCGAGCCCGCGCTCGAGGTGCGCGAGGGCGCCGGCCACTTCCACATCATGGTCGACACCCCCTGCGTCACGCCCGGTCAGACGATCCCCTCCGACGAGGATCACCTGCACTTCGGCAGGGCCCAGACCTCGACCGAGCTGGACTTGCCCCCCGGTGAGCACACCCTGTGCCTGCAGGCCGGCGACGGCGCTCATACCGCCTTGGACCTGCAGCAGCAGATCACCGTCACCGTGCAATAGCACGCGGGGTGCCTCCGCCGCCACCGGCATTTTCCTGCACTGTGCAGAGTTATGCCGACATACCGGCAGAACTCTGCACGATGCGCCGTCCCGCACCCTTACTCGAGCCTCATATCGGCCCTCGTGCAGCCCAGGCCGTCGCGGTTGCGGTCGAAATATTGGGAGTCGGGTGGGAGCACCTTGAACTCGCGGTGCCGGATGTCCTTGCAGCCCAGGTCCGGGGGCGGCGGGAAGATGCAGGTGTCCGGGTAGGAGGGGTCGCAGACGATCTCCTGTGCCTCGCCGCGGGCACAGGCGGTGGCCACCAGCGCCGCGAGGCCGATCGCGAGCAGGGCACGCCGACGCATCGTCAGCCCCTGAGCCGCCGGAAGATCGGCCTCGGCAGGTGGCGGAGCACGCTCATCACCCATCTCAGGACGGATGGGACCCAGACCGTCTCGGCGCGGCTGCGCAACCCGGCTTCGATCGCCTCGGCCACGGCCTCAGGCGTCGTCGAGAACGGCGCGGGATCCTTGCCGGCGGTCATCTTCGTCCGCACGAACCCGGGGCGGACAATCAGCACGCGTGCGCCACTGCCGATCAGGCTGTCGCCCAGCCCTTGCGCGAACGCGTCGAGCCCCGCCTTCGAGGAGCCGTAGACGAAGTTTGCGCGGCGCGCCCGCACCGCGGCGACAGACGAGAGCACGGCGAGCGTGCCATGCCCCTGAGCGCGCAGCCGCCGCGCGATCGGGACGAGCACGGACACCGCGCCGACGTAGTTCGTCTGCGCGACGCGCACCGCCTCGGCGGCGTCGCGCTCGGCAAGCTCCTGATCGCCGAGAACGCCGAACGCGACAAGCACAAGATCGACGTCGCCGAGGCGCTCCCACGCCTCCTTGACGAAGGCGTCATGCATCCCGGTGTCCAACGCGTCGAACGCCACCGCCTCCACTTGGCCAGCGCCCGCGGCCTTGAGCTGCCGCGCCACCGCTTCCATCTTGTCGACGTGCCGTCCGGCCAGGACGACGTGCGCGCCGCGGCGGCCCGCCAAGCGGCGCACGGTCGCGACGGCGATATCGGAGGTGCCGCCCAAGGCCAGGATCGACTGGACGGCGCCGAGTGCATCTTCC
This sequence comes from Egibacteraceae bacterium, assembly GCA_050743625.1. Classification (GTDB taxonomy): domain Bacteria; phylum Actinomycetota; class Nitriliruptoria; order Euzebyales; family Egibacteraceae; genus JBOGED01. Next base: position 7,792 of record JBOGED010000201.1, on the reverse strand, counting down.
ACGGGTCAACGCTCCTAAGGAGTACGAAGCCGCAGGCGGCGGCTGAGGTCGGACTGGAGGACGCCCCCCGGGTCGAGGCGGTCAGCGAGCGCGCGCCACTCGCCCAGGCGCGGGTACATCACCGGCAGCAGCTCGGGGCGGAGCCGGGAGTCCTTCGCGAGGTAGACGCGTCCCCCCGCTCCGGCGACGAGCTCGTCGAGCCCGTCGAGCAGCTCGCCCAGCTTGGGCGGCCCCACCGGTATGTCGAGCGCGAGCGTCCAACCCGGCATCGGGAACGAGAGAGGGCCGGGGTTCGACTCCCCGAACCGCTTGAGCACGGCCAGGAAGGACGCGGCGCCTGTGTACGCGAGGCGCTCGACCGCGGCGCGCAGGGTATCCTCCGCGCCGAAGGGGACCACGAACTGGTACTGCAGAAATCCCCCCGCGCCGTAGAGCCGGTTCCAGTCCTGGACCAGGTCGAGCGGGTGAAAGAACGCGGTGAGCGACTCAAGCCGTCCCCGTTCGGACTTCGGAGCCTTGCGGAACCACGCCTCGTTGAACGCGCGGACGGTCCAAGGGTTCACGACTCCCGAGGGGATGAATGCCCCCGGCGGCGCCTTCAGTCGAGCCCGCGGGTCGAACGCGAGCGCGTTTGGGCGGTCGGAGACCTTTAGCTCGTCGAGCCTGGCGTGATCGCCGCGGGTCAGCACGGCGCGCCCGAGCGCGGGTCCGCGCGCGAGGCAGTCGATCCACGCGACCGAGTACCGGTAGCTCGCGTCACCGGTCTCCATGCGGTCGAGCAGGTCGTCGAGGTCACGCGCGCGCTCCGTATCCACCCGCATGAGCGCGGTCTCGACGGGAATGAGCTGAAGGGTGGCCTGCTCGACGATGCCGGTCAGGCCCATCCCCCCTGCCGTCGCCCAGAACGCCTCGGACCCGCTGTCCAGGACCAGCCGGTCGGAAGGCGCCCGCAGGACGAGCGAAGGAACGTGCTGGCCGAAGCTGCCGTCGACATGGTGGTTCTTGCCGTGGATGTCGGCGGCGATCGCCCCGCCCACCGTGACGTGCCGGGTACCGGGCGTCACGGCGGGAAACCAACCATGGGGGAGGTAACGGCGCATCAGCTCGGCAAGGCTGACCCCCGCGCCCACGGTGACGATCCCCTTCTCAAGGTCAGCGTCATGCGCGGACGCCAGCCGCGCCGTCGACAGCACCGTGCCACCCGCATTCTGCGCGGCGTCGCCGTAGCTGCGCCCCAGCCCGCGTGCGACGACCCCCCGCACCCCGCTCGCTTGAAGGACGTCGTCGAGCTCGCCGGGAGTACCCGGCTCGTGACGCCGAGCCCGGGTCGGCGCGGTGCGCCCCCAACCGGTGAACAGGTCAGCTGCCATTGACGCCGGCCAGGAAGAGGAGCATCCAGAGGCCGCCGACCGCCTGGAGCGTGCGGTCGGTGAGGAAGATCTCCTCCGGCGCGCCGGCCAAGCCCTTCTCGGCCTGCAGCGCGTAGTACAGGACGCCCAGGACGAAGGGCACGATCGAGAGCTCGAACCACACGATGCCGCCGGTCAGGCGGGTAAAGGCCCACAGGCAGTAGGCGATGATCGCCACTGCGGACGAGATCGCGCCGACGTACCGAAGGAACGCGGTGGAGTAGGCGCCTAGGCTCTTACGGTGCCCCGCCGAGTCGGCCCCCAAGGACGTGTACTCGGCGAAGCGCTTTCCCACGACGACGAACAGCGACGAGAACGAGATCACGAGCAAGAACCACTGCGAGATCGGGACCCCCGTCGCGACACCACCCGCCACGGCACGGAACACGAAGCCTGAGGCGACCATCGCCAGCTCGACGACAGGGACGTGCTTGAGCCCCGAGCTGTACCCGGACATGACCGCGACATAAATGGCGAGGACGAGGGCGAGCGGCGGGCCGGCCAGGACGGCCGCCAGCATGATCGAGCCCGCGAGCAACCCGATCCCGAGCGCACGTGCGAGGCCGGCGGGCACGATCCCGGCCGCGATCGGACGCAGCGCCTTGCGCGGGTGCAACCGATCGGCGTCGACGTCGCATGCGTCGTTGAGGTAGTAGGTCCCGCTGGCGACGAGGCAGAAGCACAGGAAGGCGCCAGCGGCGAGCCCGAAGACGCGGGTGTCGAGCAGCGCGCCAGCCGCCGCGGGGGCGGCGAACACGAGCACGTTCTTCGTCCACTGGCGCGGGCGGGCCAGCGTCACGAGCCCCCGGATCACCGATCCTCGCGCGGGCGGCGCGTCGGGCAGGCGGATCGTGTCAGGTGAGCGGGTACGTTGCGGAGTCGCCACGATATGAAATCTCCTGTCGCACGGACGGCCTCCTACGGAACTGCCATCCCTGGAGCGGTGTACATCACAGCCAGAACCCACATGCCGAGCGCCGAGACCCCAAGCACGGGGGCGAACCACCGGCCACGCGCGGCGCGGGCGACGGCCACGATCAATGGAAAGGCCGTCAAGACAAACCGCGGGCGAGCCCCCAGAGTCCAAGACCCGAGGCAGAGTCCCAACACGCCAACCGTGTAAATTACTATCACTGCGGGTGGCCGCCACCTCCAGAGGAAGTACAGGGCGATCAGCACGAACACCAACCCAAGAACCTGCAATGTCATCGTATTGCTTGCGCCCACTGGGTCACGGGCGACGATCATGACCTCCTCGAGCGTCCGCCGCCCCCAGTCGAACCGCTCGTTCCACCCCTCACTCTGGACCCGGAACCACACCAAGGGGTCACCGGTCCGAGCCCACAAGAACAGCATGAAGCCGACGAAGCCCGCCGGCGCCAGCAACGGCGCGATCAGCGCTCGCCAGTCCCGATCCCTCAAGACCGCCCGTGCGGCCGGGTAGAGGCAGCAGGCACAGATAGCGATCGCGTTGGGCCGGGAGGCGGTGGCCAGAGCACCGGCCACGCCCGCGGCCACCCACCGCCGGTCGAGCAGGGCGAGCAGGCACACCATCGCCATCGTGAGCATCAAGGACTCGGAGTACGCCATCGAGAACACGACCGAGCCGGGGAAGAAGCAGAACAACAGGACCGCCCGGTCGGCGACCCGTTGATCGCAGAGCCGCCGGACCAGGAGCCACAGGAGCACGGACGCGGTGAGCCCGCCGAGAAACGCCACGACCACCGACGCGAGCAACGGTGAGATGCCTGTGATCGCGGACATCCCCCGGACAGCCGTCGGGTACAGCGGGAAGAACGCCAGGTTGCTGTTCACCGCCTCGCCGTTGAGGACCGGCGTCATCGACGGGTATCCCTGCACCGCCGCGCTCAGGTACCAAGAGCCGTCCCACTCCGCGAGGGCGCGGAGGACACTCGGGTCATTCCGGCTCCACACGCCGTAGGCGACCGCGGCCAGCACGACCAGGCGCGACACCACGTAGGCCGCGACCGGGCGCAGCAACCATCGCCCGGCGCGGGCAACACCGGACGGCTCCAGAGGGGGTAGATCGACCCGCTCCCCACGTACATCCACGCTCATGAACACCAACGAGTATGACCTGCCGCTCCCCCGAGTAACCGTCCACCTGGACGAGTCATCCTACCAGTGTCGTAGCCTGCGGCCCAATCGCCCGGCGCGCGACGGGAATGTCGGCACGCTTGCCTGTTTTTGCGCGCTGGCGCGCAGAAACAGCGGACCAACAGGGCTGTGGGTGTCCCGAGATCCCTTGGCCCTACGATTTTTGCGCGTACGCGCGCGCAACAACGCTCGACTCGAGACCCGAGCTCCTCAGCCGATTCGCCACGGCAGGCCTCCCGCGACTGATCCTCATACTGGCCACTGCTCCCGGCGCCAGCCCATGTCCCAGAACATCCACTCGTAGCGGCTGGTGAGGACGAAATGCGCCTGCATGCGGGCACGATCGGCAGCCGAGAGGTCATGCGCGATCCGGTCGGTCAGCGCGAGGATCTGGCGGACGACCCCGGCGAACTCCTCGCCGCCGTACGTGTCGATCCAACGCTGGTACAGCGGGTCGGGGGAGCCCCGCTGGATCAGCTCCTTGCCGACCTCCCAGTAGATCCAGTAGCACGGCAGGACGGCCCCGAGCGCCTCCGGGAACGAGCCGCCGTAGGCCGTGGCGAGCAGGTAGCTCGTGTAGGCGCGGTTGGTCGGCGCCATCGGCGTGGCGGCAACCTCTTCGTCTGACATTCCCGTGTCCGCGAAGAAGCTCTCGTGCAACGCCCGCTCCACCACCATCGCGCCAGCCGCGTGCTCACAGAACATCTCGATGTCCGCATCGGTCGGCGCCTTCGCCGCGCACACCGCGAGCGCTCGCGCGTACTCACGCAGGTAGTGCGCGTCCTGGACGACGTAGCACAAGAACGCGTCGCGGGGCAGCGAGCCGTCCGTCAGCCCGGTGAGGAACGGGTGCGCCAAGATCGCCGCGTAGATGCCGGTGATGCTCGCCCACAGATCCTGCCTCAACATCCTCAGTACCTCCTCGGCGGCGGCGCATGTGGCACAGTGCGGGAATCTGAGGCCGGTTGGCAGCGCGGGCAGGCGGTGATGGTGCGACCGCCGACGGTCCAGGCGCACAGCTCGGTGGCGCAGCGGCGGCAGGGGTCCCCGGCGCGGCGGTAGACGTAGAGGCGCTCGTCGTCCGACGCGGCGAGGTCCTCAGGGCGGGCAGCGCCGACCTCCTCGGGTGTCACGGTCACGATCCGGCCGAGGCGCTCGCCGAGCCGCATCGCGCCGGCGATCGTCCGCCAGAGGCAGGTGATCTCCCCGGGCTCGAGCGAGCGAGCGGGGTGGTCAGGGTGGATCCCGCAAAGGAACAGCGCCTCGGCCCGGTACACGTTGCCGACCCCGGCGATGACGCGCTGGTCGAGCAGCGCGGCGCCGATCGGCACCGACCGGCGGGCCAACATGGCGACGAACTGGTCCTCGGTCCCGTCTCCTAGCGGGTCTGGGCCGAGGCCCGCGAGGATCTGCTTCTCGGAATCCGGGTCGACCAGATCACAGACCATCGGCCCCACGAGGTACGCGATGGTCCGCCCCGATTCGCCATCGGCCGCGATCGCGAGACGCGTGGTGGCGGTCGGAGCGGGAGCTTCCCCGTGGTAGGTCGGGAACTTGCCGACCAGGCCAAGATGGATGTGAAGAACGTCCGAGCCGAACCGGTAGAACAGCTGCTTGCCGTAAGCCTCGACATCGTCGAGTCTCCGCCCGTCAAGCTGGGCGGCGCCTGCCGCGAACCGTCCTTGGGGTGACGTGACGCGAACCTGCCGTCCAGCCAGCGCCTCACGATGAAGCCGCGCGATCCGGTGGACGGTGTGGCCCTCAGGCACCCGTGCTTAACCGCTCGCCGCCTTCTGCGCCTCGGCGGCTGGGATCGTTCGGGCGGCGGGCTCGGCGCGCTCGGAGGGGAGCTGGGTGATCTCGGCCTCGAGCTCGTGATAAACAGGGTCGAGCGCGATGGCGAACACTCCCTGACCGCTTTGAAGCAAGTCGATGATCTGCCGGGAGTCGTCCAAGGCGTAGACCTGCCTGCCGTCCGAGATCAACGTCACGTTGCGTAGGCTCAAGTCACGCGCACGGACGAAGTCCATGGCGGAGCGGATCCGTTGCAGGCTGACGCCGGTGTCGAGCAAACGCTTGATGACCTTCAGCTGGACGATGTCCTCGAAGGAGTAGAGGCGCTGGGAGCCCGATCCCTCCGCGTCACGGACCGACGGGGTGATGAGCCTGGTGGTGGTCCAGTAGTCGAGCTGGCGGTAGCTGATACCGACCATCTGACAGACGGCGGGACCGCGGTACCCCGCGGGACCGTCATCGAGCCCGGGCAACGGGATGTCCCGGAGATAGCGGCTGGACCGGGAGCTTGCCACGCGCGAACCCTCCTGAATCCGGACGCGGTCCGGCCACCGGGCACAATGCCATCGCCGTAATTCTCCGCCATGACCGTAACCGCCCCACGCCCCCGGGTCAAGCGATCGATGTAGCCCGAGCCTCAAGCTGTGGTGGAGGGTGAGCCTTTGGCCAATGTCCACAGTGTGTGGAAAAACCTGTGGAAGGCGTGGAACTTCTTACTGCTTGAAGTCCTCGGGCGATACCTGGTCGAGGAACTCCTTGAACTGGCGGACCTCGTTCTCGTCCAGGCCCTCATCCTCTTCCTCGATGTGGATCCCCGCCTCGGCGAGGACATGCTCGTTCGCGAAGATGGGAATGGTCGCGCGGACGGCGAGGGCGATCGCGTCGGAGGGCCGGGAGGAGACGGTCACCGACTGCCTGGCCTGTGTCATCTGGATCTCTGCGTAGAATGTCCCATCCCGAAGCTCGGTGACGACGATCCGGTCAACGTGGACACCGAGCTCGGCAAGCAGGTCCTTCATGAGGTCGTGCGTCATCGGCCGTGCAGTGACGACGCCTTGGAGGGCGAAGGCGATAGAGGTCGCCTCGACGGGACCGATCCAGATGGGGAGGAAGCGCTCTCCGTTCCGTTCCCGCAGTAGCACGATCGGCTGGTTATGCGGTAGCTCGACCCGCACTCCCACCAACTCCAGCTCGATCACGTCGACTCCTTGGCCCGAAGTCCTGGCCGTGGACACTGGTCGCTCTGGCGAGTCTACGTGTGGGCCCGTGGCGCCTCAATCTCCTGGCCGGGTTCCTGCCGAGACTCCAGCTGATACTCCCGCTGAGGCTCTGCTGAGGCGACGCTGGTCACGCGGCCTGTAGATCGACGGGATGCAATCGCGTGAACGCGCGGATCGTGTCCTGGATCGCCGAGCCGGCCACTTCGCCTCGAGAGCCCGCGGGGGGCGCCGGGACCGCCGTGGCGGCCCGCAACACCACGTGCTCGACCACTTGGCCGTCGACCAGGAGCTCCGCTCGCCCCAACCGCGCACCGACGGCGACTGGCCGGGGCGCGTAGGGATCAAGCACGACCCGCCAGGTGACCGGGGTGCCGATCGGTACGGTCTGGGCGAGTGACTGGTCGGCGTACAGCGGGACCTCCGCGCCCGACCACCGGTACGTCGCGGCCTGCTGACCGGCGACCAGCGGCTCGGGCCGCTCGTATGCCTCGAACCCGTAGTCGAGCAGCTCCGCCACGTCCACGAAGCTGTTCTCGCTGTGAAGCACCGCCGCGTAGAGCGTGCGGTCGCCGCGGGTCGCGCTCGCCACGAGGCAGAGACCGGCGATGCCGGTGTAGCCCGTCTTCACACCTGTCGCGCCTTGGTAGGTCCCGATCAGCTCGTTGCGGTTCTCGAGGACTCCGATGTCCGGCACATCCATGCGGTCCGCGCCAGCCCACTCGGCAAAGTCAGGATGCGACATGGCGACCGCGGCGAGCCTCGCGAGGTCCATCGGGCTCGCGTGATGTCCCTCGTCACTCGCCAAGCCTGAGGAGTCGAGGTAGTCGGTGCCGCTCAAGCCGAGCTCGGCAGCCCTGACGTTCATCTTCTGAACGAACACGTCCTCGCTCCCCGCGAGATGCTCCGCGATCGCGACCGCCCCGTCGTTTCCGCTCCGCAGGATCAGCCCGGCCAGCACGCTCCGCACCGCGATCCGCTGCCCGGCCTGCAGGCCGAGATCAGCCGCGCCAGGCGTTCGCCCTACCTCCACCGCCTGCTCCGAGACGACCAAGTCCTCGTCGACGCCCCTGGATTCGAGGGCGAGCAGCACCGTCATGATCTTGGTGGTCGAGGCCATCGGCCGTGGACGATCCGCCTCACGGTCGAACAGCACGACATCGTCCGCGGGGTCCCACAACACGGCGCCCTCCGCGGTCACGAGGGCACCGATGTCTGGCTCCGCCTGCGCGCCGGTCGCGGTCGGGACGAACC
>JBOGED010000200.1:0-8445 GCA_050743625.1 Egibacteraceae bacterium | reverse complement strand
GTCGGCGGGCTTGTTGGGCGGCCAGATCGGCCTCGGCGCGGCGTAGTTGGCCAAGCGCCTGCTCCCAGGCGCGCTCCAGGGTGCGGGCCACGAGCCGGTTCTCCGGCTCGACCGCGTCGAACTGGCGGCGCGTCCGCTCAGCCTCGTACCGGGCGCGCTCGACGGCCAGCTCGAACGCGGCCAGCCGTTGCGCATGATGGGTCTGGGCTTGACCCAACGCCGCCGCCGTGGCCGCCAACGCGGCGGGTGCTAGCACGGTGAGGACCTCGTCGAGGACGCGCTGCTCCAGACGGCGCCCGCCCAGGCTTTGGCAGCCGCGTTCGCCGCCGTAGAGCTGTTTCGCGCGGGCGCACACGTAACGAGGGCAATTGCCGTTGGTTCCTGAATAGCCGGTCTGCATCATCCGCCCACAGCGTCCGCAGCGGATGCGGCCCTGCAGCAGCGCGGTTCCCTCACGGGGCGCGCCGCCGCCGTGGCCGCGGGGCGCCCGCCAGTTCGCGCGCAGCCGGGCGAGGTTGTCCTCGTAGCGCTCCCAGGTGACGAACCCGGGATGGTGGTCACAGATCAGGACGGCCCACTCGTCTCGGGGCACCTGCCGGGTCGAGGTGACGAGCCGGCCGTCGGTGTCGAGGCGTTTGACCCTGCGGGTGCGCCCGAACACGAACGCGCCGGCGTAGGCGGGGTTGGACAGAAAGTCGTGCACCGCCGGGTAGGTCGCCGGCTGCCACGAGATCCGTCCGGTGCGGGTCGGCCGGCGGGGCAGCAGCAGCCCGTCCTCGCGTAGGGACAGCAGGACCTGGCGGGCCGAGCCGAGTTCGTCGAAACGGTCGAACACGGTGGTGATCACGGCCGCGAGGGCCTCGTCGGGGCTGATCACGACCTTGCCGGCGTCGTCGTAGTCCAACCCGACGGGCAGGAACTGGCGCAGCTCGCCTTTGGCGGCCTTGTGCCGCAGCCCGGCGTCCAGCCGCCCGCGGATCAGGTGCAGCTCGGCCTGGGACATCGTGCCTTTCAACCCCAGCACCAACCGGTCGTTGTAGTCGGCGGGATGGTACAGCCCGTCGCTGTCGGCGATTAGCGTGTCGGTCAGCGCGCACAGATCCAGCAGGTGGTACCAGTCGGTATTGTTCCGCGCCAGGCGTGATACCTCGATGCCGACCACCAGCCCAACCCGGCCCAACCCGACGTCGGCGACCAGCCGCTGAAAGCCGGCTCGGGCGGTGGCCTCGGCGCCGGAGCGTCCCAGGTCCTCGTCGATCACTACCACCTGGTGCGCCGCCCAGCCCAGCATCCGGGCGCGTTCGACGAGCTCGTATTGGCGTTGCAGGCTCTCGGTGTGCTCGCGCACCTGCGTCAGGCTGGACTGGCGCACGTAAACGTAGGCGTCGCGGCCCAGATGCGCCGCGCTGACCTTGCCCACACCGCTCACGACGCCACCCCCGGCTCGTCATCGTCGGTGACCACGACGCCGCGGGCGATCAGGCGGGCCAGCAACATCAACACCTGCGCCCTGCACGGCTCGGGCAGCGACCACCACCCCGCCAGTTCCCCAGCCGGGCCGAGCTCGGTGGGCAGGTCCAGCGACATTTGGGCAGGCGGGTTTATCCTGAGCCTGCGCATAGGCTCACCTCCCGGTTTTCGTTGGCGCGTAACGGGTGCGGTGAGCCTATTCGCGTCCCCCGGCATCGCGGCGCTTCGCCCGCGCCGCCGCGCCCTGATAACGGTCAGCGGCCAACTTCACCGCCACATAGCCGCACCACGCCTCTACCGGCACGCCCAGCTCAGCGGCGATGCGCTCGTCGAGGTCGTCGAAGGTCGCGCCCGCCTCACGCAGGTCGCGTTGGATCCCACAGACCAGCTCGTCAGCGGTCACCCAGGCCGCCAGCGCTTCCAACCCCCCGCTCACTGGCCGCACCCCCGCCCGCTGGCGTCAGCCACACGACGCTGTGCGGCAGCGCTTCCGGCGACTAGCGCACGCAGCCGGCGGACCCCCTCGACCGACAGCACGGTCGCGCCGGGATCCTCATCGTTGACGGGCCGCTCGCCGAAGACGTTCGTCGCGTCAGCGCGGATCGTGCCCGGACTCGAGTCAGGCAACACGACGACCAACTGCACGAGGCCATCGACACGCTTGAACCCCCTCGCCTCCAACAGCTGCCCGTACAGCGGATGCGTCTGCGACGTCACCCGCACCACAGTCGGCAACACCGAACGAAGATGTTGCAGTCTGTCGCCATCACTTTCGTAATCAATGCGCCCCATTTGGTCAACCGTCCGAAAGCTCTTAGGGCATAAGGAGGGCGAAGACCGTGACCGGAGCATTCAAGAGATCGGCGAGGTCGTGGCGGGCCGGCGCGGTGATGGCCATGGCCACCGCCCTGCTCGCGGCTGGCTTTTGCCCTGCCCACGGCGTCGGCACCGATGACGCCGGCTCGCCGGCCTTCACACCGGTGTCGCTCACGGGCTGTAACGGGTTCGCGTCGACGATCACCTCGCCGCCCGAGCGTGTGCTGGTCACGGGCCATTCCGAGGCCGAGCTGCTCTACCGGCTGGGTGTCCTCGACCGGGTGGTGGCCATGGCGGTCCCGTTGCAGCCGGTCGTCTTGCCCCAGGAGCTGATTGACAAGATCGAGGACCTGCCCTCGGTCTACGCAAAGGAGAACCCGTACGGGGCGCCGTCGGCGGAGAGCCTCGCGGCGATCAACCCGGACTTCGTCGTGGCGGGCTCCCAGATCTTCTTCGACACACAGGCGTTGCCTACGCAGGCGGAGTACGAGGCCGATGGCGTCGGGACCTACCTGATGCGCAGCTCCAGCTGCGACGAGCATCAGGTCGGTACCGAGGACGACTTCTATGCGGACATCGAGAATCTCGGCCGGGTCTTCGGGGTCCAGGACAAGGCGAGCGCCCTGATCGACGAGCTCAAAGAAGGCTTCGGCGCGCTCGCCGCGACGCTCGAGGGCGCGGAGGGACGCCCGACTGTCCACCTGTTGGAACAGCTGAACGACGAACCGGACTTCACCGTGCTGTACTTCTGGGGCAAGGAGTCGATCGTTCCGGGCTTGATCGCCCGTGCCGGCGGGACCAGCATCTTCGCAGACGAACCCGGCAATCTCGCGGAGACCTCGTGGGAGGTGATCGCCAGCAAGGCGCCGGAGTACATCTTCCTCTGCGCCTATGAGAAGGATCCGAGTACCTCGAAGGCGTTCTTCGACGACGCCCGCGAAGAGCTCCTCGCGTTCGCTCCCGCCGCCACGATCCCGGCCGTGAAGAACGACCGCATCCTCTCCATCAGCTGCCACGGCATGGTGGGGTGGGGGCTGGACAGCCTGCGCGACGTGGAGACCATGGCGCGTGCCTTGCACCCAGACCTGTTCGGCTGAGCGCGCATGGTCCGCCTGGTCGACGAGACCGCCACGGTATCGCCAGCAGCCTCGGACCGGTGTCCGTCTCGCCCGGCACGGTGTGGAGGAACGTGATCTGGCACGTGACCGGTGCCGGCGATCCGTCCTTGGACTGAGGTCGAGGACTCGATCGTCTGGACGATCCGCGCTCCCCGGATCCTGTTGGCTGCGCTGGTCGGGGCCGGTCTGGCGGTCGTGGGTGTCGTCATGCAGGCGCTGGTCCGCAACCCACTGGCGGACCCGTACCTGCTCGGGATCTCCTCGGGCGCGGGTCTGGGTGCCGTGCTGGTGATCGTGGGAGGGATCTCCCTGGGCATCGTGTCGGTCAGCGCTGGCGCGTTCGTGGGGGCGTTGCTGACGTTCCTGCTGGTCTATGCGATGGCCCGGCAGGGCGGCACGATGGCGCCTTGCGCCTGATCCTGGCCGGTGTGGCGGTCGCGTCCGCATGTCGGGCATCACGACCTGGCTGGTCTTGAGCGCCGAGGAGAGCCAGATGCGGGCGGCGTTGTTCTGGCTGCAGGGCAGCCTCGCGGGGCCGGACTGGCCGGATCTCGGCCTCCCGGCCGCCGTGGTCGTGATCAGCGTTGTGACCTTGATCGGCTGGGCCCGTCCACTCAACGCGCTCGTGATGGGTGACGAGACCGCGGCCAGCCTCGGGATCGATATCGAACGTCTCCGCCGACGTCTATTCGTCCTGTCCTCGCTGGTGGTGGCGGTGCTGGGTGGCGCTGTCCGGGGGGATCGGGTTCGTCGGCCTGGTCGTCCCGCACGCCGTGCGGCTCATCGTCGTCGCCCCGGTGAGTTACCTGTCGGCGTCGTCACGTCCATCATCGGCGGCCCGGCGTTCCTGTGGCTCCTGCGCGGCAGGAACCAGGAAGGTAGGCCCGCGTGAGGCTCTCCTTCGCCGGCGTGGACATCGAGATCGGCGGCACGCCGATCGTCGACGAGGTGACCATGGCGGTCGAGCCCGGCGAGATGGCGGGGCTCATCGGCCCCAACGGCAGCGGCAAGTCGACCCTGTTGCGCTCGGTGTACCGGCACTTGAGGCCGACGCGCGGCGTGGTGTGGGTCGGGCCGGACGACGTCTGGGCCCTCAAGGCTCGCGACGCCGCCCGCCGCACGGCCGCCGTCCCCCAGGAGCGGCCGGAGGAGTTTGACGCCACCGTGGCCGAGATCATCGCGGCCGGCCGGATTCCCCACAAGCGCGCGTTCTCACCCGATAGCCCGACCGACCGGTCCGTCATCGCCGCGGCGGCCGAGCGGGTCGGCATGTCGGAGTTCATGGCCCGCCGGTTCTCCAGCCTGTCCGGTGGGGAGAAGCAGCGGGTCCTCATCGCCCGTGCGCTCGCCCAGGAAAGCCAGCTCCTCGTGCTCGACGAGCCGACCAACCACCTCGACCTGCGGCATCAGCTCGAAATTCTGGAGCTCATCCGCGGTCTGGGTCTCACGACCCTGGTCGCCCTCCACGACCTCAACCTCGCCGCGATGTACTGCGATCGTCTCTACGTCATGTATGCGCGGCGGGTGGTGATGAGCGGCACGCCGGCAGACGTGCTCACTGAGCAGACGCTCGAGGAGGTCTTCGGGGTCGCCGCCGACATCGGGGTCAACAGCTCCACCGGGAAGCTCGCGCTGTCGGTGTACCCCCTGAGCGCGAAACGTCCCCGACCCCCGGCCCTCCAGCTCTGACCACCGATGGCAACACGGGCATTGGGCGCGTGAAGGCGCAGTTACCGACTGAGCTTTTGCGCGTCAGCGCGCAAACGCTCACGTCAGTCAGGCCGGATCCCCGATGCGGTTGTGGTTGGGGCCAGCTTTTTGCGCGCCGGCGCGCTCGGCGCGCGGCTGTCCGGCGGGCAACGCCAGCGGATCGCCATCGCCCGCGCGCTGCTCAAAGACGCTCCCATCCTGGTCATGGACGAGGCCGTGTCCAACCTCGACGCCGCCAGCGAGCGAGAGGTCGCCGCCGCTATGGCCACCGCCCGCCAAGGCCGCACCACCCTAGTGATGCCCACCGGCTGTCCACCATCCGCTCCGCCGACCGCGTCGTCGTCCTCGACGCCGGCCGCATCGCCGAGACCGGCACCCACGACCAGCTCATCACCCGCGACGGCCCCTACGCCCGGCTGATCGCCTCCCAACTCGTCGGCGCCTGACCGAGGTGCCCCCGAAGGCGCACGAGCGGGTGCCCCGCGCGGTGCTGCGCGACGTGGCGTTCCTGCGGTTGTGGGTGGGCACGACCGCCTCGGGCTTGGCGACGTGGGCGCTGCCCTTCGTGCTCGGCCTTGCGGTGCTCGATCGCAGCCTGTCCCCGGCGGCGCTGGGCCTGATCCTTGCCACCCGCACCGCTGGCTTCCTCGTCGCGGTGCCCCTCGGGGGTGTGCTCGCCGACAGGTACTCACGCCGTGCCGTGATCGGGTGGGCGGGTCTGTCCGCAGCCGTCGCTACCCTGCTGATCGCGGTGGGTGTGGGTCGTTCCGTGCTGCTCATGGCCTGTGCCGCGGCCGTCTTCGGAGCGGGCAACGGGGCGTGCCGCCCGGCCTTCCAGGCCCTGGTCGCCGACGTGGTCGAGCCCGCGCGGCGGCAGCAGGCCAACGCCGCGATCACGCTGGCGGTGCGGGTCACTGTCCTGATGGGCCCGGGCCTGGCCTCCGTGCTCGCCGCGGTTGTGGGCACTCGCACGCTCATCGTGGGATCGGGTCGTTGTGGCTCCTCGCCGCACTGGCGCCAGTCCCGCCGGCTGGCGCCTCGACCCGTCGCCGCGAGCCGGGTCGCGTGGTGCTGTTCGCCAAGTTCCGCGACGGTCTGCGCGAGGCCCGACGGCACCCATGGTTCCTCGCCGGCTGGCCGCGTTGACCGCGGTGATCTTCGCGGGCTACTCGACCACGGCCGTGGCGTTGCCGCTGGTCAGCCGCGACCGTTACGGCAGCGCGATCGTGCTCGCGTCCGCGGTGACCGGGTACACCGCAGGAGCGTTGGCCGGGGCGCTGCTCATCGCACGCTGGCGTCCGCGCAACCAGGGATGGGCCGCGCTCGCGGGTCTGGCCTGTTACGGGTTCGCGCCGCTGAGCTTGATGTTCCCCGTGCACGCAGGTGTGGTCGTGGCCGCCTATGTGGTTGTAGGCCTGGGCATCGAGGTGTTCAACGTGCCGTGGTTTACCGCGACTCAACGTGAGGTGCCGTCCCCACCTGCTGGCCAGGGTCACGTCTTTGGACTTCCTGGCCTCCTACGGTCTGGCGCCCGTGGGTCTGGCCCTGATCGCTCCAGCCATCGAGGTCTTCGGGCTGGCGCCGGTGCTCGCGTTCTGCGCGCTTCTGTGCTTCCTCGCGCCCGCCGCCGCGGCGCTGACCCCCAGCGCTCGCCACTTCTCAGCCGCTCGCCGCGAGGTGGCGAGCCCTCGGGTCACTGGAGAGCGTTGAGTTGCTCGGCCAGGCTCTCAAGACCTTCGACGGCCAGGTAGCCGTGCCCCGTATCACGGACCGAGCCGAACCCTGCTCAGACCTGCTCGATCCACAATGGGGCCTGGACCGCGTTTGCGATGAGGCGGATGTGGTCCTCGTTGGACGTCACGACGGCGTCACCGCGACGAATCGCCCCCTCGACGACGGTGACATCGACCACGTCATAGTGGGCCGCTTTCCCGGCCAGGACACCAACCTGCCGCGCCTGCTCCTCGCTCATCTGCTCCACATCGCACAGGGCGAGCAGCCGCGACAAGCTCGCTTGGCGACCGCCACCCCGCCACGCTTCGGCCAGCACCGGGGCGGGCACGATTGGGACGGACTCCTCGGCGAGGAAGCCAGCGTGCAGCGCCCACACGCGCCGGTCGTTGCGTTCCGCCGCGACCAACGCTCCAGTGTCGTACGTGACCCCCGCCATCTACGCGGAGCGCCGCGACTGCTCGGGGCGACCGAGAAGTGCGCGGGCCCGGGCCAGCCCGTCCGCAAGCTCTTCAGGGGACAGCGGCCCGTGTTCACGCTCCCACTCGGCGATACCACGCCGGCCGGCTTCGAGGCGGAGCCGATGCGCGGCGGTGTCGGCGAGCCAGCCGCTGAAGGAAGTGCCGGCTTGCGCTGCCGCGCGATCGATCTCCTGAGCAAGCTCGGGCGGAAGGGAAACCGACCGCTTCTCACGCTGTGCCATGCCGGAGATGGTAGCACAGACGGGAGGACAGCACTGTCGGGGAGGAGCTTGTCGCGTCGCGAAGCCACTCGAGATCGAGGACCTGTCCGCCCACTTTCCTCCCCGGCGGGGACCGTCCGTCGGCACGGTCAGCCTGCGCCGCGAGGCGATGACGCGAGCGACCTTGGCGCATGTCCTCAACACGCTGGGGCGGCCGACGTGCGGGTCGTCGCTGTCTGAGCGCCGTCGCCGGTCAACTCGTAGTGGCCCGCGAGGAGTCACCGTCGACGTAGTAGGACAGCGACGACCGGCGGGTGACGGGGTTGAGGGTGACGTGGGCGTGAACGCGGAAGACGTCCCACAGAAGCGCGGGGGTCAGGACCTGGTCGGGCGGGCCAGCGCCGACGACCCGGCCGGCGGACAGGACGTAGAGGCGGTCGCAGTAGGCCAGCGCCAGGTTGAGGTCGTGGAGCGCGACGAGTACGGTGACCTGCATCTCTCGTACGAGTTGCAGCACGTCGAGCGCCGCCCGGATGTCGAGATGGTTGGTGGGCTCGTCGAGCACGAGCAGCCGTGACTGCTGGGCCAGCGCCCGGGCGATCACCACGCGCTGCTGCTCACCACCGGACAGAGTCGGCGAGAACGTCTTCGCCGACCGCGAGTCCTTCTTCCAGGCGGGGCTGGAGGCGGTCGCGGCCGAGGATGTGGACGCGACCAAGGAGGCGGACTTCTTGTTCGAGACCTTCCCGAACCTGGACGCGAGCCGGGACCGCCGCTTCGCCGTCACCACCTACGAGCTCACCGCGCACGGGTGGCGCAACGCGCAGACGGTCGAGGACCTCGCCCGCCAGCTGCATCCCGAGGCGTTCGAGTAGGCGGCGGGCTTCGCCCCGGCCCGACGAGCGCGTGAGGCATGAC
>JBOGED010000199.1:0-4130 GCA_050743625.1 Egibacteraceae bacterium | reverse complement strand
ACGGACCGCCGATATCCAGCACAAATGGCGCCGCGGACATTTTGCTTGGTGCCGCAGAGCCCGCGAGGAGCAGCCGCCCGGGCTATTTTCTGAGCAGTACGGCGAATGACTCGGTCGGGCGTGTCCGACCGGCCGTGAATCCTCCCCTTACGGCATCTGGTGCGACCGTATGCTCGCAACAGTTGCGGCCCACCCCGAGGACGATCTTGACGCCGACTCAGCTGGTGGCTGCCCTGCAGGGCGGCATACGTCTGCACCTCCCCGAGGAGGCGACGGACCCGGCGCTTGTGCGGCTGGCGGACATCACGCACGACAGCGCTCAGGCCGGACCTGGCGTGCTCTTCGCGTGCCGGCCCGGCCAGCGGCACGATGGGCATACGTTCGCGCCCGAGGTCGTCGCGGCCGGCAGCCCGGCGTTGCTCTGCGAACGTACGCTCCCCGTCATCGTTCCCCAGATCCTTGTCCGCTCCGTCGCGGAGGCGATGGGGCCGGCAGCCGCCGCGGTCCACGGTCACCCCTCGCGCGATCTGCGGCTGATCGGTGTCACCGGCACCAGCGGCAAGACCACGACCACCTATCTCGTGGAGTCCGCGCTGCGCGCGGCCAGCCACGTCACCGGGCTGATCGGTACGGTGACAACACTGGTCGCGGGCCGCGAGGTTCAGGGTGTGCGGACGACTCCTGAGGCGACGGATCTCCAGCGGCTGCTCCGCGACATGGTCACCTCAGGTGTGACAGGCGCGGCGATGGAGGTGTCCAGCCACGGTCTCGCGCTCGGGCGGGTCCGTGGCACCCGGTTCGCGGTCGCGGTGTTCACCAACCTGGGCCAGGACCACCTGGACTTCCACCGAGACTTCGAGGACTACTTCGCCGCGAAGGCGCGGCTGTTCACCCCCGAGTTCACCCCAATTGCCGTTGTCAACGTCGATGATCCCTGGGGACGCCGACTTGCGGCATCCATCTCCCCGGCGGTACGCGTGGTCCGCGTCGGCGTTGGTGTCGCGGATGCGGACATTACGGCGAGCGACGTCGCGTCGGGGCCGGACGGCTCGGCGTTCACGGTGACGTGTGGCGAGCGGCGGCTCCGAACTCGGATTCAGATGCCGGGCTTGTTCAACGTGGCGAACGCGGTGTGCGCCTTGGCCGCCGTGGTCAGCGCGGGGGTCGATCTCAACACGGCGGCCTCGGGCATCGCCGAGGTTCAAGGGGTGCCGGGCCGGATGGAGCGCATCGACGCTGGGCAGCCTTTTGCCGTTCTCGTCGATTACGCCCACAAGCCCGACGCCTTGACGAACGTGCTCGCCGCCGCTCGCGAGCTGACAAGGTCCCAGGTCATCGTCGTGGTCGGCTGCGGTGGTGACCGCGACCGAGCGAAGCGGCCAGTGATGGGAAGGGCCGCGGCCAAGCTCGCGGACCTCGCCGTGTTCACGAGCGATAACCCACGGAGCGAGGATCCCCTCGCCATCCTGGACGCCATGGTCCGCGGCGCTCGCGGCGTGCCGGGCGCCCACTGGACCGTCGAGGCGGATCGCCGCGCGGCCATCGCCCTCGCCTTGCTCCAGGCGCGTCCCGGCGACGTCGTCGTCATCGCTGGCAAGGGGCACGAGCCCTACCAGGAGGTTGGCGACCGGCTCTCACCCTTCGACGACCGCCTCGTCGCCGGCGAGCTGCTGCGGCGAAGCGAGGGGGTACGGCCGTGAGAGGCATCCTCTTGGCGGCCAGCGTGTCGCTGCTGTTTTCGCTGGTCGGCACACCCCTCGTGGCGCGGTTCTTCCGCAAGCGAGGCTTCGGGCAGCTGATCCGTGAGGACGGGCCACAGGCGCACATGGTCAAGCGGGGAACGCCGACGATGGGCGGGACCGCGATGATCCTGTCCGGCGTGATCGGCTACGCTGCGGGGGCGTTGTTGATCGGGAGGATGTCGGCGGGCGGGTTGCTCGTTATGGCAACGTTCGTCGGGATGGGGGCGGTCGGGTTCCTTGACGACTACATCAAGCTCCGTCGGCGGCGAAACCTCGGGCTGACGAAGACCGCGAAGTTCGGCGGGCAGGCGGTCGTCGCGATCGGGTTCGCGATCGCCGCGCAGTACGTCGCCGAGACCTCGACCAGGCTGTCGTTTATCGGCGCGTTGCCGTTTGACTTCGGCGTTTTTTTCCCGTTGTTCGCGTTCCTGATTCTGGCCGCGACGTCCAATGCGGTAAATCTCACCGACGGTCTCGACGGGTTGGCCGCGGGGACGAGCGCGCTGCTGTTCGGCGCCTACACCGTGGTCGCCTATTGGATCTTCCGCCATCCCTTCGGCTACTCGACGGGGGCGACGCTCCACTCCGACGCGCTGGCGATCGCCGCCGCCGCTGGCATGGGAGCCGCGCTCGGGTTCTTGTGGTGGAACGCGCCACCCGCCCGGATCTTCATGGGCGATACCGGCTCGCTCGCGATCGGGGGGATGCTGGCCGCGCTCGCGGTGCTCACCGAGACCCAACTGCTGCTCGTGATCCTCGGCGGGCTGTTCGTTATCGAAACCGCCAGCGTGCTGTTGCAGGTCGCGAGCTTCCGGCTGTTCCGGAGGCGGATCTTCAAGATGGCGCCGCTGCACCATCACTTCGAGCTGGCGGGGTGGCAAGAGACCACGATCATCGTCCGCTTCTGGATCATCGGCGGCCTGTGCGTGGCGTTCGGGCTGGGGCTGTTCTACGCCGAGTATCTGGCGAGGGTAGGGACGGCGGGATGATCCCCTGGCGCCGGCCTCTTGTCGTCGGGCTCGGGAGGTCCGGGGTCGCGATGGCCCGGGCCCTGCTCGATCGTGGCCTCGACGTGCGCCTGGCCGATGCTCGCGACGACCACGCGCTGGCCACGAGCGCAGCCCCATTCTTTGAGCAGGGGGCCGACGTCCGGCTCGGTGGTCTCGGGGTGGATATCCTCGACGGCCGGGACCTCGTGGTGACGAGCCCAGGTGTCCCGCCCCGTACTCCATTGCTCAAGGCCGCGCGTGCCCGGGGCCTGCCGGTCTGGAGCGAACCCGAGCTCGCCTGGCGCTTGGCCGGCGGCCAGGTACGGCTCGTGGTGGTGACCGGTACAAACGGCAAGACCACCACGACGGAGCTGATCGCCGCATGCCTTGGCGCTCCCGCGGCGGGCAACATCGGGACGCCGCTTGTCGAGCTGCTCGCCCGGCCCGACCCGCCGCCCTTGGTGGTGGCGGAGCTGTCGAGCTTCCAGCTGCAGTTCACCCACTCCTTACGCCCTGACGTCGCTGTGCTGCTCAACGTCGCGGTCGACCATCTCGACTGGCACGGGACCGCGGCGGCCTACCGGGCCGCCAAGGCGCGGTCATGGGCCAGCCAACGCCCCGGCGACGCTGTCGTGGTCAACGCGGACGACGGCGGAGCGGTCCAGGCGGTCCACGAGCACCCACCCGCCGCCCGCGTCGTGACCGCCAGCACCGCGGCGCCCGGACCTCCGCTCGCGGTCGGTGTGCGGGACGGGATCATCGTGTGGCGGCCTCCCGCCGGGCAGGATCTTCACGGGCAAGAGGTTCCGGTCGCGCGCGTCGCGGACCTCGCGCTGACCGGTCCCCACAACGTGTCCAACGTCTGCGCGGCGGTGGCCGCCTCCGCCTGCGCGGGAGCTGACCCCACCGCGCTGGGCCCGGCGCTCACCGGGTTCGCCGCCGGGCCTCACCGCCTGGAACGGGTCGCGTGCGTGGACGGCGTGACCTGGGTAAACGACTCGAAAGCCACGAACCCGCACGCCGCCGCCGCCGCGTTACGGTCGTTTGGGTCGGTGGTCTGGATCGCGGGTGGTCTCGACAAGGACCTCGACTTCGATGGCCTCGCCGGCCTCCTCCCCCCGCGCGTGCGCGCGACCGTGACGATCGGCTCGTGCGGGCCGAGCGTCGCACGGATGTCACGCCGAGCGGGCGTCGAGACCACGGAGGCGGGGACCCTCGACGTGGCCGTCGAGATGGCCGCCCGGCTCGCCCGACCCGGCGACACGGTTTTGCTCGCCCCGGCCGCCGCATCGATGGACCAGTTCACCGACTACGCCGCCCGCGGCCAAGCGTTCCGCGAGCTGGTCGCCCGGCTGCGAGAGACACGCGGAGCGCGGCGGTGACCACGGACGTCCGGCGC
>JBOGED010000198.1:0-7154 GCA_050743625.1 Egibacteraceae bacterium | reverse complement strand
CGCTGCGAAGGGACATCGACGCCGGCCTGTACCGCCCCGGTGATCAGCTCCCATCCGAGTCCCAATTGGTGGAACGCTTCGGCGTCAGCCAGCCCACCGTGCGCGCCGCGATCGGTGTCCTACGCGCGCTCCCGCGGGGGATCCTTCGCTACACCTGCGGCATGGGCATGTACAGCGGCGCGATCGAGGTGAGGTGATGAGCGCTACAGCCAGAGAACAGATCACGCTTGCAATCTCCGGGATGCACTGCGTGAGCTGTGGGCTGCTCATCGACGATGTGCTCGAGGATCTTCCGGGGGTGATCGAGTCTCGAACCGACGTCAAGCGGGGCCGCACGCAGCTGCGGATCGACCCAGGGGTTGCGCGGATCACACAGCTACTCGACGCGGTCCGCTCCGCCGGATATCAGGCAGAGGCGGACGGCAACGGCTCAGCCTGACCTCACCACGCGGTAGGGCGTGCTTCCCCTCTGGGCGGTTGCGGTCCGCCGACAAGAGACAAGAAATGAGTCAGCCGGTGACCCGGCTCTCCTGGCGGCGCCCAGCGTCGAGCTGCTCGGCGAGGGCGGCCTGCTCGGCCTCCAGCGCACGTAGTCTTACCTCGAGCGCCTCGGGGGAGTTGGCCTGTGACGGGGAGGCTGCGGCGCCTGTCTCATCGCTGCTCGTCCCACGCATGGCGACCATCATCAGGATCATCGACAGCGGGCAGGCGGCCAGCGCGAGCAGCGGCACCGCCCTGGTGAGAAGCCCAGGGGCGAGGAGCCAGATCCCGACGCCGATGACGGCGAGTCCGGCCAACACCTTCGGGTTCAGGCACTTCTTGACCATGTCCACCACGATGCCCTCTCTTTCCTGGTCCCCGCCTGGCAGGCGATACGGAGCCTCACATACTATAACGCCTAGTACAACAACTGTCGGCAGCTGGGCTGGCGCAGCCACAGGGCCACAGCGACTCCGAGTAGCCACCCCACCTGGGGAGGGGTAAGGTTTGGGTATGGACGCATCAACGCTCGCATCGGAGGTAACCCTATGAGCACGACCGAGACAATCCCCGTCCCCGGGATCCACTGTGACCATTGCAAGGCCTCGATCGAGGGTGCGCTCAGCCCGCTGGAAGGGTTGAGCGAGGTGAGCGCCGACATCGCCGGCCGGCAGGTGACGGTGAGCTACGACGAGACGTTGCTCGATCATGACGCGATCGTGCGAGCGATCGAGGAACAGGGCTACGAGGTTCCCGCCTGACCGATCCCTTCGGGAAGGCGCCCGGACTGCGAGGAGTGACGAATCATGAGCAAGGCTGCCACACGCGCCACTGATCGTACGCTGGACTTCGATGTGCAGGGGATGACCTGCGGGTCATGCGCGGCACGGGTGCAGCGGGTGCTCGGCAAGCAGCCGGGCGTATCTGAGGCGGAGGTGAGCTTCGCGACCGGCAAGGCGCACGTTGTGCTCGACGGGGACGGCGCGGACGTGGAGACGCTGCGCAAGGCCGTCGAGCGGATCGGTTATGGGTTGGCCCAGATGGGCCAACCGGCGAAGGGGTCTCACGACCAGGGTGACCATGAGCAGGCCGCGGAGCGGTCGTGGCTACGGCGCGTGGTCATCGTCTGGCCACTCGCGCTCGTCGTGGCCTACCTCGCAATGGTTCCGAACCCGTATATGCACCATCCGTGGGCACGTTGGACCCAGCTCGCGCTCACCACACCGGTGCAGTTCTACGTGGGCTGGCCGTTCCTGCGGGAGGCGGCCCGCCGCGCGCGGCGGCTCACGGCGAACATGGACACGCTGATCGCGATCGGCACGCTCGCGGCGTATCTGTTCTCGACCGCGCAGCTGCTGTTCTTCGGTGGCGACCTGTACTTCGAGACCGCCGCCTTGCTGATCGCGTTCCTGGTGCTCGGCCGCTACTTCGAGGCGCGCGCGAAGCGCAAGGCCGGCAAGGCGATCCGGGCCTTGCTGGAGCTGGGGGCGAAACAGGCACGGGTCATCCGCGACGGGGTCGAGGTCATGGTCCCCGTCGACCAGGTGCGCCTCGGCGACCTCATGCGCGTCCGCCCAGGCGAGAAAATCCCGACCGACGGCGAGGTCGTCGAAGGCGCGAGCGCTATCGACGAGTCGATGCTGACCGGCGAGTCGGTGCCGGTCGAGAAAG
The DNA here is from genome assembly GCA_050743625.1 of Egibacteraceae bacterium. GTDB lineage: Bacteria > Actinomycetota > Nitriliruptoria > Euzebyales > Egibacteraceae > JBOGED01. The sequence continues at coordinate 5,003 of JBOGED010000198.1, read as the reverse complement.
CCGAGGGCTCGCAGGTCGTGGGCGCGACCGTGAACACCAGTGGGGTGCTCACGGTCCGCGCGACCGCGGTCGGCGCCGAGACGGCGCTGGCGCAGATCGTGCGACTGGTGTCCCAGGCGCAGGCCGGTAAGGGCCAGGCGCAGCGGCTGGCGGACCGTATCTCGGCGATCTTCGTGCCGGTGGTCATCGGCATCGCGATGTTGACGTTCGCCGGCTGGTGGCTGCTGGCCGGCGACCCGGTCAAGGGGCTGATCTCGGCGGTCGCGGTGCTGATCATCGCCTGCCCCTGCGCGCTCGGGCTGGCGACCCCGGTGGCGATCATGGTCGGCACCGGGCGCGGCGCGCAGATGGGCATCCTCATCAAGGGCGTGGAGATGCTCGAGCGCACCCGCAAGATCACCACCGTGATGTTCGACAAGACCGGCACGCTTACCAAGGGCGAGATGTCCCTGACCGACACGGTCCCGGGCTCGGGCACCGACGAGGCCGAGCTGCTGCGCCGCGCCGGCGCGGTCGAGGCCGACAGCGAGCACCCGATCGGCCAGGCGATCGCTACCGCCGCCCGCCAGCGGGCCGGCGACCTGCCGGCGGTCACCGGCTTCCAAGCGGTCGCCGGGCACGGGGTCCGTGCGGACGTCGAGGGGACCACGGTGTGGGTGGGCCGGCGCAAGCTGGCCGCGGAGGCTGCGTTGGTGCTGCCCGAGGCGCTCGAAGGGCGCGCCGGACAGCTGGAGTCCGAGGGCAAGACCGTGGTGTTCGCCGGCTGGGACGGCCAGGTGCGCGGGCTGCTCGCGGTCGCCGACACGCTCAAGGACGGCGCGGCCGAGGTCGTCGACAAGCTCCACGCGATGGGGCTGAAGGTGGCGATGATCACCGGGGACAACGCCCGCACGGCCGAGGCGATCGCCGGCCAGGTTGGCGTCGACCGGGTGCTCGCGGAAGTGCTGCCCTCCGACAAGCAGTCCGAGGTGGCCCGCTTGCAGGCTGAGGGTGAGCTGGTCGCGATGGTCGGCGACGGCGTGAACGACGCGCCCGCCCTGGTACAGGCCGATCTGGGGATCGCGATCGGCACCGGCACCGACGTCGCGATCGAGTCCAGCGACCTCACGCTGATGCGCGGGAGCCTGGACGGCGTGCCGACGGCGATCCAGCTGTCGCGGCGCACGTACCGCACGATCTTGCAGAACCTCGGCTGGGCGTTCGGGTACAACACCGCCGCGCTCCCGCTGGCCGCGTTCGGGCTGCTCAACCCCATCATCGCTGGTGCCGCGATGGGGTTCTCCTCGGTCAGCGTCGTGGGCAACTCGCTGCGGCTGCGCCGCTTCGGCAAGGGTGAGGGCTCGAAAGAAGGCGGCGCCGCAGGGCGGGGATCGAACAGGAGCAGGCCAGCCGGGCGCGCCCAGGCGCGGCTGCCGCAATCCTCTGGTGACAAGCCGTCTGACAGCGTGGTGGTGGACTACGTGCGTGTTCACCTGCGTGACGGCACGTGGGTCGACGGATGGCGCAAGACGTCGGGGACGCTCGACGCGCCGGTGCTGTTGATCGACGCGGTCACGGTCGGCGACGCTCGCGGCCAGACCCGCGCCGGGACCCGGCTGGACTCGTTCATCCCCGACGCCCACATCGACCGCGTCGCGCCCCTTGCCGTGCCCCGCTCCCGCACGAACGGGCGCCGCCCGCAGGCCACTAGGAGGTGAGCGATGCCGCTGTTACCAGAAGAGGTCGCGACCAAGACCTTTCCCCGGCGGCTGTGGCGCGGCTACGACCCCCGAGAGGTCGATGCCTTCCTGCAGCATGTCGCCGCCGACTACACCACGGCCATCCACCAGGTCGCCGCAGCGTCCGCGCAGCGGCCTACCTCCTATGACGGGCTCGGCATGGAGATGGCCGCGATCGCGCAGGCCACGCGGCAGGCCGCCCGGGACCTTCAGCGCACGGCCGAGCGCGACGCCGAGCAGGTTTCGCGGCGAGACCGAACAGCTGAGGCGATCGGCACAGGAGGATGCCGAGCGGGCGCGGCGCGCGATGGACGAGGCGCAGCGGCTGAGCTTAGAGGTCGACCGGCGCCAGCAACGGCTCGCCGCGCTGGAGTGCCGGATGCTCGAGCGGGTCAGCGCGATCGAGCAGCAGGTCGACGAGCTGCGATCGAAGGCCGCGTTGCTCGACCATGTCAGCCGGCTCGAGTCGCTGGCCAAGAGCCTACGCGCCGACGTGGAATCCAGGACGGGTTGGCCATCGGGACAGGTCGACAGTGAGCAGGGCGCGTCGTGACCGCCACTCCGGTCACGGTGACGCAGCTCACCTGGCGGGAGTACGAAGTTGGCGCAGGCCGTCCTTGCCTGGCTCGGGCGGCAGTTCCCCATGAGGGCCACGACCGTGGACATCGCGTCGGCCGACGGTCGGGCGCTGGCCGGCGTGCGGCGGCGCGGTTCCCCTCTGGCCGGTCCTCCACTCAGCCGTTCTCGTATCGGCGGCTGTCGGAGCGTACGTTGCGCCGCGAGCGGATCCCCCTTCTCGGTGTCGGGCATGGCTGCCCGGCGGGATGAGGCGCGGCTGCTGCTTGGCTGCGCCGCGGTCTTGCTGGTCGTAGCGGGCGGGGTCATGTGGCTGCTCGGCTCGGACACATGGCGCCGCCGCGGGCCGGAGACAGGTCTCCAGCAGCTCGATCTGTTCTACCTGGACGAGCCGGCGCCCGCGCTCGACGGGCTCGGAATCCGGCCTGGGACGCCGGCCGTCATCGTGGTCTGCCGTGGCTGCCGGCCGCCCGACGTCGGCGGGTCGGGCCAGGTGGTGGTGACCGGCGATCCCGAGACCGCGGTGGCGTATGGCCTGCTGACCACCGACGGCCAGTTGGGCCCGGGCTACGCGATCGTCGATGCCAGGGGCAGGGCCCGCTACCGCACGTTCGACCCCGGGGTCTCCCGCCACGCGAAGGAGATCGGCATCCTGCTCGAGGCCGCGCGGTGAGCGGCGCCGGGGCAGTAGGGGTGGACGGGCGGTCGCGGTTGGCGGGGGGATTCTCCCGGACCGCTCGGCCTGTCTCAGCGCTTGTGCTGGCTGCCGAGGCGTACCTGTTTTGGCGCTACGCCGCGTATGGCACGCTGTTTCACTACTGGCTGCACCTGCTGTTCGGCGGCACGATCGCCTTCGCCGCGCTGGCGATCATGCGGCTCGCTCGTCCGAACCGCGAGCCGAACGTGTGGGGCTGGGGCTTTGCCGGCCACCTTTGGTCCGCGATACCAGACATCGCGTTTGTGCTGGTTGGCATCCTGCACTACTACTGGATGGACGTATTCGCCCTCCATGTCACCATCCACTTCATTCCCGCCCCGCTGCTCACGACGTTCGTGACGTTCAGCCTCGCCCTGCTCGCCTGGGCTATCGCCACCATCGGATGGTGCCGGCTCGCGCTGACCGCCCTGGTGCTGACCGCGGCGGTCAGCGTAGCCGCCCTGGCGCTGCGCACCCCGCCTCCGGCCACCCTCGAACAGCTGCGCGCCAACCCGCAGCTCGCGCTGCTGTGCCCTGTGGCTGAACCCCCTCGGCTACTACCGGTATTCGTAGATTGAGGACGCTCGACGCATTACCATGTCTATGGACGGGGGTAGACCGGTTGCGACGAAGCGTCCTAGGACAGGAGGACAACACGGTGGTCACCGTAGGCATGATGCATGGCGGCATGGGTCTGTGGGTGGGGCTGTGGAGCCTGCTCGCCTTGGCGCTGCTCGTCCTCGCCGTCGTCGGCACGGTCTGGCTGATCCGCAACCTGGGCGGGTCTTCGGGCGGCGCGGCGTCCGGCTCTCGAGGATCGGCGGTCGACGAGCTCGATCGGCGCTACGCCCGGGGCGAGATCGACCGCGAGGAGTTCATGCGCGCCCGGGAGGACCTGTCTAAACGCTGACTATCCGAGGGGGCTACGCACCGACGTCCAAGTGCTCGCGGATCAGCTCGCGGAACTCCTCGACGGTCAGCGCGCCGGTGCGCCGGTAGACGATCACACCCGAGGGATCGACGAGCAGCGTCGTGGGCAGGCCGAGGCCGCCCAGGCTGAGCAGGAACTCGCCGCGCGGGTCACTGGCCTGGTCATAGGCGACCTCGAGGGTACGAACGAATCTTGCGGCCGACTCGGGGTTGTCCTTGACGTTGACACCGAGGACGGCGACCCGCCCTCGCAGCGCCGCGGCAACCTGTTGCAGAGCGGGCATCTCCTCGACGCAGGGAGCGCACCAGGTGGCCCAAAAGTTGACGACCAGCGGCTGCCCGCGGTAGCTCGCGAGTCCGACGGGCGTACCCTCGCCAAAGGCGGGCAGCGTCACCTCTGGCAGCGGGGTGCGTTCCGCTCCACCGGCGCAGCGACCGCCGTGGCGATCATCGTCCACAACAGGCCCCGCCCCGCCCGGGATGAGGACCCCACGTCATCCACCGATCGTTCCCGGAACAACTACTACGAAGCTTAGGATATTTGTGCTCGCGCCGCAGCACGCAGGGGGCCGTCGAGCTCGGGCCTCGTGCGCTTGTGGTCAGACGTCACTGTCGAGACAGGATCTTTTCGATCTCCTCAGTGACGCCGGCCATGCGAGCCAGCGCACGCATGATCACGTAACCGTCCCGGCTCTCACACCCCGTTCCATTGCCCATCGGCGAGAAAGTGGGCGATCCAACGGGCACCGTCGCCTGCGACCTTTCGCCCGGCCGATGACGTACGCGGCCTCTTCGAGGTGCTGGACGGATTCGGACATCGCCGCTTCTGCTTGCCCGAGGGCAGGAACGTCATCGCTGATCGCCACGCCTTCGCCTATCACGTCTGCCATTGCTTAGGGTCTGGGCAACAATAACATTGGTGTTTGTCCGATGTGCGCCGATCGCGAAGGGTTGCGTTCTCCCCGCCGAATGTTGCTAAAAGTAACCTGAGATGCCAAATTCTTGCAGTGCGTAACATCCCGTGATGGTAACTGTTCAGGAAACGGCATATGGCCAGGGTTCGGCACGCATACGTGCCGAAC
>JBOGED010000197.1:0-22027 GCA_050743625.1 Egibacteraceae bacterium | reverse complement strand
GAATGCGGAGGAACACCGCGGCCAAGCCCGGATACCGCGCCCCGCTGGAGCCGAGTAACGCAGATGGACCAGGCGCTTCGACATGCGCCACGCCCGACGTCGGGCGTGTGGTGGCATGCTCGCCGGGAGTGGCGGATCGCGATTGTGGGTACTGGACGCAGCGACCTGCCGTGCCGAGAGGAGATGTGCGCATACATGAGCAGCGAGATAGGTGCAGGATCGTCGCGGTTGACCCCCGCAGGTCGCAGACGGCTTGAGGAGGAGCGGGCCGTGCTGCTCGACCAGCGCCGCGAGTTCGCCGAGGGCTTGGGCGAAGAAGAGGTTGGGGACAGTGGTGACGGTGCCAACGCACTCCTGCAAGCTGACGACCTTCGGTGGGTGGACGAGCGGCTCAAGGCAGTCGACGACCTGCTGGCCCATGGCGATGAGGCCAGCGATGGAGAAGGCCTTCCGCCCGGCACCGAGGTCACGCTGCGGTTTGCCGACGGCACCGTTGACACGCTGAGGGTGGTCGCCATCGTCGAGGAGATGGACGAGGACGAGCAGATGGAAACCCTCACCTGGGACAGCCCGCTCGGACGGGCCCTCGTCGACTGCCAGGCCGGGGACAGCGTCACCTATCTCACGCCCGCAGGCGAGACGCACGCTCAGGTCGTGGCCCTGCGACTACCGGGCGACCAGCCGGGTGGGGGCTAGCGGTCGGTTCGCTCATATGCGGTTTCCTTCAGATGCGAAGGAAAGTTGCGCCTGGAGTTCGACCGCGCGCTTACCCTGCAGTTGGCGCGAAGCCCAAGGCCAGCTAGCCCCGTCTTCCGCAGATCCCCGAACAGGGATTTGGGGGCACATACGCCCTGAAATCCCTGTTCAGGAACACGAGCGGACGCAGGACGACACCCTACGGCCTACCATGTGCGAAACGCCCGGCTATCTCAGCGCGGGAGCACGGTGGCGCGGTCGGAGACCAGCTCGAGACGGTCGAGTAATCCGAGCAGCGCGAAGAGCCGGTGCGCGAGCCCCGATCCCAGCAAGACGGCGAGGCGGCGACCGTCTCGGCGAGCCCGGTCGTCGGCCTGCAGGACCACCCGAACTGCGCTGGAGTCCAAGAACTCAAGCATGCTCAGGTCCAGCAACAGCACCGCGGGCCCACGCTGCTCCACCAGGCGTAGCTGCCGCTCGGCCACGTCGATGCCGACGAGATCGAACTCGCCGAGAAAGGTCACGATCGAGACGTCACCGAGATGCTCGGAGCGCACCTCCAGCGGGACCACTACTGGGCAACCTGGAGTATGAGGATCGCGATGTCGTCACGGGGGAGGCCTTCCTGGAAGGCCAGGAGATCGGCGGCGAGGCGCTCAGCGAGCTCGTCGGCGGGGCGGCCCGCATGAGAGGCGAGAAACGCTTCCAGCCGGCGCTCGCCGAAGAAGCCCTCCGGGCCGCGGGCCTCCGTCACTCCGTCGGTGTAGAGCACGAGCGTGTCCCCCGAGCCGAGCAAAACCTCCACGTCATGGAGCTTTGGGTCCTCGTACACCCCGAGCATCGTACCGAACGCCGGAATCGTCTCGACCGTCCCGCACCGTCTCACCATCAACGGAGGTGGGTGACCGGCAGCCGCGAGCGTCACCCGGACGCCCTCGTCAACCGGGAAGATCCTGCCGTAGAGCGCGGTGCAGAACCGGCCCTCCAAGTGCTCCATATGCCGAAGGATCGCTTGGTTAAGGCGGCTCAGCACCACAGTGGGACGCGGGTCGTGAGCAGCCTCAGCCTGGACGGTGTACCGGACGAGCGCGGTCAACGTGGCCGCGGGGGCGCCTTTGCCGCATACATCCGCGATCACGACAGACCAGGCGTCACCCGAAGCAAAGACGTCGTAGAAGTCTCCGCCGACCGTGTTGCCCGTGCCCGCGGCGAGGTACCGCGCGGCGGCCGTCACACCCGGTATCCGAGGGAGCGCGTGAGGGAGAAGGCTCTCCTGGAGCGTCCGGGCAATATTGCGCTGCTCCTCATAGAGACGGGCGTTGTCCACGGCGAGCGCGGCGTGCCTCGCGAGCTCCTCCGCGAACGCGAGGTCCTCGGGGCTGAAGCGCTCGCGGGTCCCACCCGTGACCAACGTGAGGGCGCCCACTGACCGGTCTCGCACACGCAGCGGCACCACCATTGCCGACGTCATCCCCAGGTCACGCAGCGACGCGAGATGCTCTTCGTCCCGCGCGAGCGCGACAAGGGTCGCGTCCGAGATCTGCTCATGCAGCTCGGGGCTCCCGGTGCGGATCACGTTGACGGCCCCGTGGGTCGCATCTGGATCAGGGAGGTACCTTCGGACGAGCTCCCAGGCGAGCAACACCTTCTCAGGCTGCACATGGGTCACGGCCAGCGTTTGGACCGCACCGCCTCGGACGACGTGCACGGCGCACCAGTCGGCCACGCGAGGCACGGCAAGATCGGCCAGTCGCTGGAGGCGCTCGTCCTGCGAGAGCGCAGCGTCCAGCGCCAGGCTCGCCTCCGCAAGGAAGGCCTCGCGGTCACGCTGCCGCTCTGCCCGCGTACGCGCCTGACGCTCGGCCTCGTACAGCCGTGCCCGGTCCAATGCTTGCGCACACTGCCCCGCCAACGCGAGGAGATATGCCCGATCGTCCCAAGAGAACTCGAGCGCGCGCGCGAAGCTGAACACCAGGCCGCCTAGCCTCCGACCTTCGATGACGAGCGGGATCACCGCACCCGCCGAGTACTCACCGCCGCCGTGCACTGGCGCGGACCGCGGGTAGCGCAGCGCCCATTCGTCGCGGGACTCCAGCCAGACTGGCTCCTTGCTCAGCACTGCGTCGGCCAGCGGTGTCCCATCATCCAGCCGAATAGTGTGACAACGCTCGAGCGCCTCTACAGGCCAACCGGTCGCCCGCAGGAGCTCAAGCTCGTCGGGAGTGTCGGACTGCAGGAACACCGCCGCGGCGTCGGCTCCTAGCAGCGCGACACCTTGGGCGATCACCGCCTCGCCGATCTCGGACGGGGTCAGCGCGCGCGATAGGGCGGTGGTGACGGACAGCAGCCCAGAGCACCGGGCGCGAGCGTGGTCCGCGGCGTCACGCGCCTCTCGCTCAGCCTCGTGGAGCGCGGCCGCGTCCAGCGCGAGGCCGGCTCGCGTCGCCAGAGCCTCCAACAGCGCGAGGTCGTCTCGGGTGTAGCGGTCCGGTTCCGCGGATGCGACGCTCAGTGTCCCGAGCACGCGACCCCGCGCGCGCAGGGGCGTGATCATCGCCGAGGCCGCGCCGGTATCGCCGAGCATCTCGAGCTGCTCCCAGCGCTGCGCCATCGCCGGTCCGAAGCGGCGCAGCGCCTCCTCCAGCTCGACCCTGGGCGCATCCCGGTGGGCGACGGCCTCCCGTCGCAGCGACCCGTCGCTCTGCAAGAGATCCACGACACAGAGGTCGCCAAGGTCGGGCACCGCGATGCGAGCCACCTCCTCGAGCACATCGGAGCGCTCGAGCGAGGCCTCCAACAGTGCCGGGCCGGTCGAGACCAGGAACGACAGCCGGCGTCGTGCCCGCACCTGCTGAGTGACCTCCACGCCGTAGGTGAGGACCCCGATGACCAGCCCAGCCGCGTCGCGGATGGGCTCGTAGCCGACGTTGAAGAAGCGCTCCACCTGGCGCCCGTCGAGCTTCGACATGACCGGTCGCTCGACCTGGAGATGCGGCAGTCCCGTCGAGTACACGCGATCGAGCAGGCTCGTCTCGTCGCTCGCGGCCAGGACCTCCTCGGCAAGCGGGTTGCGCAGCTCGACGGCATGGTCCGGTCCACGGGTGACGACGACCGCCATGGGCACCTGCATGAGCGCGGCGTGCAGGTCGAGCATCTTCGCATCCATCCCCCGGAGCGTACTGCTCCTTATCGGCAGGTCGGTGCGAGACTAGAACCCATGAACCCTGTGCAATCCTGGAACCGGATGCTGGCGGACTTGGCGATTCCCGACCAGATCCTCGCCGCCGCGCCAGAGTCGCCGTTCGGATTTGCCGTGAAGGCGTTCGACCGCCTCGCGCGCGCGGCGATGACCAAACAGACGCCCTCACGCGCGCGCGCCCATGAGGCGCTGCCTGACGGCGGGACGGTGTTGGACGTCGGGTGCGGCGGTGGCGCGGCCTCTCTGTCGCTCGCCCCTCGGCTCGGCACTGCCATCGGTGTGGACCAGCAGCAAGACATGCTCGCCGCGTTCGCCGCCCGCGCCTCCGAGCGTGGAGTGGCCCACCGCGAGATACAAGGGCGCTGGCCCGATGTGGCGGACGAGACTCCGGACGCCGACGTCGTCGCGTGCCACCACGTGTTCTACAACGTGCAAGATCTCGGCCCCTTCGTCCATGCGCTCACGTCGCATGCTCGTCGCCGCGTCGTCGCGGAGGTGACGGCGGAGCACCCGCTCGCGTGGCTCCGCCCGCTGTGGGAGCGCTTCCACGACCTCGACCGTCCCGCTGGGCCGACGGCCGGTGACGCGGTCGCCGCCCTCCGCTGGATGGGCCTCGACGTGGCGATCGAGCATTGGGAAGAGCCGTCGCCATGGCTCGACTTCTTCGACGAGCTCGTCCCATTCGTGAGGCGGTACCTGTGCCTACCCGCCAGCCGCGAAGCCGACATCCATGCGGCCTTGCAGGAACTGGGACTGCCGAACGAGCGGCGCTACCACGCGACCCTGTGGTGGGATGGATCGGCCTAGGCTTCGCTGCCGGCCATAAGGGCTCTGGCCACGGCGGCCTGGCCCAGGCTGATGCCGCCGTCGTTGGCGGGGACGCGGGAGTGGAGCAGGACGGTGAAGCCGCGGGCCTCCAGACCGGCCACCGCGTGGGTGAGCAGGAGCACGTTCTGGAAGACGCCGCCGGACAGGGCGACTGTGCACAGGCCGGTGCGGTCGCGAGCGGCGAGGCAGCCGTCCACGATCGCTCGGGCGACCCCGTGGTGGAAGCGGGCGGCGATCGCCGCGATACCTGCGCCGGCGCGGAGATCGTCGGCCGCGGCGAGCACCAGGTCGTGGCCGCGCACCTGGAACGGGGTGTCGCCCTCGATCCCGGCGTCGTATGCGCCGTGCTCCGCTGGGTCAGCGCGCTGCTCCAGCTCGATCGCGGCTTGGCCCTCATAGTTGATGCGGTCCCGGACGCCCAGAATTGCCGCTACGGCGTCGAACAGCCGGCCTGCGCTGGACGTGAGCGGGGAGTTCACGCCCGCGCGGGCCACGGCGAGGACGCGCTCCCAGTCGCGGCCGTGCCGGCGCACCACGTCGAGGTCTGGCGTGCCGGCGCCGAGGTAGGCGGCGGCCATCCGCCACGGCTCCTTGATCGCCTTCACGCCTCCGGGCATGGGCACGGTCGCCAGGTGACCGACCCGATCGAAGCGATCGAGGTCGGCGACGAGGAACTCGCCGCCCCAGATGGTCCCGTCGGTGCCCAGGCCAAGACCGTCGAACGCGACCCCGATCACCGGCCCGACGACGCCGTTGTCGGCCATACACGACGCGATGTGGGCGTGGTGATGCTGCACGCCGATGAGCTCCACACCGTCAAGGCCCAGTGCGTACTTGGTCGACAGGTACTCGGGGTGCAGGTCGTGCGCGACGACCTCGGGCCTTACGTCGAACAACCGGCAGAAGTGCTCGACCCCTTCGGTGAACGACCGGTAGGTCTCGAAGTTCTCGAGGTCCCCGATGTGGTGGGACACGAATGCGCGTGAGCCTTTGGCCAGGCAGAACGTGTGCTTCAGCTCCGCGCCGCAGGCGAGCACCGGCCGGGGAACCGGCGCCGCGAGCCGCAGTGGCTGGGGCGCGAACCCACGCGAGCGGCGCAGCGGCAGCTCCACGCCCCGGACCACCCGCACCACCGAGTCGTCCGTGCGCATGTGGATCGGCCGGTCGTGGACGAGGAACGCGTCCGCGATGCGCGCGAGCCGCTCGAGCGCATCCGCGTCGTGGTAGGCGATCGGCTCGTCCGAGACGTTGCCGCTCGTCAGCACGAACGGCTGGTCCAAGGCGCGGGCGAGCAGGTGGTGCATCGGCGTGTAGGGCAGCATCAAGCCGATCTCCCGGTTCCCGGGCGCCACGCCAAGGGCGAGAGGGCTGCCCTGCAGGTGTTCCAGCAGCACGATCGGGCGCCGTGGGCTTGTCAGCAGCGCCGCCTGTAGTTCGCTGATCAACGCGATCTCGCGCGCCGCCGCCAGGTCGCCGACCATGATCGCGAAGGGCTTGTCCTCGCGATGCTTCCGTGAGCGCAGCGCCGACACCGCCTCTTCGCTCGTGGCGTCGGCCGCTAGGTGATAGCCCCCGAGCCCTTTGACCGCCACGACCCTGCCCGCCGCGAGCAGTTGTGCCGTCACGAGGACGGGGTCGCCTTCTGTGGTGGGGACCAAGCTCAGCGACGGCCCGCATACCGGGCAGCAGGTCGGCTGGGCGTGGAAGCGTCGGTCGGTCGGGTCGTGATACTCGCCCGCGCAGTCGTCGCACATCGGGAAGCCGGCCATCGTCGTGAAGGGGCGGTCGTACGGCACGTCGGTGACGATCGTGAAGCGCGGGCCACAGTTGGTGCAGTTCGTGAATGGGTAGCGGTACCGGCGGTCGGTGGGGTCGAACAGCTCCCGCAGGCAGTCCTCGCAGGTCGCCGTGTCAGGCGAGATCAGCGCCTGACGCTCGCCGCCTGCCTGGCTGGTGACGATGACGAACGCTCGGTCGTCGGCGAGCTCGACCCGCTCCGCGCTGACCCGCTCGATCACCGCGAGAGGCGGCGCGTCGTATTGGATGGCGCGCACGAGCTTCTCGACGTCCGCGGCGGGGCCCTCAGCCTCGACGAACACGCCTTGGGCGTCGTTGCCGACGAACCCGGCCAGTCCGAGGCCCGTCGCGAGGCCATGCACGAACGGCCGGAACCCAACCCCCTGGACGATCCCCTCGACCCGTAGCCGTACCCGTGTGTTCACGGCGCTCCATAGGCTGCACTGTGCAGAGTAATGCCGGTATTCCGGTCTAACCCTGCACAGTGCAGCAGCCCTGAGGTCAGCACAGGGCTGCTAGCAGATCCGCGGGAGCGGATCCCCGACAAGCATGTCGACGATGCGGGTTCCGCCGAACGTGGTCTTCAGCAGCACGAGGCCGGGTGGGTCGTCCTTCACCCGGCCGATGACCGCGGCGCCCGCGCCGAGGGGGTGCCCGTGCAAGGCCGTGAGCGCGGCGTCGGCTTGGGCACCGTCGACGATGATGACCATCCGACCCTCGCACGCGACATACAAGGGGTCGATCCCGAGCAGCTCGGACGCGCCCATCACGTCGTCGCGGACGGGCACCGTCGCCTCATCGACGACGAACGCGACCTGCGAGGCGACCGCCAGCTCGTTGAGGATCGTGGCGACGCCGCCGCGGGTCGCGTCGCGAAGGCAACGCACGCCGTCACACTTGTCGAGCAACGCGGCGACCAGAGAGTGCAGCGGGGCGGTGTCCGACTCGACGTCGCACTCGATGTCGAGCTCACCCCGGGCCAGCATCACCGTGATGCCATGCTCACCAATGGCCCCCGAGACGATCACGACGTCGCCGGGCTTACACGCCGACGCGGAGAGCACGATATCGCGCTCGATCACGCCGACACCGGAGGTGTTGATATAGCACCCGTCGCCCTTGCCCCGACCGACGACCTTCGTGTCGCCAGTGGCGATCAGGACATCGGCCGCCTCCGCGGCGCGCCGCATCGACTCGACGATCCGTTGCAGGTCGGCGACCATGAACCCCTCCTCCAGGATGAACCCGGCGGAGAGGTAGAGGGGACGGGCGCCGGACATCGCGAGGTCGTTCACCGTACCGTTCACCGCGAGGTCTCCGATGTCGCCGCCAGGGAAGAACAGCGGCGACACGACGTACGAGTCCGTGGTGAATGCGAGACGGCTGCCGTGCACGCTGAACACCGCCTGGTCCGCGAGTGGCTCCAGCAGCGGATTGCGGAATTGCTCTAGGAACAAGGCTTCGATCAGCGTGTGCGTCGCCTTGCCGCCTGCTCCGTGAGCGAGCGTGATCCGCTCCTCCTTGAGCCGTGCCTTCCGTGCTCGGGCGCGGTCGATTCGCTGAAGAACCTGTTGCTCCCTGGTCAGGTGCTCGGTGGCTGGCTCGTACTGCTCGAACTCGTCGTGCTCGCGCAGCGCTTCCTCGGCCCAATCGGCGCTGCGTTCCTCCGCGACGTCGACCGGCCCCTTGCTCTCGGCTTCAATGAGCGAGAAGTCGACCCGTGGACGGTCGGCGCTCATGCTCGTGTCGCCTCCTTCACCCGATCGCGCGTGAAGCGGCCGAAGTTGTAATAGGCGGCGCAGGCACCCTCAGAGGACACCATGCAGGTGCCGATCGGCGTTTCCGGCGTACAGGCCGTTCCGAACACCTTGCACTCCCACGGCTTCAATACACCCTTGAGGACCTCGCCGCATTGGCATGCCTTCGGATCGGCGACCCTGACACCGGGTAGCTGGAAGATTCGCTCGGCGTCGAACGAGGCGTAGGAGTCACGCACCCGCAGGGCGGAATGCGAGATGAAGCCGAGGCCACGCCACTCGAAGTAGGGACGCAGCTCCATAACCTCGCTGATGACTTCCAACGCCTTCGGGTTGCCGTCCCACGGCACGACGCGCGTGTACTGGTTCTCGACCTCGCAACGACCTTCGACGATCTGGTCGAGGATCATCTTGATCGACTGCAGGATGTCGAGCGGCTCGAACCCGGCCGTCACGAGCGGTTTCGTGTACTGGCGGGAGATGAATTCGTACGGCCGGCAGCCAATCACGGTCGATACATGGCCAGGACCGATGAAGCCGTCGAGCCGCAGGTCTGGCGAATCGAGGATCGCTTTGATCGCCGGGATGATCGTGACGTGATTACAGAAGATCGAGAAGTTGTCGAGACCGAGCGCCTTGGCCCGAAGGACCGTCATCGCGCTACTCGGGGCGGTGGTCTCGAACCCAATGGCCATGAAGACGATGTGCTTGTCGGGATTCTGCTGGGCGATCTTCAGCGAGTCCAAGGGGGAGTACACCATGCGGATGTCCGCACCAGCGGCTTTGGCGTCGAAGAAGGATCCGCGACCTCCTGGCACGCGCATCATGTCGCCAAACGTCGTCATAATCACGTCCGGCTTCGTGGCGATCGCGATCGCGTCATCGACGCGGCCCATCGGGATCACGCAGACCGGGCAGCCAGGACCGTGGACCAGCGTGACGGTGTCTGGCAAGTAGTCCTCTAGGCCGTGCTTGTAGATCGTATGTGTATGCCCACCACATACCTCCATGAACTTATACCGCCGCCCTGGCTCACAGAGGTTCAGGATCTCGGCGGATAAAGCCTGTGCCATCTCTGCGTCACGGAACTCATCGACAAAGCGCATTGGCGATCCTTTGATATACAGTTGTCTGGCCCATGATCATTCGATCATTGATTCACGTAACGCATCCAGCTCGTCGGTATACGCCTGTCCCATGCCCTTGAGCATCACGAGGGTGGCAGCCGCCTCGTCCTCGTCGATCTTTGACAACGCAAAGCCTACGTGGATGAGTACCCAGTCGCCAGGTGACACTCGCTCATGCTCGAGCAAACCAATATTTACTTTCCTTCGTACACCGCTCACATCTACTTTGGCCAAGTCGACTTCGTCGAGAACCTCAAGGATCTTCCCTGGAATGCCTAAACACATTCGCAATTCCTCCTAATGCGCCGCAGCGACTGAAGACATGGCTGCCTGGGTGAGCTCCCAGAGGATGTGATACGTCGTCGTCTGGGCCTCCTGGATGCGGTGTACCGAGGATGACGGAGCGACGAACAAGTAATCGATCTCTTCGATCTCGGCCATCTTCCCACCGTCGTACCCTGCCAATCCCACAGTGATCAGGCCGCGCCGGCTGGCCGCCTCGAACGCCTGGATCAGGTTCTCCGAGTTGCCGCTCGTCGATAGCCCCACCGCGATGTCGTTGGCCTCTCCCAGGGCGGCAAGCTGACGAGCGAAGACGACATCGAAGCCGACATCGTTCGACAATGCGGTGACAACGGCGATGTCGTTAGTGAGACAGAGCGCGGGCAAGGGCTCACCCCAGGTAGGGTGCAAGAACAAGGAAGCGACACTCTGCGCATCGGTGCTGCTGCCACCGTTCCCGAAAGCGAAAAGCTTCCTTCCATCCGTGAACGAGCGGGCCAACACCCACGCGCACTCGGCGAGTCGGGCGCCGTCCAAGCGGGCGATCTCCTCACGCAGCGCGATGATCTCATCGACCTTTTGCACGGTAGAGTCACGGACCTCGGAAAGCACGGCCTCAAGATCACTGGTACCCGAATACAGGAACGGGTACAGCGACTGGAAGTCTTTCCCCGGCTCCGCGCTCATGATCGGCCCACCACGGCGATTGCCTCTTTGGCGTGGACCAAGATCCGGTCACCAACCTGGGCATCGACGAGCGCGACGCTCACCTCCTCCTCGCTGACACCAGTGTCGACAACGGCGAGATCGTCCGCGAGCAGGCGCATCACGCGGACTTCGACAGCTTGGTCCGAGCAGGTGATACAGACATCGTCCTGGCAGATGGGTTGAGGGATGAACTTCATCTCACCATCTCCGGTCCAAGGATGCCGGGCTGCTCGAAGAACACGTGCACGAGTTCCCACAACACATGATAGGTGGTCACATGGACTTCCTTGACCAGCAGCGGATCCTCTGACTCCGCCACGAACACGTGGTCGACCGCGGGACTGCTGCCGATCTCGCCGCCATCGCCACCGGTCAACGCGAGCGTGAGGAGCCCCATCTCTCCAGCCTTGACCAGACCCGACAGGACGCTCGTGCAGTGCCCATCGGCGGAGATACCCAGCGCGATGTCCGCTGGCGATGCGAGCGAGGGGAGCTGATGAGCGAAGATCTGAGAGAACCCCTCTCGATTCGCGACCCCCGTGACCGTCGCGATGTCACTGGCGAGCGACATCGCCGGCAGCGCACGCTTGCCCACGATCACGGGATGGACGAATTCGACCGCAATGTGCTGTGCATCCGCACTTGCGCCACCGTTCCCGAAGGTGATCAGCTTTCCACCACGGTGAAAGCGCACTGCCATGTCGTAACAGGCGCGTGCGACTGATTCGGCGTCCAGGGCGAATCTACGGACCGGCTCGATCCGACGACGAAAGGCCTGGTCCGCTAGAGACGAAACTCCGCTGGAGAGGCTCATGATACGAAAGGCTCCAAGGACCGAAAGAAAGCTCCCACCCCGGGCCTTATAGCCTCTGCCTCAGTCACTCAGCAGTCAAGGCTATTTGTCGATTTACGATCGACAAATGCCTGCTCATTGATCGGCGCAGATCATCGAGCCGATACGGGTCGAGCCGATCACAAACCCACTCCCAGTGCAGCGCAACCCATTCACCCGGCCGCAGGTCGCCGCCTACCAATGCGACGCCGTCACGCGCCCGTACCGCGACCTCGTCACATGCGTCTCCCAAGGCAAGGGCGGTGCCGTCCCACACCAGTGGCTGGTAGCGGATCTCGACCTCCTCGCCTGCTGACGCGAGAACCTCGCCCCACCGGATACGGCAACGGTCCAGGATATGACGGGGGTGGTCACCACCTCGGCCCGCCGCGAGCAGTCCCATCCATGGGTAGATCTGGAAGCAGTGGAAATTGTGATCACATCGGGCGTCAGGTGCGACGCTGTCAGGAATTCTCGCGACTGGTCCAGCCCGGCGGCGGAGCCGGTCGAGCAACTCGACGCCGTGCTCGCCCAAGTCGATCTTGTCGAGAAGACCCGTGCCCAGCCAGTACGCCTCGACCACCTCGGCGTCCAACGGGTCCCGGCCGGTGTGCCGTGCGATGAACTCGAGGTACGGCCACGCCCCATCAAAGCCTCGGGCGAGCGCCGCGACATGGTTAGCGTCGGCGCTGCTCGCACGACGCAGGAGCGCGCCATCGTCCTCCGGCCCACAGTAACCGAGCGCGTTGGGCGGATAGGCATATTTCGCGAAAAGTATCCGTCCGTCGATCATGTAGGGCTCTCACGCACTGCGGCTTCGCCCGCGTCGCGGGCGGCCAGCAAGTCATCGACGTAGGACTCGTCGCCAGACATGAAGCGCAAGGCGTCGGCCGCCTCATCCGCGGTCATGCGCTCTAACACGAAGCCCATGTGGATGAGGATCCACTCGCCGACTTGTAACCCTTCACCCTCGAACAGACCGATATTGATCTCACGCTGCACGCCTTGGACATCCACGATCGCGACGTGCGGGCTGTCCTGAAGAGGAAGCGCGAGAATCTGGCCAGGTATCCCGAGACACATACGTGGTTCCTTTACGAGGAGTGGTCGAGCGCCGAGGGAAAGAACGCGGCGCTCGACGGCCTCGGCGAGAGCTCACACGGTGCCAGTCCGTGCATCACTTTCGTTATCTATCGTTATCTATGCGGCACGCCTACGCGCGAGAAGGTCGACGACACCCTCGGCGAGGGCAGGGTAGACGCCGCCGCCACGCGAGGCGAGCCCTTGCTTCAGCAGCCCTCCACCCATCGTCGTGGCAGTGGACAGAAGGGACTTGAACTCATCGGACTTTGCGATGTACTGACATGCCTCGAGCATCCGGGGGATGGCGTCCCGGCCTTCCGTGGTACCGACGTAGTACCCCACAACGAACCCTATGAGCGCGCCCATGCGCGAACCTCCCTTTCTAGTCTTGGAGTTCCCCGACGACCCGCACGCGCACGCTCACCTGAGGGTGGACCTTGAGCATGAGGATCTTCGGGGGATCAACACCGTAGTCGCGGATGTCGAAGGTTTGCGTGCCCTCGAGCACGAGGGTGCGCTCATCAGGGATGCTGAGCTCCACCTCGCCGTCGACGGGACGGGTGACCCCATGGAACGTAAGGTCTCCTCGCACGCGGTACCGGTTGCCGCCTCCCTGCTGAGAGACGTCCTTGGATTCGCCGATGATCTTGGGGTGGCGGCGAGCATCAACGCGCCGCTGCAGCTCCTTGTCCTGCATGGCGTTACCGGACTTGAGCGCCTCGACGGGCATCTCGATCCGCATCGTCGGTTGCGAAGCCAGATCGAAACGCCCGTCCGTAACGTCGGCCACGATCTCGCCCTCAAGCCCCCGCGCCTCACCGTGGACCGGATGGACGCTGGATTGAGCCTCCATCCATACCTGCGACCGCGAGGGATTGATCCGATAGTTAGGCACTACCGGCTACATATCCCGAAGGCGCAGGTAACGGGCTAGATCCGGCATCGAGGTCACGACCAGGGCCGCAACGCCTACCAACAGCGCGCTACCAATCAGCTTTCCGAGCATGTCACTCTCCTTTCTGTCCAGCGTCCAATGACGTCTTCTGAAGCAACTCGCGAATCAGCTCGAGCGCTTGCGGAACCGCTGCCTCCACGGGTTCCGAAAGGCCCATCCGCTCGCTGACGTCGGCTGGCTCGCAACCCACGACGAGGAGCTGCTCGACGCTACCACCCAGCGAGGCGAGCAATTCAAGCACCTCGTGGGGGGCCATGCCATGGGCGTCGATCAGCGGTGCCTCCGCCTGCTCTGCCCGGACGGCGCGGCCGTCTCCTACCTCTGGTTCGATCAAGTACACCGTGCCCGGCGGTTCCCCCCGTGGCGTCGCGTCGACGAGGATCGCGGTCTCGTACCCGTCGAGCAGCTCGTAGGCCAAGTGCACCCCGCGGATACCGAAGTCTGTGACCTTCACACCGTCCGGAAGCTCCTCAGCCGCCAACCGCTGTGCGACCTCTACCCCGAACGCATCGTCGCCGAGGAAGATATTTCCACAACCCGCAACCAAAGTTTTGCGCGTCATGATTGATCCTCGCCCGAGGATAGTGGCACGACCTCGTCCGGCGAGAAGTACAGGTAGCGGCCGTGCCATCGCTGCACCTCAGCGGCCTCGGGATCGTCCTCCAAGGTCACCGCCAGGTAGGTGTCTCCGTCGACGCTGAACAGCACCGCCTCTACCATCCCGATGCGGTCGGCGAGGAACATGTCCTGCGCGTCGGCCCGCTGGGAGCCCGGTCGCAACCGCACCTTGCTGCCCTTGCCAACTGAGACGCCGCCGACCCAGACACGATCCGTCTCGGGCGAGACGGATGCGTCCGTGCCGGGGTCCCACCAGGGGACGGTCTTTCCATCGGCCGCTGACGATGCGAGCGTGAGCGGTTGGTCCGGCTCACGCTCTGGCGCGTCGCCGCGGGAAGGGCCGGCCGAGCGCAGGTAGCGGATCGCGCCGTGGAGCCGGTCGAGGACCTCGGCAGGCATTGCATCCGATCGGTCGATGATCGCCTTGGCCCGGGGGTCGGTGGCACGTGCCTCACGCTTCTCGGCGTCGGTCAGCGTCATGGTCCGGAGTGTGAGGATCTCGTCGATCTCCAGAGAGTCGCACAGCTCACCAGGGCTCTCGGGCGCGATCTCCGGGTAGTCGTACAGGATGATGGGGGAGGACAGCACAACGTCGCCATCCTCGTCTTCGACGAGAACCGGCCACGTGTGGGCATTCTCGCACATCGCCGAATATGGAGCGGCCCACTCCGGAGGATCCAAGAGAGAGACGAACTTGCCGTCGGTCGCGATCAGTATGTGTGTCGCGATCAGCGCGCGGCGGACGGCCAGATCACGATCAAGCGGTGTCTCCGGCGAGAGATCCTCCCAAGGAGTGACGTTCTCGATCCGTGCTTGCAGCTTGTATATCCCGTAGGGTCCAGGGAGGGCTTCCGCCGCCAACAGCAGCCGCGCGGTCACGGGCCAACGCTCTCGAACCACCCGTACGTCGTCCGTGATGTCTTCGACCTCTCGGCCGCCTGGTACCGCGAGTGGGATCTCGGTCGGGAGATCCTCCAGCCGGACCTCGGCGTCGATCTCGTGCGGGACACCCTCGTCCCAGGTCACCAGCATCTCGTCGCCGACCTCGAGCTCGGCGACAGGCTCCCCGGCCTGCTCGACTACCCGAGCCTGCACCTGCAGGAACCGCACCTGGAGCTGGATTCGGGTGTCATCCCGTCCCTCCACCAGCACCTCGGTCTGCATGTCCCACGTGTCGCTCCCGCCGGCCTCGCGGTAGGCGCGCGGTACGACGACCCCCCATTGCCACCGGGCGCGATTCTTCTTCGCGGAGGCTCGGTAGGGATACAGCACGTAGCCCTCATAGAGAACGGCGTCGGCGACCTTGTGTGCGCGCTCGAACATCAGGCTGACTCCCGTCCAGCCTTCAGGAGCTGCTCGATGGTCTCGTCCCAGCTCATGAACCCGCGCTCGGAGCGATAGCCGCGGAGCTGGTCGAGGACGTCGCGGCGCAACCGGACCCAGCCGCTGTTGGGGAAATGCACGTCCATGACCTCGCGCCACGTCGCCACGGGGAGGCTGTACGTCGCTTCCTTGTGCCACGGCACGAGCCCCACCACGAACCCGTCTACGCCCTTAGAAAAGACCGTCCCGGTGAACATCAGCACGCACGGGATCTCGCCATCCTCAAGTGCGTGGAAGTACTTCGTCGTGGCCACGTCGAGGTCGTACGTGAACGGCACCTCGACGTCCACCTCGGTGCTACCCGTAAAGCTTGTGACCATGGTCGAGACGGTCATGAGCTGCAGCGGCTTGAGCGTCTCACCCCACCGGCTCACCTCGCCGAACAGGTCGTTCAGGCGCTCCGCCTCCTCGGGAGAGTACCGCCGGCGCTGGACATCGAGCCGGATCTGGCAGCGTAACGCGATCGCATGGATCGGCGTGCCGGTCGTCTCGGCCACCCGTAGCCGCAGGATGAGCGCCGGCGCGGCACCATACCGGTCCGCCGACGCCCCGAGACAGTCGAAGACGAGGTCCGTCACATTGATCCCCGCCCGCCGGCGCTGCCTTCGGCAGCAGCGTCCTCACCTTGGCCACTGACCTTCTCGCTGCGATCGCGGAGGTCCTGGAAGAACGCGTTGATCTCGGACCAGGCCTCCTGGCCGCCGTCGAAGCCCTTCCAGCGCATCTTTACCCGACCGACCAGCTCGTAGCAGAAGGTGATGGGGACGAGGAAGCCTTCGAACGCCTCCTCACCGCGAGCTCGGTAGATCAGCATGGCCTCGACGTCCGGCGCGAGGTCCTTGAACGCCGGGTTAGCGTCCATGACCTCATCCCATGTGTCGAGTGGGAGGAGAGACTCCGTAGCGCCGGCCGGGCTCGGGTAGAACGCGACGACGCGGTCCTCGATCGAGTTGAAGAAGAAGAAGGCCATGCGCACCGGGACTTGGAGCGCGTCCCATTGACCCTCCGTCAACGCCATCGCAGGGTTGTAGCGGTGACGGTCGGGGACGGCCCGGAACTTCCCGCGGCTGGCCCCTTTCGGCTCGAACAGCAGCTGGCACGGCCGGCAGGTGCACATGACCTGTCGACCTTCGAGGTTCACGACATGCCCGTGACCAAAAGATCCGTGGGGCGGGATCCGCTCCAGGCACATCTCGCACAGCTCGCCTGGCCGCGCTTGGGGGGGACGCGGCTTCAGGAACCGCGCCAGCCCCTCCGGTGGCAGCGGAGGGATCCCGAACGGCCCGGCGTTCGCGCTCATCTCAACACCACCCTGCCGTTTGTCATGCCACCACCGTTGGCAGTGCGATCCTCACGCTGCGCTCGTCGGCGAGCAGTGGCAGCGGGTCGAGGTACATCGTGTTGTCGTCGATACCCCTACCGGCAAGACGGGCGTCAAAAGCCGCACCGCACCCTGGGCAACGCACCTCGGTGCCGTCGAGGCTTCCATGGTCCAGCGCCGCGCCGCATGAGGCGCAGGCGTTGCGGTATGCGTAAAGGCTGTCCGCGGCGCTGAGAAGGAGAACGCTCACGCCCCCGACGTCGAGCGCCGCCATCGTGCCGGGTAAGACGGTGTCGAGCGTCCCGACGTGTGTCCACTTCGCCGGCTCCGGGTCGGCTGACTGGCGGAGCGGCTGGATCTGCACAAGGCCACCGCTACCGGGCTTTGGCGGCGCGGTCACGCCTTCGACATCGATCCGCGAGATCTCGGGAGCCGCCTCTTCGATTGCCCGCTCGATTGCAAGCTTTACGGTGACGGTCGAAGAGGGACAGCCGTCACAGCTTCCTTGGAGCCTGAGATGGACGACGCCCTCGTCGTCGATGCCGAGGAAATCGACCCCTCCAGCGTGGGAGCCGAGGTATGGCCGGACCTTGTCGAGCGCCTCCTGCACACGGACCTCTACCGGGATCGGGTGGAGGCCGTGCAGCGAGAGAAGGCTTGAGACCAGGGGATCTTCCGAGAACGCTGCCGCGAGGGAGGTGACGCTCTCGTCGGCGCACAGCTCGATCATGCGTCCGACTCCGGCCCCGTAAAACTCCATCAGGATCCGGACGATCTCCTCGGCCTTACGCTGCACGGCGGGCTCCGCGTCAGTGCGGAGCTCGCCGAGCAACGTCTCGACCCGGTCGCCGACCTCGCGAAGGTTGCGAGCCTGGGCCATTCGATTACCGATCTAGACGGTGTTCATCATGGTTGGCGAGTGCAGCTTCTTCACGACGTTGCCATTGCCGAGGTACATGTGCACCCCACACGGCAGGCACGGGTCGAAGCTACGCACCGCCCGCATGATATCGATGCCCTTGAACTTCTCAGGCGGGTTTTCCTCGAAGATCGGTGTGTTCTGAACCGCGTCTTCGTATGGACCGGGCTGGCCCATGTGGTCGCGAACGCTGCCGTTCCACGGAGTGGGTGGGTACGGGTGGTAGTTCGCGATCTTTCCGCCGCGGATGATCATGTGGTGGGACAGCACGCCACGGACGGCCTCGGTGAAGCCGCAGCTGACGGCCTCGTCGGGGACGGTGAAGGGCTCCCATGTCTTGGTGTGGCCAGCGCGGACCTCGGCGAGCGCCTTGTCGACGAAGTGCAGGGCGCAGCAGGCCGCGTAGAGCTGGAAGTACGTCCGCGCCCGGTTGCGCTCGAGCGCGTTGCTCCACTTCGGAGGCTTCCATGTGTAGCTCGCCTCGGGCTTGGTCGCTGTCTTCGGCAGGTGGAACTCGATGCTCTGACCCGTCGATCCCACGTACGGCGTGTCGACCAGACTCGCGAGGGCGATCGGCCACAGCCGTGCGAGTGGGCCACCACCGGTGTCGAGGACGAGGTGGTTCTCGCCGTCGAACCAGCGCGGCGACATCGTCCAGCTGTACTTGTCGTCGAAGTCACGCTTCTGTGGCCTGGGGATCGTGTGCTGGTTCCAGGGGTGGCGCCGGTCGACCGGGTTCCCCAACGGGTCCTTGGTGACGAACATCTCCTGGTCCTCCCAGTCCTCGTAGTACGAGTGACCGAGCAGGATCCGGATGCCAAGGTTGATGTCGACCAGGTCGGTCGTCACGAGCTTGCCGTCCACGACCACGCCTGGGGTCACGAAGCACTTGCGGCCCCAGTTGGTCATGTTCTGATAGGTGAAGTCGCAGTGGTCCGGGTCCTGGAACGCGCCCCAGCAGCCGAGCAGCGTGCGCCGGTACCCGACCATCTCGTAGCCGGGCATCGCCTCGTAGAAGAAGTCGAACAGGTCGTCGTGCAGCGGCACGACCCGCTTCAAGAACTCGCAGTAGCGCATGAGGCGGGTCATGTAGTCGGTGATCAGCTGGATCGACGCGATCGTCCCTACGCCGCCCGGGTAGAGGGTCGACGGGTGGACGTGGCGGCCCTCCATCAGGCAGAACATCTCACGGGTATAGCGGCTGACCTGTAGCGCCTCGCGGTAGAACTCGCCGGACAGCGGGTTCAACGACCGCATGATGTCGCCGATGTACTTGTACCCGTGGTCGGCCGCGTGCGGCGCCTCGGTCCGGTTCGCCAGGTCCATGACGCCAGGGTTGGTCTCGCTGACCATCCTCTCGCAGTAGTCGACCCCGACCAGGTTCTCCTGGAAGATGTTGTGGTCGAACATGTACTCCGCGGCCTCGCCCATGTTGATGATCCACTCACCCAGGTGCGGCGGGCGGACGCCATAGGCCATGTTCTGGTTGTAGACCGAGCACGTCGCGTGGTTGTCACCGCAGATGCCGCAGATGCGGCTGGTGATGAAGTGCGCGTCGCGTGGGTCTTTGCCCTTCATGAAGATGCTGTAGCCACGGAAGATCGACGACGTGCTGTGGCACTCGAGGACCTTCTTGTTGTTGAAGTCGATCTTCGCGTAGATCCCGAGGCTCCCGACGATACGGGTGATCGGGTCCCACGCCATGTCGACGATGCCAGGGCCTGTCTGCGTGCTCGTCATCGCACCCTCCTCGGGAGCTTCTGTTCCTCTCGACGATTTCCAGAGCCTTACCATGACGGCCTGTAGCCCGTCGTGAGTGTCGAACCTGTCTTACGCCACTTCGGCTCTTCGTCGACCGTCTTGCCCGTGATGGTACGCAGCGTACGGATGACGTTGCCGTAGAGGCCGCTCGCAGCCGTGGAGACCTTGCTTCCGGGTGGCTCGTCCATGAACGGCATGAACTTGTCCGGGAAGCCGGGCATGGTGCAGCCTATGCAGATACCGCCCACGTTCGGGCAGCCTCCTACACCGTTGATCCAGCCACGCTTCGGGACATTGCACTTCACCACCGGGCCCCAGCATCCAAGCTTGACCAGGCAGGTCGGTGAGTCATACGTGGTGGCGAACTCGCCCTGCTCGTAGTAGCCAGCGCGGTCGCAACCCTCGTGGACGGTGGCGCCGAACAGCCAAGCCGGTCGGAGGGCGTCGTCCAGTGGGATCATCGGGGCTTGGCCCGTCGCCATGTAGAGCAGGTACAGGATGGTCTCGGACAGGTTGTCCGGGTGAATGGGGCAGCCCGGGACGCACACGATGGGGATCCCGGCCTTGGACTTCCAGCCCCACCCGAGGTAGTCGGGTACACCCATGGCGCCGGTTGGGTTGCCGGCCATGGCGTGGATGCCGCCATAGGTGGCGCAGGTGCCGACGGCGAGGATCGCAAGCGCCTTCGGCGATAGGCGGTCGAGCCACTCGCTCGTGGTCATCGGCTGGCCGGTCTCGGGGTTGTTCCCGAACCCACACCAGTAGCCCTCGGACTTAATGGCCTCGTTGGGGATCGACCCCTCCACCACGAGGACGAACGGCTCAAGCTCGCCACGGTCGGCTTTGTGGAACCACTCGATAAACGTGTCCGCGCCGGTCTCGGGGCCGCACTCGTAGTCGATCAGCGGCCAGTGGACCGCGATCTTCGGGAGACCAGGCAATGCGCCGAGGACGATCTCCTCGATGCTGGGTTGGGTAGCCGCGGTCAGCGCGACGGAGTCGCCGTCGCAACTAAGACCACCGGTACACCAAAGAATGTGGATGACTGTTTCTTCCTGCTCAGTGGCCGTCGCCATGCGGGGTCCACCTCTCCTTCGGGCTCCACAACAGGGGTGGACGCCCGAATTAGGCTCGTCCTCCTAGGTCGATCCAGTCTGTGAGGCGGATTCTCATCGAGTAAGTGCGGGGACCAACTAGGTATCGCGCGCACCTAGTGCGCTCCGGCTCCTCGGTCGATGCTGGGGTCGTTTGCATACCTGACCCGGCGTACCCGACGTTATGGACCTATGGCGTATGTGATCCGGCCGGATGACCGTGCCTCGTTCAAACGATGCCGGCGTCAGTGGGATTTGAGCTGCCGCAGCCGGCAAAACCTCGAGCGGGTCGAGCCCGCCTGCGGTGTTCTCGACCTTGAGGAGGCGGTCCGCGACGCGTTGGCCGTCTACTACTTCCCGGGAATGTGGGAGTGGAACAGGGCCATCGTTCTTCCACTTGTCCGCAACGCGTTCGAGCGATCCGTTGCGCGGCAGGTCGGATCAGGCACCCCCACCGACGACACCGCTGCGAATCGCGGGCTCGGCCTGCGCCTGCTCGAGGCGTATTTCGCTTGGGCGCCGTCGGTCGACCGGTTCTCACCCGTGCGCGTCGAGACGGATTTCGCCGCCCACGTTCCTGACCTGGCCCGACCTGGGTATGACTTGGCTTCAGCGGCCGTGGGCGAGGTCCGCTATGAGGGCAGGATCCGGATGCTCGTGATCGATGAGGCCGAGGCCTACTGGATCGTCGAGCACCGTCTGGTGACCGGCGCCTGGACGGACCTCGACCTGTTGCTGCTCGACGACGAGCCGGTGGCGGCGTGCTGGGCCTGGGAGCGGTTCTACCTCGGTATGAGGATCGCAGGGACGATCATCACCGAGATCCGGATCGACCTGGACCTAGAACCGGTTACCGTCCCTGCTGATGCTCCCGCTGCCGCCGCCGGCCCAGGCCACCGGCGGATGTACGTACAAGCGGCCTCTGAGCCATCCGCTGCGCTGGAGCAAGCGGGTGAGGGCCCGTTCCGGCGGACGCAGATCCCTCGCAGCAGGCGTGAGCTTGACGCGATGGGTGAGCGAATCGCCCTGGAGGCGCTCGATATGATCGATCCTGGGCTGTGGGTGTATCCAAACCCCTCGCCTGAGCACTGCCGCGCCTGCAGCTACCGAGCTCCCTGCCTCGTGCTCACCGCGGGGGAGGACTACAGGCCCATGCTTGCCGACCAGTACCGTGAGCGGCCGCCGGAAGAGCCCGAGGAGGGGCGCTTGGGCGGCGTCACGTGGGGTATGAACCGGGGCGCGATGCCGTTGGACTCGCGCGCCCGCGAAGGTCAGCGTCTGCACAGACGAGGAGCCGACGATGACACCTGAGAAGCTGAGTACTGAGCTACGCGCCGCCGCCCTGCCACCAGGCGAGTTGATCTACCTTGAGCGGCGCGGGGACGAGTACACGTGGGTTCGTGGCGCGATGGGGACCGACGCCGTCCTGCCGGACGCGTGGATGTGCTACACGGGTGCGTGGCCGGTCGACGACAAATGGGACGCGTTCTTCACCGACCTCCTCGCCGAGCTGAACTCTATGGCGGGCGGCGACGACAGCTGCCGCTGGTCCTTGGACGACCCCTGGCCACATGGCGGCCTGCGAACCTAGCGGTCCGTCGCGGCAAGGAGTCGCCTGCTCCTGAACAGGGATTTAGGGGCGTATACGCCCCTAAATCCCTGTTCAG
>JBOGED010000196.1:0-39663 GCA_050743625.1 Egibacteraceae bacterium | reverse complement strand
GGGTTGTTGCACAACGCGGACCTGTCGCAGCGGATTCCGACGCGTTCGGGGCCGCCGACTCCCGACGACCTCGACGAGCTGTTGACCCGGCGGCGCAAGACGCAGTTCTTCTTCGCGCATCCGCGTGCGATCGCGGCGTTCGGTCGGGAGTGCAACCGGCGAGGTCTGTACCCGGACAGCACCCTCCTGGATGACGAGGCGGTGCAGACCTGGCGCGGGGTGCCGTTGCTGCCGTGTAACAAGATCCCGGTCAGCGAGACGGGTACCACCAACATCTTGGCGATGCGCACGGGTGAGGCCGATCAGGGCGTGGTCGGGTTGCACCAGACTGGTATTCCCGATGAGTACCAGCCCAGCATGAACGTGCGGTTCATGGGCATCAGCGAGAAGTCCATCATCTCCTACCTGGTCACCGCCTACTACTCCGCGGCGGTCTTGGTCCCCGACGCGCTCGGCATCCTCGAAGACGTCGAAACCGGACTGTAGCCGTCGTGTGGATGGGCTTCGGTCAGCCCGTGCGCTTGTCAGTTTGAGTGCCATAGGCGCGATGGATGATCTGTCGATGATGGGGTCGTCGCATGCAACCTTTTAAGATGCCGGAGTTCTACATGCCGTGGCCGGCGCGGGTAAACCCCCGCGTGGATCAGGCGCGTGAGCACTCCAAGGCCTGGGCTTTACAGATGGGGATGCTCCGCTCCAGCCAGAACGCCGACGGCTCTGGTATCTGGGACGAGCCCAGGTTCGACTCCATGGATCTTTCCTCCTACGTTGCCCTGACCCATCCGGATGCGCCGGTCGCTGAGCTCGAGCTGCTCAGCGACTGGTATGTCTGGAGCGCGTACGTGAAGGATTCTTCTGCGCTCTTCGATGGCCGCGATGTAGCGCATGCCACGGAGCGCATCTCCCGACTGCTGGCATTCAAGCCCGTGGACATGACCGCTGAGCCCCCTGGAGAGCCGGCCAACCCGGTGGAGCGCGGCTTGGCCAACCTGTGGCCTCGCACCGTGCCCACCAAGTCCGTCGAGTGGCGGCACCGGTTCTCCGAGGATATCCGGAGCCTGGCTGAGGAGCTCATGCGAGAGCGCTTCAATCTCGCTCAGGACAACAGCAGGGTTCTCGACCCGATCGAATACATCGACATGCGCCGCCGGGCCGGCGGGTGGTCGTGGAAGGCCGCCCTTGTCGAGCACGCGCTGGGTGTCGAGATCCCACCCGAGCTCTACCGCACCCGGCCGATTCGTGTGCTGAACGAGACGTTCGCCGACAGCGTAAGCGCGCGGATGGACATCATCGTCTACCAGAAAGACGTAGACGAAGGCAAAGTCAACAACGGGGTGATAGTGGTCCAGAACTTCCTCGACTGCGACCTGCAGCGGGCGGCCGATATCATCAACGACTTTGCGACCTCTCGGTCGTACCTGTTCGAAAACACCGCCGTCACCGAGCTGTTTCCCCTCTTCGAGGAGTATGGGACAGACCTGCAGACGCGCGCGGCGATGCTCGCATATGTCAAAGGACTTCGGGATTGGATGGCTGGCAATCTCGAGTGGGCGCGGCCCAGCGGTTGCTCCCAGGATGCCAGCACCGTCGGCTCTCCGACGCCTCTTGGGCTGTCCTGCGGTCTTCCGGGGCTGCCTACCGTGGCCGCGCGCCTCGGGCTGTCACCCGCAGCCATGGGGTTGCGGCTCAGGAGCTACCAGGGCGTTCCCTACAAGGCAGAGCCGTTCGAGCTGCCGGAGCTCTACATGCCGTTCTCCGCGCGGTTGAACCTCCACGTCGAAGCCTTGCGTAAGCATGCCAAGGCGTGGGCCCGGGAGATGGGGCTACTGGGGCCGTTACCGGACGTGCGCGGCAGATGGGGAATGTGGGACGAGGACAGGTGGGACTCCGCCCAGTTGGACCTGTTCTCCGCACTGACCGTTCCTGACGCTGAGCTCGCCGAGCTCGAGTTGGTGAACGACTGGCATGTGTGGGCAGTGTACGTGAAGGACTACTTTCTCGAGTACTACAAGCGCCGTCGCGACCTGCTTGGCGCAAAGGCATTCCTGTCCCGGCTGCCGGCGTTTGCGGCGGCGGAGGGCACAGTGACGCCGGTGCCGACGAATCCGGTGGAACGCGCGTTGGCGGATCTTTGGTCGCGCGGTGCGAAGGTCATGTCCGCAGGATTGCGGCGTTCGCTTGCCGGTTGCGTCGAGGGTATGGCGCAAGGCCTTCTGTGGGAACTTGTAAACCTCATCCAGAACCGAACGCCCGACCCGGTCGAATTCGAAGAGATGCGGCCCCCCCTTACGTTCACGAGAGCCGCCCGATTCCTGATCCTCTACGCGCTTCATTTGGAGGACCCTCCGGAGATCTACCTCTCCCCGCCGATGCGTGCTCTGGTCACGGCGTTCGAAACCGGCACGAATATGTACTACAATTTTTTTGCCTATGTTCGAAAAGTCGATTTCGAACACGACTTCAACACCTGCGTAGTGGTGATGCAACGCTTCTTCGACTGTGACGTTCAGGAGGCCGTCGACGTTATCAACGAAATGGCCATCTCTCGGCTGCGCCAGTTCGAATACACGGTCGCCACCGAGCTGCCCGCCCTGTTCGACGCGTTGGACGTGGATACGAGTGCTCGCGAGGGCGTCCTTACGTATGTCGAAGGGCTTAAGGCCTATATGGCCGGTGTTCTCTCTTGGGCCACGAGTCCGACGACCTTATACGGGAAGAAGGCATCTCGTGATGCCCCGGCTGCCCCGCGACCCGTCACGGTCCCGACAGGGCTGGGCACCTCGGCTGCTCGCATCGGTTCGTTGTCTGGCGTTGGCAGCCCAGCGCCGGTACCTGGTGGATAAGCATTGATACTTCTGTCGTGTCGAATTTTGGAGGTGTGCTGTGTCTGTGACTGAGACCGAGGTGGCTGAGGTCAGTTTGAATGGTGATCGGCCGCAGTTGAGTTTGAGCACGGCGGCGGCGCGGCAGCTGGCCACGACGACCAAGACCGTGCCGCAGATGCAAGAAATCTCCTCGCGTTGGCTGTTGCGGGTCTTGCCGTGGGTGCAGGTCAACGGTGGGGTGTATCGGGTGAACCGGCGGTTGACCTATACCGTGGGTGATGGTCGG
Source organism: Egibacteraceae bacterium (assembly GCA_050743625.1). Taxonomy (GTDB): domain Bacteria; phylum Actinomycetota; class Nitriliruptoria; order Euzebyales; family Egibacteraceae; genus JBOGED01. The sequence continues at coordinate 36,552 of JBOGED010000196.1, read as the reverse complement.
GTGACGTTCACTACGACCGGGGCCGAGATCCGCGTCATTCCCCAGGAGCTTACCGAGCTGTCGTTGTTGCGTGACTTTGACGATGTCGAGGTGTTGGGTGCGTTGGCGGACCGGTTCGTGCAGCGGGAGTTCTCGGCTGGTGACGTGATCGTGGAGCGTGGCCGGCCGGCGGATCAGATCGTGTTGATCGCCCATGGCAAGGCGAACAAGATCGGCATCGGCAAGTACGGCGACGAGACCGTGTTGGCGGTGTTGGCCGACGGTGATCATTTCACCTATCAGGCGATCCTCGAGTCCCAGGATGTATGGGATTTCACTGTGCAGGCGGTCACGCGGTGCACGGTGTTGGCGATGTCTCAGCAGGCGTTCGAGGAGATGGTCGCCCAGTCGGAGTCGTTGCGGGCGCATGTCGAGACGTTCCGGGCGCGTGTGGAGCAGCCGCAGAACCGTTTCGGGGAGGCGGCGATCGAGATGTCCTCGTCGCCTGAGCAGGAGGAGGACCTGCCGGGTACGTATGTGGATTACGAGGCGTCGCCGCGTGAGTATCACTTGAGCATGTCTTCGACTGTGTTGCGGGTGCAGACGCGGGTGGCGGATCTGTACAACGATCCGATGAACCAGATCGATCAGCAGTTGCGCCTGACCGTCGAGGCGTTGCGCGAGCGTCAAGATTACGAGATGCTGAACAACCGCGAGTTTGGGTTGTTGCACAACGCGGACCTGTCGCAGCGGATTCCGACGCGTTCGGGGCCGCCGACTCCCGACGACCTCGACGAGCTTCTGTCGCGGCGGCGCAAGACGCAGTTCCTCTTCGCACACCCACGGGCGATCGCGGCCTTCTGGCGCGAGTGCAACCGGCGAGGTGTCTACCCGCGGAATGCTGAATTCGACGGGCACCCAGTGCCGGGTTGGCGTGGCATACCCTTGCTGCCGACCAAGATCCCGGTCAGCGAGACGAACACCACCAGCATCATCGCGATGCGGACCGGTGAGGCCGATCAGGGTGTGGTCGGGTTGCACCAGACGGGGATTCCCGACGAGTACCAGCCCAGCCTGAACGTGCGGCTCATGGGCATCAGCGAGAAGTCCATCATCTCCTACCTGGTCACCGCCTACTACTCCGCGGCTGTCTTGGTCCCCGACGCGCTCGGCATCCTCGAAGACGTCGAAGTCGGGCGCTGAAAGGTCAGGGATCTCGTGAGGGCCACCGCGTAGAAGGAGAACCCGTGTCGGTGCTATCTCGTGTGTCCGCGCCCACGGCCGCTGGGGACCTGGCGTGCATGGTAGCCGCCCTGCTCTCCAACCCAGAACGCACCGCCCCGATGGACCTTCTCGCAACCGTCGAAGACGAGCCGCAGCCGGCCGCGCCGGTGATCGAACGGCTCGGCCCCACGGGGCTGGGCACGTCGGCGGCCCGGATCTTTTGGCAGCAGGCCACCAACGACGAGACGGTCCAAGCCACCGACCTCGGCGCCGATCAGGCCGCCGACGACGAGTCGGGTTCAGCGTTGTTCTGTCCTCCGGCGGTCCGTGACGACGTCGCCCTGGGCGAAGAGGTCAACGACCGCGTGGTCGACTGGGCCGAGCAGATCGGGATCTACCCCGGGCAGCGCGACCGGCTCCATGCCTGCAACTTCGGGCGTCTGATGATGCTCACGCACCCGGCAACGGACGACCCTGACAAGCTCCTGGCGGCAGCCAAGTGCGTCGTGGCGGAGTGGGCCACGGACGACCACTTCCTCGACGACGAGTCCATGGGCGCCGACGCGAAGACGATCGGCGCGCGCCTCGCGGTCACCTACGCGGCGGTGGACCCCGCGGACCTCCCGGTCCGTTATGCACCTCAGCTCGACCAGGCACTGTCCGACGAACCTGTCGCGGTCGCCTACCGCTCGGCGTTCGAACACCTTGGCCAGTACGCCACCGCGACGCAGGTCGCCCGGCTCCGCCACGAGCTCGCGGTCATGTTCATGGCCTACAACCACGAGGCGGAGTGGCGCAATTCGGGGCGGACCCCGCCGGTCTGGGAGTACCTGACGCACCGGGCTGAGAACAGCTTCTTGCCGCCCATGGTGTTGGTCGATCCGGTCGCCGGCTACGAGCTGCCCGCCTTCGAGTTCGCCGACCGGCGGGTGCGCCGCGTGTTTGCCCTCGCCGGCAGCGCGAGCGTGATCCTGAACGATCTGTACTCGCGGTCGAAGGAAACGGACGCGGACTTCGACCTGCCGAAGGTGATCGCCGCCGAGGACGAGTGCACCCCCGAGGAAGCGATCGAGCGCACCGCGGCGATCCACAACGAGCTGATGCACACCTTCGTCGCGGAGGCGACCGTCCTGGCCAGCGTGGGCTCGCCCGCGCTCGGACGTTTCCTCGCCGACATCTGGGCCTGGCTCGGCGGCAACCGGGAATGGCACAGCACCACCGAGCGGTACCACAGCGGGAGCGACGCATGACGGGCCTCTGAACCCCCCCAACCCCACCATCCGGCCCTCGAGCAGGAGAATGTGACATGACCACGACCGCCTCTTCCGTTACCAATGTGCTGCGCACGGCCTACCAAAAGTCCGTTGCGGCGTATTGGAACAACAATCAGCGGGACCCGGTCAACTTGCGGCTCGGTGACGTCGACGGGCTCTACCACCATCACTACGGGATCGGCGAGTACGAGCCGTCGGTGTTGGAAGGCCCGAAGGGCACACGGGACGATCGGATCATCAAAGAGATGCACCGGTTGGAGACCGCGCAGGCGAACCTACTCCTCGACCACCTCGGCGACATCTCGCCCGGTGATCGCCTGTTGGATGCCGGGTCCGGTCGGGGCGGTACCAGCTTCATGGCCAACCAACGCTTCGGCTGCCAGGTGGACGGCGTCACGATCTCGGAATACCAGGTCGGGTTCGCCAACAACCAAGCCACGCAACGGGGCGTATCCGATCGCGTGAAGTTCCACTTCCGCAACATGCTGGACACCGGTTTCGAGACGGGATCGTGCCAGGGCGTCTGGACCAACGAGACCACCATGTACGTGGACCTGTTCTCGCTGTTCGACGAGTTCTCTCGCCTGCTGCAGTACGGCGGTCGCTACGTCTGCATCACCGGCTGCTACAACGACGTGACGGGTGGTCGGTCCAAGGCGGTCAGCCGGATCGACGAGCACTACACCTGCAACATCCACCCGAGAAGCGACTACTTCAAGGCGTTGACGGCCCACAACCTCGTCCCGATCAACGTCATCGATCTAACCGCCCACACCATCCCGTACTGGGAGCTGCGGGCGCAGTCCTCGGTGGCCACCGGGATCGAGGACCCGTTCCTGACGGCGTACCGCGAGGGCAGCTTCCACTACCTGCTCATCGCCGCCGATCGGGTGTAGCCACCCGCGGTGCTCGTGGCAGGAGCGTCGATCTTGAGAGTGCTTGAGAATGTAGGGGCAGGATCATGACCACCGTTGACGCGAAGACCGAGGGCCGGTCGGCGCACGAGGTGCTCGCGTGGAGCCGAGCAGCTGTCGAGCCCGCCCTGCGTGCGGCGGTCGACGCGTTGCCATCCTCGATGCGGCGGATCGCCGGCTACCACTTCGGCTGGTGGAACGAGCATGGCCAGCCGGAGCAGGTCAATGGGGGCAAAGCGATCCGCCCCACGCTGGTACTGCTGAGCGCCGAGGCTGTCGGCGGGGCTGCGGCCGCCGCGGTGCCGGCCGCGGCCGCAGTGGAGCTGGTGCACAACTTCTCGCTGCTGCACGACGACGTGCTTGACGGTGACGCCACCCGCCGCCACCGCCCCACGGCGTGGAGCGTGTTCGGCATGAACGCGGCGATCCTCGCTGGCGACGCGCTGCTGACCTTGGCCTTGGACCTGCTCGCCGCCAGCGGCCACCCGGCCGCTACTGATGCGATACGGGTGCTCAGCGCCGCGGTGCAGGATCTGCTGGAGGGTCAGAGCGCGGACCTGGCCTTCGAGCGACGCGTCCAGGTCGAGCTGGCCGAATGCCTGCGGATGGCGGAGCAGAAGACCGCCGCGCTGATGGGATGCGCCTGCGCGCTGGGCGCCTTGTTCGGCGGTGGCAGGCCGGAGCAGATCCACTGCTTGCGCGGCTTCGGTCAGCACCTGGGCTTGGCGTTCCAGCACGTGGACGACCTGTTGGGGATCTGGGGGGACCCGGCTGTCACGGGCAAGCCGGTCTACTCGGACCTGCGCAGCCGTAAGAAGTCCCTTCCGGTGATCGCCGCCCTGATCTCGGGGACCGCGGCCGGGCTCGACCTGGCCGAGCTTTACCACCGCGATCAGCCGCTGCCCGGGAGCGACGTGGTCCACGCCGCGGAGCTGATCGACATCGCGGGCGGGCGGGCCTGGAGCCAGGTCCAGGTCGACGGCCTGCTCGCGGAGGCGATGCGCGCCCTGCAGGCAGCCAACCCGGCGGCCAGAGCCGCCGGGGAACTCGGCGCGCTCGCCCGGCTGGCCACCCACCGTGATCAATGAGCCCCGCCCGGGAGGACCACAGATGGCTGTCACCGTTCTGCTCGCCGCACCGCGGTCGTTCTGTGCGGGAGTCGAACGCGCCATCGAGGTCGTCGAGCAGCTGCTGGACTTGCGTGGTGGCCCGATCTACGTGCGAAAGCAGATCGTGCACAACGTCCACGTAGTGGCTGATCTCCAGGCGCGCGGCGCGGTGTTCGTGGACGAGCTGAACGCCGTCCCGGACGGCGCGACGGTGGTGTTCTCCGCCCACGGGGTGTCCCCAGCGGTGCGGACCGAGGCCGCCGACCGGGGGCTGGAGGTGATCGACGCGACGTGCCCGCTCGTGACCAAGGTGCATGCCGAAGCCCGCCGGTTCGCCGCACGCGGCGACACCGTGGTCCTGATCGGCCACGCCAGCCATGAGGAAGTCGAAGGCACCCTGGGCGAGGCCCCCGACCACACGGTTCTGGTGCAGACCGCCGACGAGGTCGGCGCGCTGGAGATCGCCGACGCCACGCGGGTGTCGTATCTGACGCAGACCACCCTCGCCGAGGACGAGACCACCGAGATCGTCGAGACGCTCCGGGCCCGTTTCCCCGCGCTACGGGGCCCAGCGTCCGACGACATCTGTTACGCCACGACGAACCGTCAGAGGGCGCTCGCGGCGATCGCCGAGGAGTCGGACCTGGTGCTCGTGATCGGCTCAACGAACTCCTCCAACTCCGTCCGGCTGGTGGAGGTCGCACACCGCCACGGCACGCCCAGCTATCTCATCGACGACCCCAGCGACATCCGCCCGGAATGGCTGGAGGGAGTTTCTGTGATCGGGTTGACCGCCGGTGCCTCGGCGCCGCCCCGGCTGGTGGAGGCCGTCATCGCCGCCCTGGCCGACCTGGGACCCGTCACCGTGGTGGAACGCGAGACCACCCGCGAGACCCTCCAGTTCACCCTTCCCTCCGCGGTGCGGCGATCATGAGCCGGCTCGGCCGCATCGCCGGTCCCGCCGACCTGCGAGCGCTGCCCATGCCCGCGCTGTCTGCATTGGCCGACGAGATCCGAGGCTTTCTCATCGAGAAGGTCTCCCGCGCTGGCGGCCACCTGGGGCCCAACCTCGGCGTGGTCGAGCTGACCATCGCCGCGCACCGGGTCTTCGACTCGCCCCACGACGTGCTCCTGTTCGACACCGGGCACCAGGCCTACGTGCACAAGATGCTCACCGGTAGATGCGCCGACTTCGACTCGCTGCGCCAATCCGGCGGCCTGTCCGGCTACCCGTCACAGGCCGAGTCCTCCCACGACGTCATCGAGAACTCCCACGCCTCCACCGCCTTGTCGTACGCCGACGGCCTGGCCAAAGCCTTCGCGCTGCGGGGTGAGGACGACCGGCGGGTCGTCGCCGTCGTGGGGGACGGGGCACTGACCGGAGGGATGTGCTGGGAGGCGCTCAACAACATCGGCGCGACCCCGGAGCGGCCGGTGATCGTCGTGCTCAACGACAACGGCCGCTCCTACTCACCGACGATCGGCGGGCTCGCCCACCACCTCGCCGAGCTCCGCCAGCCCGACCGGGACAGCCCGGAACACCCGCGCCGCACTCTCTTCGAGGATCTCGGGCTGGCCTATCTCGGCCCCGTCGACGGCCACGACATCGCCGCCGTAGAACGGGCTCTTCGCAACGCCGCGCGGCTGCGGCGCCCGGTCCTGGTGCACTGCGTGACCCTCAAGGGCAAGGGCTATCCGCCGGCCGAGGGGGACGAGGCCGACTGCCTGCATGCCGTGGGCGTGATCGACCCCGCCACCGGCCGCCCCCAGAGCCGAGGGCCAGCGACGTGGACCTCGGTGTTCGCCGATGAGATCACCACGATCGGCGCCGACCGCGGCGACGTCGTGTGCCTCACCGCGGCGATGCGGGGTCCCACTGGTCTGGAGAGGTTCGCCGCGAGGTTCCCCGACCGGGTGTTCGACGTTGGCATCGCCGAGCAGCACGCCGTCACCTGCGCCGCCGGCCTGGCCCTCGGCGGGCTGCACCCCGTGGTCGCGATCTACTCCACGTTCCTCAGCCGCGCGTTCGACCAGGTGCTCATGGACGTCGCCCTGCACCGGCTGCCCGTCATGTTCGTGCTGGACCGGGCGGGGATCACCGGCCCGGACGGGCCCAGCCACCACGGCATGTGGGACGCCTCGATCCTGCCGGTCGTGCCCGGCCTGCGCCTTGCCGCGCCCCGCGACTGCGCGCGACTGCGCGAGCTGCTCCGTGAGGCCGTCGACGTCACCGACGGTCCCACCGTGATCCGCTACCCGAAGGCGTTCGCGGGCCCGGACATCCCCGCGATCCGAACGGAGGAGTACGGCGACGTCCTCCGTGAGGACCCCGCCGCCATGGGCTTGCTGATCGCCGTCGGATCGCTGGCGGCCGGATGCCTGGCCGCCGCCGACGAGCTTGCCGCCCACGACGTGCCGGTCACCGTGATCGACCCGCGCTGGATCGCCCCCCTCAGCCCGGCCCTGCTCAAGCTGGCGGGCGCCCACCGGCTCGTGCTCACAGTCGAAGACACCACCACCACGGGAGCGCTCGGCGCCCGCATCGCCCAAGCGCTCGCCGCCGCCGGCGCGGACACCTGCGCGGCCACCTACGCGCTGCCACCCCGGTTCCTGCCGCACGCCTCTCGCGACCAGATCCTGCGCGCCCACGGGCTGGACGGGGAGGGCATCGCCACCGCCGTCCTCAAACGCCTCGCTACCACGCACCGGGGAAAGATCAATGCTCAGAAGTCGCGCGGATAGGCGACTCCTCGCCGCGCTCGAGCCGGACGTTTGCTTGACCGACCGAAGCCTATCCGCGCGACGCAAGGAGATCTCATGACCGCCGCCGACCTCGGCATCGCGCGGCGCCGGGTGTCCCGCCAAGTGATGGTCGGCAGCGTGCCAGTCGGTGGCGGCGCACCCGTCTCGGTCCAATCCATGACGACTACTCCCACCACCGACGTCGACGCCACGCTGCAGCAGATCGCCGAGCTCACCGCGGCGGGGTGCCAGATCGTGCGGGTCGCGGTCCCCTCCCAGGACGACGCCGACGCCCTGCCGGCCATCGCGGCCAAGTCGCGGATCCCGGTCATCGCCGACATCCACTTCCAGCCCAGGTACGTCTTCGCCGCGATCGACGCTGGCTGCGCCGCGGTCCGCGTCAACCCCGGCAACATCAGAAAATTCGACGACAAGGTGAAACAGATCGCGCAAGCCGCCGCCGCGGCCGGCGTATCGATCCGCATTGGCGTCAACGCCGGCTCCCTGGACCAGCGGATCATGGCGAAACACGGCCGCGCCACCCCCGAGGCACTCGTCGAGTCGGCCCTATGGGAATGCTCCCTCTTCGAAGAGCACGGGTTCCGCGACGTCAAGATCTCGGTCAAGCATCACGACCCGCTCGTGGTGGTCGCGGCGTACCGCCTTTTGGCCCAGCGCTGCGACTACCCCTTGCACCTCGGTGTCACCGAGGCCGGGCCGCTCCTCCAGGGCACCGTCAAGTCCGCCGTCGCGTTCGGGATCCTGCTCGCGGAGGGGATCGGCGACACCATCCGGGTATCGCTGTCCGCTCCACCCGTGGAGGAGGTGAAGGTCGGCAGCCAGATCCTTGAGTCGCTCGGCCTGCGCCCCCGCCGCCTGGAGATCGTGTCCTGCCCGTCGTGCGGGCGCGCCCAGGTCGACGTCTACAAGCTCACCGCGCAGGTGACCGCGGCGTTCGACGGATTTCCGTTCCCGTTGCGGGTCGCCGTCATGGGCTGCGTGGTCAACGGCCCCGGCGAATCCCGTGAGGCCGACCTCGGCGTCTCGGCGGGTAACGGCAAGGGCCAGATCTTCGTCCGTGGAGAGGTCGTCAGGACCGTCCCCGAGAGCCAGATCGTCGAAGCGCTGCTTGAAGAGGCATTGGGTTTGGAGCGGTGAGGCATCGAGCGCGCAACGGTCGGCGACCTCACGGCCCCGTCTCGGGCGATCCGTGCATCGAGATAAAGGCGCTTGAGCGGGACTGGTCGGAGCACGGTAGGCGATGACCCTCTATCTCCTGAACAACCTCTCGACCGTCGCTCTGGTCGCGCTGGTCGGGGGCGGCTCGACGCTCGTGGCGATGGCCGCGACGGTCGCGATACGCAAGGCGTTCCCGAACCTGGCCGAGGCCGAGGCGTCGAAGACGGTATCGGCCGAGGCGAACGCCGTGGCGCAGCTCGCGCGCTCCGCCACCGTCTTTCCGGCCGACGCGACCGACGCGATCAACGATTCGGTACGCGAATACCTCCGCGCTGTGGCCGATGACGAGTGGCTGAGCATGCGATCGGGGCAGTCGAGCCCTCGCGCGGCCGCTGCGCTCGACGGCCTGTACGCCGTGTACCAGGACTTGAGCCCGCAGACCGCGGTCGAGCAGGCATTCTACGAGGCGTCGGTGGACGACCTCGGCGAGGTCACGCTCCAGCGGAGGGAGCGCCTGCTCCAGAGCCAAGAGAGCCTTTCGCCCCTGTTGCGTGTCCTGCTGCCGGTCGGCGCGGTCGTGTTCGTCGTCTTGGGGTATCCGGCCAGTGTCCGCAGCCTGGCCGGGCACCTGGTGATCGTGGGAGCCACCGCCGCCTTCGTGTCGTTCGCCTACCTGTTGACGATCGTGTTGGACCGTCCCTTCGCGGGCGACGTTGCGGTCGACAACGCTCCCCTCAAACAGGGAGCGTTGGCCCGATATTGGGCGTTCGAGGGCCCACCCGCGCAGCTGGACCCTGACCGTATCGAGCGGTTGTCTCCTGAGTACCTCGTCGGGGTATGGAACTCGGACAACGCGTTCGGCGTCATGGTCTTCCGCCAGGTGGGCGGCGAGATCCGCGGCGCCTACCGGAACGACGGAGGCGCCTTCGTCGGCCGTATCGGCGACGACGGCGTCCTCCGCGGAGGCGCCACCCAACAACGCGGGCGAGGTCGAGTGGAGGCTCCGCGAGACTCCGGACGGCCAGCGACCGGTCCTCGACGGACGGTGGAGGTTCGGGGCGGAGGAAGCCCTCAGGGGTGGGGCCTCACCCGGCTTCCAGGCACAGAGCCGCCCGACCTGGCCACCCAGTACGAAGACCCTTTCTGCCGCTACCCCTGAGGACGGTCAAGCTATGGTGACGCTCTTTATCATCCTCCTCGCCGTGGTTGCCGGGCTGTTGGCCAACCACTACCTCCGCCCGCGCCTCCTGACAGACGATACGGACGGCCCCTCCATCCGCGATATGATCGTTCCCGTCGAGACACTCGCGGTACTCGTGCTCGCGTTCGTATTCGTGTCAGCGTCCACCTCATTCGACGCGGCAGCCGACGCCGCGGATGCTGAGGCCGGCGTCGTAGACCACATGTTTGAAACCGCCGAGTACCTGCCCGAACCGCAACGCCAAGAGCTGCTGGCTGGATTGGTCTGTTACTCGCGCGCAGTCCACAACGTGGAGTGGGACATCCTCGCGGAGGGCGACGGCGAACGGTCACCCGTGCCCAGCGTGTGGTCCAGTGGCTTTCGGGGGTCATTCGCGAACCTCATCGACGACGGGGGTCCCATCTTCGAGTTGCTCGTCGCGGCCGACCGGGAGCGTTCCGTGGCACGCCAACAACGGGTGGGCGAGAGCGTTCCCGCGATACCGGAGCTTCTGTACGGCCTCATGGTCGTCGCGCTCGCGGTGTCGATCGCCGGGCTCGGATTCTCCATCCCTCGGACACGCAACCGGCTTCATATTGTGGCGTTGGTCATCATCGCCGGCTTCTTCGCCGCCTCCCTGCTCCTCATCCGCGACATCGACCAGCCGTACAGCGGGCTGCTGAGCATCGAACCCACCGCGATAGCGGACACCGAGCAGGACATCACCGAGGATTTCGCCGGCCGATACGGTACCAACGCTCCTTTGCCATGCAACGAACGAGGCGAGCGTCTATAAGCGCCGCCGTCTACGTCGGCCGACCACGCCACTACGGAGAAGACTTCATTCGGAGGCTAAGGGAGATCCGCTCTTCGCTCCCAATGGGCGGTCCGATAGAGTGAAAAGGCCGAGCCTTGATATGTGGGTGCAGCTCTGGGGCTCGTAAGAACATGAGGTCGCCGGGACTCGTCGTCCACTCGGCCGTGATATCGCTCTCGCTACGCGTGCCGTGTACCCGGAATGTGGCGCGACCCTTTAGGGTAAAGATCGCGATCAACATCTTGTGGCGGGCGGGATCGCGATGCGGCGAGATCCCTGCATGTGGCCCTTTGTAGAACATGTACGTGAGCTCGGTCGGGGTAAATGCAACGGTCGCGGGTAGGGCCTTGTCGAAGGCGGCCAAAAGTCTGTTGAGCTCCAGGTTGTCGAGCCCATCGACCGGAAGCGCAAGCTCTCTCGCGTGTTGGCGAACCTCGCCGACGACCTCCTCAACCGGCTCAGCGAGTGAGTCCGGAATCGAGGAGACGAGGCGTTGACACTGGTGCTGATCGAGCGCGCGCGGCACATAGGCGTAACCGTGCTCACGCGTCGCGCGAACCGCGTGGTGAAGCGGGGGCAGGTCCTGGCCAGGCATCCGTAGCGCAGGGTACCTGGCTCACCCCGGTTGGACGGTCCCGCCGCTGGGGATGACCCAGGTCACGGTCCGCTCGCTCTCCAGATTCGGGTCCGAGACGGTCACGTCCGGGATGGTCGAGGCGGGCAGGAGGCGAAAGTCGGTGCGCCACAGCTCTCGGGTCAGCTCGCAGCGGACGTAGCCGCGGCGGTCACCGTCGAAGAAGCGCACGTGGGGGTTGGCGCCCAGCGCGGCCTCTACGTCGCCGGCCCATGGGCACGCGGACGAGATCGACGTGCCGGCGAACTCCGTCCCCACGATCGGCGAGCCAGGGTCGTCGAAGTCGATCCGCAGCTCGTTGACCCAGCTCGAGTGCCAGTCCCCGGTGATCACCACGGGGTTGGGCACCTGACCGGTGGCCAGCAGGTCCAGCAGCCGCTGGCGCATGACTGGGTACCCGTCCCACTGGTCGGTGTTGAAGGCTCGCCCGTCGGACAGGTCGTAGTCGTACTGCGCCATGATGTCCTGGTTCGCGATCACGTTCCACCGCGATCCCGAGCCGGCCAGTCCCTCCCGCAGCCAGCGCTCCTGCTCGTCGCCGAGCATGGTCAACGATGGGTCTTGGCGCTCGGGGCAGTCGGGCTCGCCGGGGAACCCGTCGCCGCACGGCTGGTCGGAGCGGTACTGGCGGCCGTCCAGCACGGAGAAGGCGGCCAGATCGCCGAACGCGAACCGCCGGTACAGGCGCAGGTCCAGCCCCTGCGGTAGCGACGCGCGCCGCAGCGGCATGTGCTCGTAGTAGGCCTGGAACGCCGCGATCCGCCGTCGGCGGAACTGTGCCGGTGACTGCTCCGCTGGGTCCTGCGGGATCTCGTCGGCCCAGTTGTTGTCGACCTCGTGGTCGTCCCACGTCACGGCGAACGGGAACGCGGCATGGGCGTCCTGCAGGTCAGGGTCGGTCTTGTACTGCGCATGCCGGTCACGGTAGTCGACGAGCGTCAAGGGCTCGCCGTCGCCCTCGTGCGGGCGCAGCGACGCGGGGTCCGGCGCCCCCTCGTAGATGTAGTCGCCCAGGTGGATGACCAGGTCAAGGTCGTCGCGAGCCATCGCTCGATAGGCCGCGTAGAACCCGCTCGGGTAGCTCTGGCACGAGGCGAACGCGAAACGCAACCGCTCGGGGGACGAGTCGGGTGCCGGTGCGGTGCGAGTCCGCCCCACCCGGCTCTCCTCACCCTGAGCGCGGAACCGGTACCAGTACCAGGCGGCCGGCTCCAGGCCATCGACCTCGACATGCACCGAGTGACCGAACTCCGGCTGGGCCTGCTCGACGCCACGCCTCAGCACCCGCCCGAAGCCCTCGTCGACCGCGAGCTCCCACTCCACCGGGACCGTCCGTTGTGGCATCCCGCCGCCGTGTAGCGGGTCGGGCGCCAGCCGGGTCCACAGCACGACGCCGTCGGGAAGTGGGTCGCCCGACGCCACGCCGAGCGTAAACAGCCCCGCTGCTCCCTCCGTCGCCGCCCATGCGAGCGGGAGCCGCTGGCTCGCGAGCACGCCGACCGCGGCTCCCGCACCGGCCAGCAGCCCACGCCGGCTCAACCGCAAACTCCCGCCTGACATGATGCTCCTCCCGCATGCCCGCCCGTCCTACCCGTCCGGGCCAGGTAACCCTCACGCCGTGACACCCCGCCGACGCGCCCGCGAGCGACACGTGAACGTTGCATGGCCCCACCCTCCGACCCACGCCAAGCAGCCGAAACCAAGCCTCCCCGCGAATGCCAGGCGCCGTTACTGGCCCCTCCACCCCTGCACTGACACGAGAATGAACCTTAGGAGCGGGCACGCCGCGGGTCGAGGCCAGTGGGGCGGGCGGGTCGAAGGGACGGGGTCGGCGCCGTCCCGGGAGCCCGGACCGGTCAAAGAGTCTGACACACGTGCTCACGGCAACAATCGGGGGTCCCTGGCGGGCTCCCGCGCTCATGCTGAAACGCGGGCTCGGGGCGCTACAGTGAAACGGCGTCTGAGAATCGGCTACACGTCGTTTACCGGATTTCGTCTCCAGAGGAAGCGTCAGCCGGCCTAACTCTGCACTGTGCGGCGAAGTGCTCCACCCCACTGGGGTGTTTCGCCCAAAAGGGGCCCGCATGTTGCCCGGTTTGCCGGATTCTCATCATCCGGGGGTCTGTCAATGGCGCGAGCCGGCATGAGCTGCTGTGCGCCAGTTATGCCGGAATACCGGCCAAAGTCTTTACAACGCGGCTCTTGTTCCGCGAGGATCGTGACGGTCAGCCCGGACTACCTTGTTCGAACTCAGTGCCCGCGGCGCCTGGCAACGCCACGCGTCGATGATCAGCTCTTCGAGTTCATCGCTTTCGATCGCCGCGAGGCGCACCAAGACCGCGGGGTAGCCGTTGTAATGCGGTTCGGTGAAGAACTTCTCCTCGTCGGACGCGAGCAGCATCGCCTTCTCAGACTGATTCGCGACACGTATGGCGATCACGTCTGGCCGGGGAACGCGAGGTTTTTTACGCTTGACGCGCTCCAACCAGACCCAGGCGATCCCCTTCCGCTTGCCCCGGTTGTGAACGGAGAACGCGAAGCGGCCTTCCTCCTCACTTGTCTCGGGGAGCGATAACGCGATCCGCCGTACGTCGCTCTGGTCAGCCATCTGCGTCCACTCTCACCTTCCAGTCATCGAGGTCGCCCGCTGAGGCGATGCCCGCAGCGCGTGACCTGAAGGCGTGTGATGCTGCGTCGCCATGAGGTTCGTGCTCGTCCACAGCCCAGTCGCGGTCCTTCGACATGGCGATGGGTTGGCATGGAGCTCGAGTCGGCCGGTCACGACGTCGTGATCCAGGACCTGGTTGGCGCAGCCAAGACCGGCGATCCCGCAGTGTTCGTGCGAGCGGCCGTCGAGGCCATCGACGACTCATCGGAGCCAGCCGTCCTGGTAGGACACAGTGGCGCAGGTGCCATGCTGCCCCTGGTCGCCGCAAGCGTCACGGCCGAACCTCGCGCCGTGGTGTTCGTTGACGCCGGCATCCCACCCTGTGACGAAGCCTTCAGCGCCGGTGGTCCCTTCCTCGAGGTCTTGCGGAATCTGGCGACGGATGGGCTCCTGCCAAAGTGGTCGACGTGGTGGGGCGACGGTGTGCTGGACGCTATGGTGCCGGACAACCGGCGCCGTCGCGAGTTCGAGGGCGAGCTGCCGATCGTGCCGCTCCGGTTCTACGACGCGATGATCGAGGTGCCAGCCGGCTGGTGTACCCGCCCTTGCTCGTACCTGCTCTTAAGCGAGATTTACCGATCGGACCTGGAACGGGTCACCTCCCTCGGTTGGCTGGTCGCCGAGCACCCGGGCAACCACCTCGACATCATGAACCACGAAGCCGCGATCAGCGATCTCCTGCTCGATCTCAGCAACCATCCCTAACCGCCAGCCGCAGGCCCCTGCTGCCGCTCGCGAACGACCAGGTCGCACACACGCACGCGCGGCTCCTCCCGGGGTAATGCATCCAGATGACGTTCGGCAGCAACTTGAGGTAGCAACCAGCCAGAGCGCGATGAGTCACACCGGCGGATTAACGTTTCCGCAGCTCACACCCCCGTGCGCGAGGCGGGAGTCGAACTCTCACGGCCGAGGGTACTGGGACTTGAAGATGAAGGCGGGTTCTCCGGGACGTGTTGGGCGGTCACCTCTGGGCCTGTGACCTGCAGGTCTTATCCATGGTCGTCTTACTTACGTCTGTGAGTCATCGCTCGGTCGGGGTCGTTCGGTAGCGATTTCGGTAGCAGCGGCCGCTCGCCGGGGTGGAGCACGCCGGCTGGAGGTTGCCGGCCGGCGGCGTGCTCGTCCTGGACGAAGCGGCGATGCTTGACACCCGCACACTCCTTGAGTTGCAACAGGCGGCCGGCGCGACCGGCTGCAAGCTGGTCGCGGTCGGGGACTACCGCCAAACCCCATCGGTCGACGTCGGCGGGCTGCTACCCCGCATCGCCGAAACCACCCGCGCGTTCGAGCTGACCCGTAACCACCGCTTCGACCACATCGCAATGCAGGAAGCGGCCGAGCAGATCCGCGACGGCGACACCGCGCAGGGCATCACCAGGCTGCGCAAGCTGGAAATGGTCTACGAGCATGACACCGCCGAACAGTCCTGGGACGCGATCATCGGCGATTGGCTGTCGCTACGCACACCCAAGGAATACCCAGGATGCGAACGCGTCTTTGGGGTCTCCACCCACGGCGCCGCGACCGAGGTAGCCACACCGAACGGCTGGCGGGAAGACACCGACGCCCGCATGTTCGCCGACCTCAACACCAACATCGACCAGCTCAACCGACGGGCCCGACAAAACCCTCATCGACCGCGGCCAGGTCGCCAAAGGCCGCGCCTACAGCGACGACACGACGGGCCGCTGGCTCGCCCTCGGTGAAGGGGACAGAGTGCGCCTCGGGCACAACGAGCCGCTCGACGGCGACGGCGCCGTAGTACGCAACGGCATGGAAGGCCAAGTCATCCACGCCGACCGCCGCGGCGTCCAGGTACGCCTCGACGATGAGCACATCGGCGAAGACGGCCGGTCGACCGTGTGGCTGCCCACCCATTACGTCGCCAACGAGGTCGCGCTCGGCTACGCGCTCACATGCGACAAAGCCCAAGCCGCAACCCACGACCACGCGCTGTACCTGGCTACCGACCGCGCCTCGCTCGAACGCGGCTACGTCGCACTATCACGAGGCCGGCATTCCAACCGCATCTACGCCACCCGCTCAGCCGCCTGGGAACAAGCCCTGGGCACCAGCAGAGCCCACGAACCCGCGACCAACCAACAGCCGACACCACACGATGCCGCCCAGGCAGAACCACCTATCGAACGAGACCGCGACAGATGGCTCGCTCAACGTCTTCTCGACTGGCACACCGAGCAAGAGGCACGCAGCGGCGAGCAGGCCGACGAACTCGACCGCCAGCGCGACGAAGGCCGCGGCCGCGGGATGGCGATGTGATGACCAGCACAAAGACCGGGTACCGGCTGCTCGTGTTCGGCGGCCGCGAGTGGACCGACCGAGCCACCATCCAACGTGAGCTACGCAAGGCGCAAGCGCAGGGCGTCACCACGGTCGTCCATGGCGCTTGCCGTGGAGCCGACCGCGTCGCCGGCACCGTAGCCAAACAGCTGGGCATGACCGTCGAGCCATACCCAGCCGACTGGGCTCGGCACGGCAAGGCAGCAGGACACCTCCGCAACCAACGCATGCTCGACGAAGCCAAGTCCGACTACGCCATCGGCTTCCACACCAACCTCGACGCCAGCCGCGGCTCTGCCGACATGCTCCACCGCTGCAACACCGCCGGGCTCCCCGTCCACATAGACGACGGTGCACGCGTACCCATCCTGGCCGAAGCCGCCCGAGCTGTACGCACGCGCCGGATGGCCAGTCCTCCCCTGCACGACGTCACCTCGGGTGTGTGCTCCTGCAACCTGCACACCGACTGCCGGCACGAAGGCAAACATCCCCGCACCGAGCACGGCTTCCACGACGCCAGCACCGACCTACTCCAGGTCGACTCATGGTGGAGCATGTACCCCTTCGCCAACATCGGCATCGCCACTGGTGGGGAAGCACGCCTCGCGGTGGTCGACCTCGACGGCGCGGAAGGCCGCACGAGCTGGCAACGACTGACGGCCGAGCGGGGGCGCAAGCCCGGACACGGCGACCGCGAGCACCCCGCACGGCTCACACCGCTGGTACCGAACACCGGAAGGCATCAGCGTCCCCCGCCGCATCGGCGCCCTAGGCGAAGGGGTGGACCTGCTCGGCGACGACGGATACGCCATCGCCCACCCATCGCAAGTTCCCTGCCTGCGCCCCGACGAACACGAGGGGCCATGCCGATCCGAATATCGCTGGAGCGCACCGAGGATGAAACTCGCGCCACTGCCCGACTGGATCATCCAAGCAAGCCGAGAGCACAACCTGCTCCAACGCGAACCTCAGGCCACACCAGAACCGGTCCGGCAAGCCATGAAGGGTGAGGCTAGGCGCTCCTACGGCAAGTGGCCCTCGCAGGCGAAGCGGCACGCCTAGCCAGCGCGGCACGAGGCACGCGCTATCACACACTCGGCGGCACCTCCTACCGCCTAGGCCGTCTGATTGGTGCCGGCGAGATCAACCAGGCCGAAGCGCGAGAAGCGCTCTGGAGCGCCGCGAAGGCGTGCGGCTACGTCGAGAACACGGCGAGGCGACCGTCACGAAGGAGATCGAATCAGGACTCCAAGCCGGTGCACGCAACCCGCGGTCTCGTCAGCCTCGTGAGGCTGGACGTGAGGTCTCCATCCGAGATGCCCGAGACAACAGCAGGGCGCGAGGCCTCACGATACACGCGCGTGAGGAACCCGACACTTCCAATTATGGCGCCTTATAAGAGGAAACGAGAAGCACAGATGCGCGTTACGCTGCCACTCCCTGCACCTGTGCGGCGCACTAGCATGACAGCGCGTCACTCCGACGCTGCACCTCGGCCAGGTCAACCCGACGGGTGTGTAGCGATGATGGCGGAAGAGAACGGGGTTCGGCTAGTGTTCCGCGCCCGCCGCTGGGGCAATGCGAGGGCCGCTGGACTACTTTTGGTCATCCGCACACGATCTCGCGGATCGCCCGCAGCTGCTCTTGCGCCTCGGACGTAGCGGTCGCTCGCGGCGCCTCGTCGCCGTTGTCGCTCGGGCTTAGTACGGCCTTAACGACGTCGGCAATTGGGCTACCGAGGAGGTACACAAGCGCATTGGTTCGTTTTGGTCCCCCGGCAGCTCGCTGGGGATGTGCCCGATGCCGTAAGCCTCCAGCTCGCGGCTGATGGTCTGGCGCACTGCACCCCTAATCGGCCGGCCTGTCGTCCCGGGGTAGGAGAACTCCAGCGCGACCACCCGTACCGGCCTCGCCGTCGATCGTGGTTCGCCCAGGTCGTGCGTAATCACGCGCGCCTGCTGCCCACACGCCGCATCGGTGGCCGACGTGGCCGACGCCCCGGGCGCCAGGCGAGCGCCGTGAGCGACAGCCCGATGAGGAGGCAGGACCGGCGGAGCGGGTCGTGATCATGGTCGGAGCGCCTTTGTGAGGTCGGGGACCAGCTCGTCGAGGGCGTAGGCGACCCGCAGGACGCTCGGGTCCCGCATCGCAACGTTGACCTGCAGGTCCAGCGCCACGTAGCGGCCGTCAGCGACGGCCGGCACGCTGGTGAACAGCGGGTTGGCCTCGATCTCCCGCCGCAGCTCGGGCGAGGCGTGGGTCATGAGCAGCAGGTCGGCGTCGAGGAGCGCCAGCTGCTCCAGCCCGATGACCTCGCTGCTGACCTCCCCGCTAGCGAGAGCCATCACCTCGGGGGTAAACGCGAGGCCGAGGGACTGCACGAACCGCGCCGCCGAGTCCTCGGGATGGGCGATGAGGGCAATGGCGCCGGGCTCGTAGTAGTAGGACCACGAGAAGGTGCGACCTTCGAAGTCGGGGCGAACCGCGTCGATCCTGGCCTCGACCTCGGTCACGGCGGCGCGCGCGGCGTCTTCCTCGGCGAGGGCGCGGCCGACGAGCAGGGTCTGCTCCTGCCACGTGTCGATGCGCCAGCCACGCGCGTAAGTGACGGTCGGCGCGATCGCCGACAGCCGCTCGTAGTGCTCGTCGACCTCGTAGAACGTGCCGGCGAGGATGAGGTCGGGCCGGGCGACGGCGATCCGCTCGAACGGTACCGCGGTGACGGGATCGAGCAGCTCGACGTCCTGCCCTCCGAGCCGGTCGACCAGCCACGGGTCGACCTTGGTCGGTTCAGAGAAACTTCCCGGCATGGCCACGGGCACCCGCCCGAGCGCCACGACCGCGTCGGCTTCGCGGCCGAGCGTGACGATGCGCTCGGGCGTGCGGGGGATGCGGACCGGGCCGAGGCCGGTCGGCACGGTGCGGGGGAACCCGGCCGCGGCGTCGGTCGCGAGGGCGGGATCACCCCACACGGCCAGCAAGGCGGCGAGCGACAGGCCGCCGGTCAACGCCCCACGGCGCGTCAATTCGTCCAGGATCGTAGACACTGGCGCTCCTTCCCGCGCGAGACTGGTCCGCCCGCGTCCCGCCACCTCACCTCCCGTCGGCCCGCGCCCACGAAAGGTGAAGCTAACTTACTGCTACGATGCTGATCCCGCCGATCAAGTCGCAGAGCTCGACCTTGAGAACGTTGGCCAGCGCCTTCAAGATCGAAACCTTCTCAGCGGCCACCTGGCCGTACTCCACCTTTTGGAGCCACGACGTCGAGCGGCCGACCTGCCCCGCGAGCGATGCTTGGGACAGCCCTCGTCGGTTCCGCCAGTAGGCGATGCGCTGCCCAATGGACGTATCGTTGGTCATGTCCGCTGCCCCCCTAGGCGTGCGGTCCCGGTCCCGGAGGTCGCTAGCCTCGCGGGACCACCTTTTTGGGGGAATCTAGCCTGGCGACGGCAGTCACGCCCCACAAACGAGGACGCCGCCCGGTGGGAGCGCGGGTATCTGGCCATGGGGAAGCGGAGACCCCCGGCCGCTCGTGCGTCGAAGGTTTCGTAGGTGTCCCCATGGGGACACCGCATCCAGGTCAGTTGCCGGCGAGAATTCCCTCGACGCGCGCCTCGTTGCCCGCGAGCCTGCCCAGCGTCATGCAGATCTCGACCACGGGTAGGCCGACCGCGCGTCCCCAGGCCGTGAAGCAGCGACGCGAGGTAGGCCGCACCCGACGCGCGCCCCCCACGCGTGGCGCCTCGTCGCAGAAGGCGGGGGACACCCTGGAGGCGACGTATGCCTCGCTGAGGCACGCCCCTGGGGCCCCCGATCTCGATGCTGCGCGCGCCGTTCCCGCCGTTGCTGGTCTCTTCTAGGTTGCTCACTGTCGACCCCCTCGTGGTGGGCGTCGGTCCGGCCCATGGGGTCCGTTGAGCGATAGTACGAAAACCTGAAATCGGCTAGCTGGACAAAGCAACGACGCCCGCGAATCCCGTCCGACCGACCCGCCTGTGCGGAAGACGGGGCGAGCCGTCTGGGCGGGCGGTCCGCCACGCGAGCGCCTATTAGTCTGGCGGCGATGGCTACGGTCCTGTTGATCCGCCACGCCACGACCGCCGCGACCGGCAAGCGGCTCGGCGGCCGTACCGACGCGCCGCTCGACGAGGCGGGCCGCGGGCAAGCCGAGGCCACGGCCGGCCGCCTAGCGGATCTGCCGATCAAGGCGATGTACGCGAGCCCGCTCGCGAGGGCTCATGAGACGGCGAAGATCGTGGCGGCACCTCACCGGTTACAGGTCCGGCACTGCGAGGGCGTCATCGAGGTCGAATATGGACGCTGGACGGACCGCCCGCTGATGCCGTTGACGCGTCATAAGCTATGGCCCGTGATCCAGGCGCGCCCTTCCCTCGTGCGGTTCCCGGGTGGCGAGACGATCCGAGAGGCCCAGCTGCGTGCGGTGGACGCGCTCGAGGAGATCTCCGCCCGCCACCGCAAGGCGCTCGTCGCCGTCGTCTCTCACGCCGACATCATCAAGGCGGTCGTCGCCTTCTACGTCGGGATGCCGCTCGACGCCTTCCAACGTCTCCACGTCGGCCCCGCCTCGGTCAGCATGCTCGGCATCAGCGACGGCGCTCGACCCGTGCTCCTCCGCTTCAACGACGAGGGCCCCATGCGCCCGGATGCGTTCGTGAAGCCGCCGCCCAAGCCGGCAGCTTCACGAACCGCAAGCCGGCGGGGTCCAGAGAACGGACGCGAGAGTGGCTGAGTCATACGAGCTGGACCCGGTCGACTGGATCACCGTCGGCGCCGTCGGCGATCCGGGGCAGCGCACCTTTTATGTCCAGGCCATGCGCGGGATAGACGTGGTGGCGATCGTCGTCGAGAAGGTGCAGGTATCAGCGCTCGCTCAGCTGGCGCAGCAGCTGCTCGCCAGGATCGGCGTGGAGGTCAAGCCGGACGATCTCGACGAGGGACGTATGCGGCTGCGAGAGCCCGTGATGCCCGCGTGGCGCGCTGGCTCCATGAGCCTCGGCATGGACGAAGAAGGCGCGAGGTTCTTGCTGGAGGCCGAGGAGCTGGTGGGCGACGAGGCCGAGGAGGGTGGCCAAGCGCGATTTTGGCTCACGCGTGACCAGCTCGTCGCGCTCGCCGCCCACGCCGTCTTCGCCGTCGAGGCCGGCGCTCGCGACCGCTGCTTCCTGTGCAGCCGACCGATCGACCCGGTCGAGGGGCATGTGTGTCCCGCCACGAACGGGCACGGCCCACTGACCGTGTGACCGCTGAAGCCGTGACGATGGATCGCCTGGCCACAGGCGAGCTGAAAGCGCGCGGGTTCCTGGCGAACGCGAGCAACCACACGCTGCTCGCGCAGGTCGGGCCGCGCGGATGGGGTATGCACGCGATCTATAAGCCCCGGCGCGGTGAGCGCCCCCTGTGGGACTTTCCAGAGGGAACGCTGTGCCAGCGTGAGGTCGCCGCCTGGCTCGTGAGCGACTTCCTGGGCTGGCGCATCGTCCCCCCGACGGTGCTGCGCGACGGCCCGATGGGCCACGGCTCCGTGCAGCTGTTCATCCCGCACGACCCACGGATCCACTACTTCACCCTGGTCGAGGACAGCTGCCATGACCGTGAGCTGGCGCGCATCGCCACGTTCGACCTGCTGGTGAACAACGCCGACCGCAAGGCGAGCCACATCTTGCTTGGCGAGGACGCCTGCCTCTACGGCATCGATCATGGTGTCTGCTTCCATGTCCAGACGAAGCTGCGCACCGTCGTCTGGGACCTTGGGCCTGCCGAGCTGGAGGTGTCCTGGCACGAAGATCTGGTGCGGCTCGCCGACGCCTTGTCCGACCCCACCCATGAGCTGGCGGAGGCGATCGGCTGCCTGCTCAGCCCCAGAGAGCTCGGAGTCCTGGAGCTCCGGGCGAAGACCCTCGCCAAGCTGGAGGCGCTGCCGGACCTCGACGAGCACCGCCGCCCCTATCCCTGGCCGCCGCTCTAGGCTGCCCCACTAGTATCCGGGGATGGCTGACCTCGTCGCTCTGCCTGCGATCGTCGCGGCGGCGGGACGCCTCGCGACCGTCGCCCGGCGCACGCCCGTTGAGCGCTCGCAGGCCATCTCCGATCTCGCGGGAGTTTCGACGCTGCTGAAGTGGGAGCACCTCCAGCGCACCGGGTCGTTCAAGATCCGAGGCGCCTACAACCGGCTCTGCCTCCTCTCCGACGTGGAGAAAGCTCGCGGCGTCGTCTGCGCATCGGCAGGCAACCACGCCCAGGGCGTCGCGCTGTCGGCGAGCCTGCTCGGGGTGCGGGCCACGGTCTTCATGCCCGCGGCGGCGGCGCTTCCAAAGGTGGAGGCGACGCGCCGGTACGGGGCCTCGGTGCGACTCGCCGGCGAGACGTTCGACGACGCCTACGCGGCCTGTAGGGAATGGGCCGCCGAGCACGGAAGCGTCGAGATCCACCCGTTCGACCACCCGGACGTGATCGCCGGGCAGGGGACGCTTGGGCTTGAGCTGCTCGACCAGGTGCCCGAGTTGCGGACCGTCGTGGTCCCCGTCGGCGGCGGTGGGCTCGTCTCTGGCATCGCCGCCGCGGTCAAGGCCACGCGACCCGACGTCCGCGTTGTGGGGGTCGAGGCCGTCGGCGCCGCCTGCGTGACCGGTGCGCTCGCGGCGGGATCGATCACCACCCTGGACCGCCTGAGCACCTTCGCGGACGGCATCGCGGTGAAGACTCCCGGGACGCTGACGCTCGCGCACATCGAAGCGCTGGTCGACGAGGTCGTCACCGTCAGCGACGAGGCGATCGCCCGCGCGGTCTTGCTGCTCGCCGAGCGCACCAAGCAGATCGTCGAGCCGGCCGGCGCCGCCAGCCTCGCCGCCGTCCTTGAGCGCGGCAGCCATTGGCCCGACCCCGTCGTCGCCGTCCTTGCCGGCGGTAACGTCGACCCACTCTTGCTCGTTCGCATCATCCAGTCCGGCATGTACGAGGAGGGCCGGTACCTCGCCATCCGGACCACACTCCGCGACCAGCCCGGGGCCCTGTCACGCCTCCTCGCGCTGCTCGCCGACCAAGGCGCGAACATCATCGGCATCAACCACCACCGCCACGGCACACGCCTCGGCGTCCTCGACGTCGAGGTCCACCTAGAGATCGAAACCCGCGGCACCGCCCACATCGCCAGCGTCGTCGCCGCATTGCGCGCCCACGGCTACCCCATCCTGTGACGTGGCTGCGGTTCGCTCGAGGCGTTATTCAACTCCGACGAGGTCGGCGATGTCGCCGACGATGTGGCTGAGCTGGTAGTCCTTGGGGGTGTAGACGGCGGCGATGCCCGCGGCGCGGAGTGTCTCGGCGTCGGCGGGTGGGATGATGCCGCCGACCACCACGGGGGCGTCGCAACCCTCCGCGCGGAGGCCGGCGAGGACCTCCGGCGCGAGCGAGGCGTGCGACCCGGACAGGATCGAAAGTCCGACCACGTGGACGTCCTCGTCGACGGCCGCGCGGACGATCTGCGCGGGGGTGCGGCGGATGCCCTCGTAGATGACCTCGTAGCCGGCGTCGCGGGCGCGGACCGCGATCTGCTCCGCGCCGGACGAGTGCCCGTCCAGGCCTGGCTTGGCGACGAGGAGCCGCACCTTGCCGCCGATCCGCCGCTCAGCCGCCGCCACGCGCGCTCTCGCCGACGCGAGCGCGTCCTCGCCCTGGCCGAGCGGCATCGCGTGCCCGCGTACTCCCGTTGGCCCCCGGTACTCTCCGAACACGTCCCGAAGCGCGTCGGTCCACTCACCGGTTGTCGCGCCCGCACGGGCGGCCGCCACGGATGCCGGCATGACGTTCTCGCCAGCCGCGGCCGCGCGGCGCAGCTCGTCCAGTGACCGCCGTACGGCGACTCCGTCCCTCCTCGCGCGGAACGCCTCGAGGCGCGAGATCTGGGCGGCCTCGGACTCGGGATCGATCCTGAGGTAGCCGCCGTCAAGGTCGGACGTCAGCGGGGAGGCTTCCGTCTCGGTGTACGCGTTGACCCCCACCACGACCTGCTGCCCGGCCTCGATGCGCCGCAGCCGCTGGGCGTTGGAGCGGACCAGCTCGGCCTTCATGTACTCGACGGCGGAGGAGATCGCCTCGGTGCCACCCAGATCGAGCACCCGCGCGAGCTCGGCCCGGGCACCCTCGGTGATCTCCTCTTCGAGGTCGGCCATGACCTTTGAGCCTTCGAACAGGTCGCCGCGCTCAAGCAGGTCGGTCTCATAGGCCAGGATCTGCTGCGTGCGCAGCGCGAGTTGCTGATCCCACGCCCTCGGCAACCCCAATGCCTCGTTCCAAGCCGGCAGTTGGACCGCGCGCGCCCTCGCGTTCTTCGACAGCGTGACCCCGAGCAGCTCTAGAAGGATCCGGACGATGTTGTTCTCGGGTTGCGCCTCGGTCAACCCAAGCGAGTTCACCTGCACGCCGTACCGGAAGCGGCGCAGCCGTTCGTCGGCTACGCCGTAGCGCGTCCTGCACAGCTCGTCCCACATCGCGGCCATCGCCCGAAGCTTCGCGATCTCTTCGACAAAGCGGATGCCCGCGTTCACGAAGAAGCTGATCCTTCCGACCACGCGCGGGAAGTCGGCGGCGGGCACACGGCCGGATCGGCGCACCTCGTCCAAGATGGCCGTCGCGTTCGCGAGCGTGTACGCGACCTCTTGGACCGGGGTCGCGCCGACCTCCTGCAGGTGGTAGCTGCAGACGTTGACCGGGTTCCACCTCGGGAGGGCGGACACCGTGTAGGTGATGATGTCGCTGGTCAGGCGCAAGCTCGGGGCCGGCGGGAAGACGTAGGTTCCCCGCGACAGGTACTCCTTGAGGATGTCGTTCTGCGTCGTCCCCGCCAACGTTCCCCGCGCCGCGCCCTGCTCTGTCGCAACCGCCACGTAAAGCGCGAGCAACCACGCGGCCGTCGCGTTGATCGTCATCGACGTGTTCATCTCGCCGAGGGGAATGCCGTCGAACAACGTCCGCATGTCGTCGACGGAGCACACCGGCACGCCCACCTTGCCGACCTCACCGCGCGCGAGCGCATGGTCCGAGTCGTATCCCGTCTGGGTCGGAAGATCGAACGCGACCGACAAACCGGTCTGCCCCTTCGCGAGATTGTGGCGGTACAGCTCGTTTGAAGCCTTCGCCGACGAGTGCCCGGAGTAGGTCCTCATCAGCCACGGGCGATCGCGGTCGTGAGCAGGCATGATCCCTCCTGGTCCGGAGCGCTCCCCCCATCTTGCCGTCGCGGCTTCCCTCGTCTCGGCCCTTCCCGAGTGCGCGACCGCTGCGCGTCGCGACCCGGGTGTTTGGAATCTGGCCCCGTCCTTACTACCCTTCTGGCCATCCGAGCTGTGGCCGTGAGGCGTGGCCTCGGTGGTGCACCGTGGTGGACTTCCCCGCCCCCCCGGGCCTCTCACGGTCTTTCTCTGCCTTCCCCCTGTCCTCTACATGGGTGGTGACTGCAGAACCGTGCTTACCCGACATTTGCAGTTCCTGTTCTTTGCTGCGCTTGTGTCGGTACTTGCCGTGGCCGATGTGTATCCCGCGTTCGCGCAAGGCGTGCCAAATCCCGAGTTGGACCGGATTCGTGGTGAGCGCCAACGCTTGGAGCATGACCTTGACGCGATGACCGCGGAGGTCGAGCGACTCAACGTCGCGATAACCGACGCCCAAACCAAACGGGGTCGCCTGGAGTCGGACGTGACCGCGTTGCAGCGCGAGGCCTTCGACGCGCGACAGATCCTGACGGCCCAGGCCGTCCAGGCCTATATGTACGGCGAGTTCGGGCCCGTGGGCGAGCTGATGGCCGCCGTCCAGCCGAGTGACGTGCTGGAGCGGAGCCGGATGCTGGCCGGTCTCGGGCTGCGCGAGCGTGAGAGTGAGGAACGGGCGGTGATCTCTCGCGCCGCGCTGGCCTCTCGCCAGGCGGAGCTCGACGGTGTACTCGCCACACTGCGGACCAGTGAGGCGCGGGTCGCCGTGCTCCGTACTGACCTCGAGGCTGCCTTCCGGCGCGTGAAGGCGACGGAGGCTGACGTCGCCAGTCGCCTGGAGCGCCAGCGGCAAGTCTCCCGGGCGGGTCAGCGGGGCGTCTACGCCTGCCCGATGGGCGTTCCCTACCATTTCCGTAACACCTGGGGTGCCCCTCGCTCTGGCGGGCGGAGCCACAAGGGTGTCGACATGTTCGCTCCTTACGGCGGCGACGTGTACGCGATCACGGACGGCCGGATCCTGCGCCACTCCAACTCAGGGCTCGGTGGGCTTGCCGTGTACCTGCTGGGGGACGATGGCAACTTGTATTACTACGCTCACCTCGCTTCTATCCTCCCCTCGTATGGGCCTGGCAAGAAGGTCGCCGCCGGGGAGCTGATCGCGTACAACGGCGACACAGGCAACGCCCGGGGCGGTGCACCGCACGTCCACATGGAGGTCCGCCCCGGAGGAGGGGGGAACGCGAACCCCTACCCGTTCGCCGCCGCGGCCTGCTTCTGACGATGCAACCCCGATAACCTGTCGCGATGGAGCTCGTGTACCCGCCCGTGATCGGCATGACCGTGACGATGTTCAAGGTCATGAACTGGCCGATCACCATCGAAGGCGCAGAGCACGTCCCGGCCCAGGGGCCGGGTGTCGTGGCGACGAACCACGTCGGCTACCTCGACTTCACCTTTGTCGGGTACGGCGTGCGGCCACGCGGCCGGCTCTTACGGTTCCTCGCGAAGCAGGAGATCTTTGACCATCGTGTGGCTGGTCCGTTGATGCGTGGGATGAAGCACATCCCCGTCGACCGGTACGGGCGGGCCACGGACGCGTTGACCGCCTCTGTCGACGCGCTGCGTGCGGGTCAGCTGATCGGGATGTTCCCCGAGGGGACGATCAGTCGCTCGTTCGTGCCCGCACCGGGCAAGAACGGCGCCGCACGCATGGCGATCACGGCCGGTGCGCCGCTCGTGCCAGGAGCGGTGTGGGGTAGCCAGCGGATCCTTACGAAAGGTCGCCCTCGTAACCTGCAGAGAGGCGTGCCGATCACGGTGGTGTTTGGCGAACCGGTCGAGTATCAGCCGGACGAGGACCCGACGCAGGTCACCGACCTCCTGATGGCGAGGATCAGGGAGCTGGTGGACCGCGCCGCCGCCGCCTACCCCGACGAGCCGGCCGGCGACGACGACCGTTGGTGGCTGCCCGCCCACCTTGGCGGTACGGCGCCAACCGTCGGCGAGGCGAAGGAGATGGCGGCACGGGAAGCGGCCGCGCGCCGCGCGCGCCGCCGCGGCCAAGCGTTGCCGGGCACGGCCGACCAGTGATCGAGGCGAAAATGCGCGGCGGGCGTGGAGGGTCGGTGATCGGCATCGCGCGTTGACTCCTTGAGGGAGCGGAACCGCTGAACGGGTGGAGAACATGTGTTCGATAATAGTCGGGTTCTGGCAGATGTCAAGGACGTTGAACGTTTCCGGTTTCGAGCATGGCGCGAACGGCCTCGGCGAGCGGGCGCACCTCGATCGGGCGGGTCGTGTCGACCTCAAGCACGGGCCCAAGGGCGAGAGGAGCGCCGTACTCGTCCAACAGCTCAGGGGAGAGGGCGGAGAGGACATGCGCGGGGTGATGGCTGGACAGGCGAGCCCGCTCCGCGAACCGCCGGGACGCCACCTCGGGGGGACAGCGGCAGTACACCTCGACGGGCTGGTCGGCGAGCCCCGCGAGCTTCGCCCGCTCGTAGGCGCTTCGTGGACGGAAGTTCGCCTCCAGAACGACCTGGGGACACCAACGCGCCAACCCCCATAGCAGCTCCATCGCGGCGTTACCCAGGCGCCGCGACCATGCCAAGGGATCCTGGAGACCTGGTCCCAACGAGTCGAAGAGCTGCTCCTTGATGACATCCTTGGCAAGCAAGGGGAAGCCGAGCGCCTCCGCGAGGGGCACCGCCAGCGTCGTCTTGCCCGCCCCGGGGTAACCGGACACCACCACGACCTGCCGCATCCCCATGCAACCAAGGTGCCGCGGCGGCCCTGCGTGCACACGACTGTCTCAGGGTTCCGGCAGACTGTTCGGTAATGCCCGGGCTACAGCCGTACGTTCATGCCACCACCGCCACGGCGGCGCAGGAGTGGCTGTCGCGGGTCGTGGGGCGGCAGATCGTCGCGATCGACACCGAGACCAGCGGTTGGGATCCCCACGAGGGGGCGCTGCTTTGTGTCCAGCTGTGCGCGGGACCGGACCTGCCGGTGCTCGTGGTGGACACGGCGACGCTCGACCCCGCCGTCCTCGCGCCCTTGCTCGGCGACCGTGGTGTCCTGAAGGTGTTCCACCATGGCGCGTTCGACCTGCGGTTCCTTGCGGCGGCGGGCCTGCGCGTCACGCGTGTGGCCGACACGATGCTCGCGCAGCAGCTCTTGAACGGAGGCGCCAAGAGCGCGTCAGGCAACGGCCTCGCGCAGATCGCCTCCTTCCGCCTGGGGGTCGAGCTGGACAAGTCCATCCGTGAGACGGCGTGGGTAGCCGGTCGGCTGAGCGAGGCGCAGCTCGAGTACGCGGCGGACGACGCGGCGGCGACCTGGCGCATCTTCGATCAGCAGTGGCGGGAGCTGGTCGGCCACAAGCTGACCCGCATCGCGCAGATCGAGTTCGCCGCCCTGCCGGTGCTCGCCGATCTCCAGCTGCGAGGGGTGGCGTTCGACGCCGCCCGCTGGCGGGCGCTGGTCGGCACGCTGGAGCGCGACCTGCCGGGGTTGAAGGCAACCGCCCAAGCCGCGCTCGTCAGCGAGACGAGCCCGCGGAACCTGTTCGGTCCCGAGCCCGTCAACCTCGACTCACCCGAGAAGGTCCGTGAGGCGCTCGCCCGCCTCGGCGTCGATGTCACGACCACGCGCGAGTTCGCGCTCCGCGACCATGCGGGGACCCCCGCGGTCGACGCGCTCCTCGCGTATCGCCAGGTCAGCAAGGTGACGTCGAACTGGGGTGGAGACTGGGCCGACCGGGCGGCGAACCCGCGCACTGGTCGGGTCCACCCCGACTGGCGGCAGATCGTCGGGACCGGCAGGATCGCGTGCAGCGAGCCCAGCCTCCACCAGATCCCGAAGGACGCCCGCTACCGTTGTTGCTTTGGCGGCGCTGCAGGAAAGGCGCTGATCGTCGCCGACTACTCGCAGCAAGAGCTCCGGATCCTGGCGGCGGTCTCCGCGGATGCGGCGTTGAGTGAGGTCTTCCACCGGGGCGGCGACCTTCACCGGACCACTGCGGCGATGGTGTTCGACCAGCCCGAGGACACCGTCCGGCCAGAGCAGCGTGGCGCCGCGAAGGCCCTGAACTTCGGCCTGATGTATGGGATGGGAGCGCCCGGCTTCGCCCGTGCCACGGGTATGCCCCCCGCCGACGCGCAAAAGGTCATGGACCGGTACTTCGCCGCCTTCCCACGCGTCGCCGAATGGCTCGCCGACACCGAGGCGACCGCCCGCCGCACGGGTCGAGTCCGGACGCCGCTTGGGCGGCTCCGCAAGTTCGACATCGAAGGAGGCCAGCACCTCACCACCCTCGCGCGCAACGCCCCGATCCAGGGCGCCGGCGCCGACATGATCAAGCTCGCGCTGGCCGAGGTCGAGCGGCGCCTGACCGCCGCGTTCGGCGACGCGCGGAACGGCCACCCCGTGACCGAGCACGGACCCGTCCTCGTCGTGCACGACGAGCTGGTCGTCGAGGTCCCCGCGGATCGCGCCGACGAGGCCGTCGAGATCGTCAATGGCGGGATGGTGGACGCCGCCCATGAGATCCTCGGCGACGTCCCGGCGGTCGTCGACGCCGCCGTCCGTCCCCGATGGGGAGTCCTGGACGAAGACCCTATCGAACCTCCAGGCGGTGCGGGATATGAGCTGGCTTCGCCGCCGCGATGAGCGAATCCAAGCGGGGGACGTCGATCGTGCTCGGGTCCTCGGCCCTCAACCGGATCACGAGGAGAGGCTCCTCGTCACCACCTGGCTCACCGAGCGGCGTCGGTGACCAGCGAACGCCGCCGGTGTCGACGATCTCTGGCTCGACACCCGTGTACAGCCATACGAGCAGGGTCATGCCACGTACCGTGCCGCGCCACCGGTACGCCTCGACGGCCCGCCGCACCAGCGCTCGTTGCCGCTCAAGGGGGCCCGCGTCCGAGGCGATCACCCCGACCCAGCTGGCGAGCCATCCGACGAAATCCGCGGGCGCCAGCGCGGGGTCGAGGTAGGCGTCGAACGTGTCGAGGCTGCTCACGACCGGGGCGAGCACCTCGTCGAGCGCCGCGCACAGCCGCTGGGTGAAGCTGTCGTCCTGATAGAGCCCGGGCAACGCCTCGCCGAACGGGTGCGGCGACCCCAGCCCCGGCACAAGACCGCGGCTCATGAGGGTTCACCGCTGATGCTCATGAGGGTTCACCGCTGATGCTCATGTCGCCCGCACCTGGACCTGATGCTCGTACGAGAACACCAAGGCCCGAGCGTCCAGCTCCAGCCGCTGGGTCTGCTCGCCCCGCTGCCGCGTGATGGGGTCGGCGGGGTACAGCCTGGCGTCCTCTACCAGCTCGACGCCGGGTGTGCGCTGCAACGCGCCGTACACCTCGCCGATGTGGACGGGGCGGCCGAACGGCCAACCGGTGGCCTCCGGGCCTCCACGGATCGGGTGGAAGTAGCGGTAGAGGGCGGACAGGGCGTCCCGCTGCACGACCTCGGGATCGGCCCGGGGGCGGGCGCGCAGCCGCGCGACCACCGTGATCCCCTGGTAGATCGGCGGCTCGACAACGACGCGCGCGCCGATGGACCGGCGATCGTCCAGGTACTCGGCGATCGTCGAGAGCGCCTCGTCCGTGGGGACCAGCTGAGGAAAATGCAGCGCCCCCAGAGCGTTGTCGGTCGCGGCCGGCACGACGAGGAGGCGTACAAGGCCGCCACCAGCTTCCGTGCCGACGCAGCGGACCCGTGCCACCGCGGGCGCGGCCTCGCGCGCGAGCTGCTCGTAGTCCGTGGTGGTGACGGCGAGGTTTCTGGTGTGGAGGAACAGCGGCCCGCGAAGCTTCGCGTTCTCGATCGTCTCGCCGTCCACCCCACCGGCCGCCGGCCACCGGTTCTCGACCTGGGCGATGTAGGGGATCGAGGTCTTCAGCACGCGGATCGCGCCGCGTGACACGTTCCCGCTCCGCCCGCCGCCCGTCCGGTAGGCGCGGACGCGGAACTCGGCGTCTCTCGGCGGCACGGCACCGAACTGGCGCAACGAGCCGCCCTCCTCACGCACCGCCGGGCCCAGCAGGATCTCGCCGGTCAGCCGGTCGAGCACGAAATGCCGCGACGAGGCAGTGCTCTCCGCGAAATGCGTCACCTCGTGCCACTCCTCCCACCCTTCTCCGATGGTGGACTCGCATACGACGGGCACGTCCGATGGCACGACCGGGCGCTGTCTCAGCTGGAAACGCTGGCCGGGGACCCCCTCGCAGCGGCCGAGTGGCTCGTTCGCGACCGTATCGGCGTGCATGGCCTGGACGGTCCCGCCGATCGTGTGCGCCGAGAACCGCCTCACCTCCGGGGACTCCGTATACCCCGGCTGGCCAGGCTCGGTAGCAACGACCCGGCACCGCAGCCAACCGGCTTGCCGCTGGCCCTGCATCGAGGTGACATGGCCGGGCGGGACGTGCAGGACGATGTCGCCGGCGCGGTTGAGACCGCCCGTGTCGTCGTGGTCGACCTCGCAGGCGGCCCACCGGTTCCCGACCCACGCCTCCCAGACGATCGGTGGATTGTCGGGCAGCACGCCGACACCTTCGATCTGGCCCTCGAACCGGAGCACCACCGCACACGACGGTACGGCGTTGTCCAAGCCGATGAGCAGCGTGTCGCCAGGCTTCGGCTGGCGGTCGAAGCAGAGAAACGCGGCGTCGCCGGCCACCGTCTCGGGATGGTGCCGGAGGTCGCCCTCCTTGACGCTCGACGCGAGGTGGGATACGGCGCAGGGGCTGATCGACAGCTCGCGTGTCGTGGCGAAGGTGATCGCCTCCTCAGTCTCGGTCCTGACGGTGGCCACCTCGGTGCCGGCCCGCACGGTCACAGGCTCGGGCTGGGGCGCGGACAGCCAGAACGTGACCGGCACCTCCGCCGCGGTCGGCGGGTACATCCGCACGCCGATGAGGTCGAGGAACTTCACGTAGTGCCGGTCGGGTACGCGGTTGAGGCGGTAGATCAGCTGGTCGACCATGTAGGCGAACGTCTCGATCAGCGTCACGCCGGGGTCCGAGACGTTGTGGTCGCTCCATTCCGGGCAGGTGCGCTGCACGAGCCGCTTCGCGTCGTCCACCAGGTCCTGGAAGCGGCGGTCGTCGAGGTTCGGGGCTGGCAGGCTCATCTCTATTCCTCAGTCGGGATGACGTAGAAGGGAAAGACGAGGTTGCGCGGGTCGTTCGTGCCGCGCAGCGCGTAACGGATGTCGATATAGAGCACACAGGAGTCGTCAGAGGCCGGGTCGACAGCCACGTCCACGACGTCGATGCGCGGCTCCCAACGCTCCAGCGACCGCCGGACCTCGTCGGCCATCAGCCCGGTCGTGGTCGCGTTCGCCGGGGCGAAGACGTACTCGTGGATGCCGCAACCGAACTCTGGGCGCATCGGGCGCTCCCCGTGCGCGGTGCCGAGGATCAGGTGGATGCTCTCCTCGATCTCCTGGGTCCGGCGGACGAGCGCGATGCTCCCCGTCGCATCCGTGTGCAGGGGGAACCCCCACCCTGCGCCGATGAACGCCTCCGCCACCTCACCCTCCGATCAGCACCGTCGCGGCGCTCCCGATGAGCTCGCCCGGCATTTGGCCGCACACGGTGCAGGGCGAGCCGGTTTTCGCCGCGGGTTTGTTCTCGATGAGCACGGTCGCGCTGCCCAATGCGACCGTGCCTTGCTGCGTCATGGCCACCGTGAAGGGGTCCGACGCGTGTAACCCGGCGTGCGATGGCTGGTTCAGGCCGGACGAGCCCTGGACCGCGGCCGGCTTCCCGCCGATGAGCACCTTGGTCGCCAGGCCCTGCCTCAGTGGTGAGGAGAAGGACAGCGGCGGGGACTTGACCGGAGCCCCCGCCGCGCCGGGGATCAGGTGGATCGCGCAGGTCGCCACGATCCGGTCTCCCATCACCGCAGCCGGGGTCCCCATGCGTCCTCCTCTAGTTGAGCTGGATCGGGTTGCCCTTCACCTGGACCGGCCCGTTCGCGCTGATCGACACCATCGCGCCTTTTAGCTCCAGGAGGGCGCCGGCCTCTACCGTCAGGTTCGTCCCCGCCTTGATCGTCACGTCCAGAGCGCCGGAGATCTCGACCTTGCCACCGGACGTGATACGGATGGCCATCATGGTCTTGTTCAACGAGATCCGGTGCTTCTTGTCGCCGGTCAACAGCGCGACGCCCTCGTCGACGGCATCGTCGAAGAAGATCAGCGCACCGGCCTTCTTCGACACGAAACCGCGACGCTTCACCGCTCCGGTGGCGGGATCGACCAACCCTGGGCCGAGCGGCGGCTGGTCGACCCCGTTCCACAGGCCCCCGATCACGAACGGCCGGCTGACGTCGCCCTGCTCGAACGCGACGAGTACCTCGTCGTTCACCTCGGGCAGGAAGACGGCGCCGCGGCTTATCCCGGCGCCGGCCTGGACGGTCCGCACCCAGTCGGTGACGTACGAGTCCGACAGCCACGGGAACCTCAGCTTCACGCGCCCCAGGTTGTCGGGGTCCTTCACGTCGGTGACCACAGCGATCACGACGCCGGCGATCAGCCGCACCCCGGGCGCGCTGCCGTTCACCCCTGGAGACGTCAGCCCGAGCAGTGAGCGCTCCTGCCGCCCGCTCGCCACGAACGACGTCGTGTAGCCGTCGTGCGGGTCGTAGAGGTGCCGCGTCGCGGTCAGCCGGTACTTGCCGTCGAACGGTGCGCCCGCCAGGCTCAAGCTCACCGCGGTCCCGGCCCGCAGCTTCGGGTTGCCCAGCGCGGTGCCGTCCAGCTCGGCGAACGCGCCCGCGATCCGCTCCGCGACGGCCTTGGCCGCGTTGTCCACCTCCGCTTGGCTGCCGTACGGGACGTCGACCGTGACGTGCGTCGGGCCGCCGAAGGTGCCCGCCAGAGACGCGGGTGAGACGGACAGCGCCGCGCTCGTCGTCGCGCCGGGAGCCGTTCCCACCACCGCCCGTTTTTGGCGGGCGTCCCAGCCGCGAACTTGGACCTCCTTGACCTGCTCGGCCGCGGTCACCGACGCGTGGAACCGCAGGAGATTGGCCCCGTAGACGAGCTGCAGGGGGTTGGTCGAGTCGTAGCTTCCCTTGCCGGGGCCGCCGGTCGAGTCCGTGGGCCTCCGGAACTCGAGCTTCCCCTTCACTACCGCGACCTCATAGCCAGTCTCTTGAGCGATCAAGGAGAGGAACTGCCAGTCGCACATGTTCGCTTGAGTGATATGCGGCTGGACCCCCGTGGTCGCGTCGATCCGTCCCGTAGCCAGGCCCGCACGCCCCGTGACCTGCGCCACGACATCGGAGTAGGTCGTGTTGGGGTACGTGGCGGTGGTCCGCCCCCGGAACAACCGATGCGAGTGGTCGAAGCCGCGGACGACCGTGAACGTCCCGCCGTCGTCGTACTCGGCCTCCAGAGCCGTCACCTCGCCGGTTAGCAAGGGCTCGCCACTGGGCGCCCCTTCGGAGACGACGGAGATCGCTACGACCGAGCCGATCTTGATCCTCGTGATCCCGAGCACCGCCCGGCGCGGGTCGCGGAACACCAGGCGGAACATGTCCGGGAGCGCGAGGTTGTCCTCGACCAGCGCGGAGACGAGCAAGTCCTCGATGCCGGCGGTCAGCGGGGCGCCGTCGACCTTGATCTCGAACTTGGCAATGTGCTGGTGCAGTGGCTGCGCCATGGCTACCGCCTCAGACGGGTTGGAGGGCGTCGTCCGCGGGCGGGATCCGCAGCTTGTCTCCCGGCCGCAATCGCAGGGGGTCGTCGACGCCGTTGCACTCCGCGACCAGGCGCCACAGCGCGGGGTCGCCATACTCGGCGTGGGCGATCGAATGCAACGTCTCCCCCGCCACGAGCGTGCGCATCCGCAACCCAGCGAGCGCGCCTGACGTCGGGTTCTGGCGCGGGGTGACCTCGGGGATCTCCTCAAGCGAGATCGCACACACCGCTCGCAATGGTGTGCCCTTCTGGTCGAACAGCGTGTATGTGGCATTCACGGACTGCATGAACGCGGTGAACTCGATCGTGCTCCCCCACGAGAACCGGACGAACGGTGGAGATGGGCTCTTCGCCTGGATCGTCGGCGGGTAGGGGCTAAGGCAGGCGAACAGCGTCTCGACCTCCTTCGAGACGTCACCTCGGGTCGCCGTCCGGTCCAGGAACAGCTCCAACGAGAGCTGGCGCGGACCGGAGCCCCTGAACTCGGGAGGAGACGTCGACTCCGCGCTGCTCGTCGCGCTGCGCGTCCACTCGGCGCTCTTTTGGATCGTGTACTCCTTGGGGTTGAAGCCGAACACGATCTCGCCGAGGCCGTTGACCGTGATGCCCCCGCCAGCGCTGGTCACCGCGCCGGATGCCTTGGGCTCCAAGAACGTGATCCGCGCCTTCTCCACTCCCATGGCTACCCTCCCGCCAGGAAGCCGTGGTGCGCGATCTCGAGCGTCTCGGTCGCCACGTTCGCCGAGTCGGCGCTCAGCGACGGTCCTTTCCAGCGCACTGGCACCACCCTCTCCAGGTTCCATCGCCAGACGGGAGTGCCGTCGGCGGTCTTCGCGACGATCGTGGCGTTGGTCTGCGCCAGGCCTTTGTGGAGGCTGGCGAACCACGCGGCGATGTTCTTCGTGTCCGCGTTCACGGCCCGCGTGAGCGTCACGTTCGAGTACTTGATGCGGCCTGGCAGCTGGTGCACGAACGCGTTGTTGCCGCCCTCTTCCCGCTCCTCGATCGTCACCTCGCACCCCAGGCCCTCACACGCGGTGAACGCTCCCAGGTGCAGCGCCGTGTTGTCGAGGCTGACCTCGAAGAAGACGCTGACGGCGGGATCTTGGGTGATCTCGGACATGGGGGGGTTCCTATCTGTATGGACCGGCTACCAGCCCGGCCCGCTCACGGTCGACCCGTAGCTCCGCCTTCATGCGGGTACGGATCCGGTCGTACAGGCGTGCCGCCAACTCGTCGAGCTCCGCGGCGCTGGTGGCCCTGGTCGCGGGCGTGGGTCGCGCGGCCTCGCCCACCGCCGCTGTCGGCGGTGGGGATGTGGATTCACGGGTCACGGCCTTTCGCTGGATCGTGGGGGCCGGCGTTGGCGCTGGCTTTGGCTTTGGCGTGGGCGTGGCCAGGCCTGGGAACACGACCGCTCCGTCGGCGCCCAACCTTGCCAACCCGGTCGACAGCGCGGCGGCGACCGGGTCGGAGGTGACGCTTCCGCGAGCCGGGCGCTGCTCGGTCCGCTGGACCGCGACGGCGGGGGAACCGGCGCGTGATGGCTCGGAGGGCGCCGGGGCTCCACGTGTGGTGCTCAGACG